>JANYAM010000296.1 GCA_025361365.1 Opitutus sp. | reverse complement strand
GGCCTGGAAGTGCAGGCGGATGGACGGGTCGAGCAGCTTGACGAGCAGCTGGGGGTGCGCGCCGAATTTTGCGGCGTGTTTGGCGCCGAGAAAATATGCCGGGTCGGACGCGAGCAACTCGGCGAAGTCGTGGGTCGCGCCACCGACGACAACCCGGGAGACGCCTTCGCGGATGGACTCGCGGCCGGCGTTGACGGCGCGCGTGGTGGAAGCGACCCAGTCTTCGGGAAAATGCGTGTCGGCCGGGGCGGCGGCACCGGCGAATGCGTCGAGGCTGCGCCCACCCTGATAGGTGCGCCAGACACGGTGGGGGGGTAAAAGCACGAGCTTTCCACGGGGGGCAGACATAGTGTGGTGGCTGGACGCGAAAAAGGCAGGGTGACGTCGGTTAGATGGTTAACCAGCGGCGGGGTCCGCCCGGCGGGCGCTGCGCAACAGGACGGCTCCGACCACCACCACCAGCCCGCCGCAGCCGACAAAAGCCAGGCGCCCGACCAGCGGGTTGGGAATCAGGGTCAGCAGCAGCACAAAGCTGCCATAAGTGAGGCAGAGCCAGCCGACCGCGGTGGACTGGCGGGAGTCGTTGGCATTGGCGGCGCCCTCCTCGCGGGCAAAATCGATCGGGGTGTCGAGCTGGGTGGAGAACGCCTCGACCGCCGCGCGGTGGTCCGCGGGGGATTGCTTCCAGAAGAGCGTGGAGAAAAGGAACCAGCCCGTGCCGAGTGCGACGTTGCCGAAGAGCTGGATGCCCTGGCGCCAGTATTCCTGCGCCGCAGGATCGAGCGGGGCGGTTTTCCCGAAGAACTGGGCGGCCCAGCCGGGCGAGAGGTAGCGGTCGATCAGCACCGAGCCGGTGAAACCGACAAGGACGGTGCTCCAGCCCGACCAGGCCGGCGTGCGCCGGACGATGAGCGCCAGCACGAGCGGCACGGTGATGGGCACGCCGATGAGGATACTTACGCGCTGCATCTGCAGAAAGAGGTTGAGCTGCTTCAGCTGGCTCATGCGCAGGGCCGTGAGGATGATGATGACGCCGAGGATCAGCGTGACGATCTTGCCGGCCTTGAGCAGGTGGCGGTCGGCGGCGCCGGGTTTCAACACGGGTTGGTAGAAGTTCTTGATGAAGATGCCTGCGCTCTTGTTGAGCCCGGCGTCCATCGCCGACATCGTGGCCGCGAAGATGCCGCTGACGAGCAGGCCGAGCATGCCGACGGGCGCGACGGCGCGCGTGATGGCGATGAAGGCCGCCTCATCCGGGTGTTCGAGGTTGGGAAACTGGCCGTGCAGGTCGGGGAAGAGGGCGCGCGCGGCCATCGGCGGGACGAACCAGACCACGATGCCGATGAGGTAGAGGCCGCTGCCGAGGAAGCCGGCCCAGCGGGCGTGGCGGCTATCCTTGACGCTGAGATAGCGGTTCGCGTCGAGGAGGTTGTTGGTACTGATGACCTGCTTCAGCAGCATCGCCGCACACCACAGGCCGAGGAAGTCCGACGACCAGAGCGCGCTGAAGTCGAGGTGAGAGGCGGGGATTTTCTCCAGGAAGCCGCCCCAGCCGCCCAGTTGCGCGACGGCCAGCACGGTAATCGTCAGGCACACCGGCATCAGGATCAGCATCTGGATGAAGTCGCCGGCGATGACGGCCCAGCTGCCGCCGAGCAGCGCGATGGTCAGCACCATGAGGCCGAGCGCGATGATGGTGAGCGAGAGGTCGAAGCCCAAGACGGCGGAGAAAAAGACCGCCACGGCGTTGAGGTGCAGCGTCGCCTGGAGCGTGCCGAGCGGCAGTTGCAGCCAGGTGAAGACCTGCTCGTTGGCCTTGCTGAAACGCCGGCGCACGGCCTCGATGCCGGTGACGACGCGCATCTGGCGGAACTTGGGCGCGAAGTGCAGCGCGTTGATCAGGAAGCCGAGGGAGTTGGCCACGTAGATGGTGATGATGGGCCAGCCCTTGCCGTAAGCCTGGCTGGCCGCGCCGGTGAGCGTCCACGCGCTGAAGGACATCATGAACGCCGAGCCGCCGACCATCCACCACAGGGCCTTGCCCCCGCCGCGGAAGTAATCGCTGACATTGTTCACGAACCGCCGGAACACCCAGCTGATGGCCAGCATGTAGACAAAATAGAAGACGAGGACGGCGTAGTCGAAGGGCGTCATGACGGGGGTAGGGGGACAGGCTAGCCGGTTGATCTAATAATTATCAACAACCAAGTCGGAAAACATCAGGCGCGCCGGAACGGGCGGGACGGAAGAGGGGCCGGGCGCATGGGGCGGGGGCCTAGCGCACCGGGCCGGTCGAGTTGCCCACCACGAGCGGGGCGGGCAGCACCAGATCGGTGTAACCCTCGGCGGCGGCACCTTCGCCCATGACTAGGCGGGCCGCGGCCTCGCCCAGCTTGTCCGGGCTGGTGCCGGCGCCGGTGATCCGCAGGGTGCCTTCAATGCTGAGCCGCGAGACGTCGGCGGAGGCCAGGCTGATGTCGCCGGGCACCTTCCAGCCTTCGCGCTGGAGGCCGAGCGAGGCGCCCATGGCCATCTGGGTGTTATAGGTGACGAAGGCGGTGGGAAAATCCTTCCGGCGCGCGTGCTTCAGCATCGCGTGGATGGCCTCGGCTCCCTCGGCGCGATCAGCCTGTTTCAACACAATGGTGTAACGCGGGTCGAGGGCCAGGCCGAGCGGCTGCATCGCCGCCTTGAGCGCGGTGAGGCGCGCGTCGTGGCGGCCGAGGGCGGCGTTGCCACCGAGCCAGCCGATCCGCTGGTGGCCGAGGTTGAAGAGGTGGCGGACGATCTCGGTGAGTGCCTCGGGCTCGTTGCCCAGCACGGAGTGGCAGAGGCCTTGGTAACGGGCGGAGACGGCGACGACGCGGCGGGTGAGCTTGCACAAGCCGTCCATGAACGGGCGGGCGACCTCGCCCAGCACGACGACTCCGGCGAGATGGTTGCTGGGATGGAGGAACGAGCGCAGTTTCTCCGGCGTCAGTTCATCCTCGGCGCCGAGGAAAACCAGCCGGTGGCCGTGCGCCTCGAGTTCCTGGTGCAAGCCGTGCTGCACATGGCCGAAATAGGTGCTCGGGATGTAAAGCCGCAGCGGGGCGCGCAGGATGTAGCCGATCTGGCGGACGCGCGATGAGTCGGGAGTCGACTCCACGCGCATGCCCTTCGGCAGGTAGCCCAAGGCAATGGCGCGGTCCCAGATTCGCTTGTAAGTGTCGGGATTGATGCCGGCGCTGCGGCCGTTGAGGGCGAGGGAGACGAGGGCCTGCGACACACCGAGCTCCTTGGCGAGCAAAGTCTGGGAGATCTTCTTCTTGGGCCGCACCGCGACAAGTTCTGATAACTATGATGGGCTTTCAATGTATTTATTAGGTGTCGGTTGGGTAAATTTCCACGCGGCTGGCGCGCCCCGGTCGGTTTGCCGCATGATTTCCTTTGCCGGCCGGCGGCGGGTCACCTTTGAATATGGCCGGTTCATCTCCCGCGTTCCCGTCCTCAACCGTTCCCCTGGCATGACATTTTCCCCCCGTTGGCGGTCCTGTCTTCTCAGCCTGTGCCTGCTGGCGGCCGGCCGCGTGCGCGCCGAGCTGCCGCCCCGGCTGGTGGTGGTGATCAGCATCGACCAGATGCGGGCGGACTATCTCGACCGGTTCCGGCCGCAGTTCGGGCCCGGCGGATTCAACCTTCTGCTGGAGCAGGGCGCCAATTTCGCCGACGCCCATTACCGCCATGCCATCACGAAGACCGGGCCGGGGCACGCCACGATGCTCACCGGGGTGCACGCCAATCTCCACGGGATCATTGGCAACGAGTGGCTCCTCCGCGAGTGGCCGGCGCTGGAACAGGTGAATTGCGTGGAGGATCGCGCGGCGCCGCTGGTCGGTCTGTTGCCGCAGACGGTGCGCTCGCCCGGCGGAGTGGTCGAATCCAAGGCCGGCCGCAGCCCGCGTCACCTGCTCGCCAGCACAGTCGGCGACCAGCTTAAGCTCCGCTATGGCGCGCGCGCCAAGGTTTTCGGTGTGGCCGACAAGGACCGCGCGGCCATCCTGATGGCGGGCAAGCTGGCTGACGGTGCCTATTGGACCGAGTCGGGACGTGTCGTCACCTCCACTTATTACCGCCCGCAACTGCCCGACTACTTCACCGCCTTGAACGCGGAGCAGCGCGTCGAGAAAATGTTCGGCCGGGAGTGGACGCGCCTGCTCGACCCGAAGATCTACGAGGCCGTGCAAGGGCCGGACGAGGCGGCCGGCGAATACGAGGGCATCGGGCTCACGCGGATTTTCCCGAAGCGGCTCGACGGCGGCCAGAAGACGATCGGCAAGGATTACTACGAAGCATTCGACGACATGCCCTGGGACAATGACTTGGTGGCGGACATGGCCCGCGAGCTCGTCGTGCATGAACAGCTCGGCGCCGCGGATGACGCGCCCGACCTGCTGGCCATCGGCTTCTCCCAGACGGACCGGATCGGTCATGCCTACGGTCCCGACAGCCACGAGGTGATGGACTCGTTCCTGCGGCTCGACCGCACGCTGGCGGAACTTTTCCATTTCCTCGACGAGAAGGTGGGGCTGCAGCACTGCGTCATCGTCCTGACCGCCGACCACGGCGCGGCGCCGATGCCCGAGCGCATCCAGGCCACGGGTCGCGACTTGGCGACCGGACGCGTGAAGGGCGCCGATCTCGATGCGCTGGTCGTCGCAGCACTCGACGCACGGTTCGGCCCGTTGGCAAACGACGAGCGCTGGGCCGCGCGCGACGGCCTGGGTTATCATCTCAATCCCGCCGCGCTGGCCCAGAAGCAACTCGCGGCCGCGGTGGTGGAGGCGGCGGTGCGCGAAGCCTTGCTCGCGGCACCCGGTATCGCCACGGCCTACACCCGCACGCGCTTGCTCGATCCTGCGCCACTGGACGCCATTGGCGAGGCCGTGCGGCTGAGTTTTTATGCGCCCCGCAGCCCGGATGTGATCGCCGTGCTCAAACCCTATTTCATCGACCGGGCCGCGAACGGCACCACGCACGGCACGCCTTACGACTACGACAACCACGTACCCCTGCTTTGGTGGGGCGCCGGCATCAAGGCCGGCGTGCACACCGAGCGGGTGGGGATGGACGACTTGGCCCCAACGCTGGCGCACCTGCTGCACCTGCCGGCTCCGCCGCAGGCGGCTGGCCGGATCCTGTTCTAGCTCACCACCAGCGACGCTGCGCGGCGATGGCGAGGGCCTCGTCGAGCGGCGGCAGATACGAGTGCCAGAGTTTTTCCCACTCGAGGCTGACAGTGCCGGAAAATTCCGCGTCCAGGATCGCGCGCAGTGGGGCGATCGGAAACTCCCCGTCGCCCGGCAACACATAGGTGAAGGGGTGACGGGCGCTCGGGCGGCCGACGCTGTCCTTCACATGAACGTGCACAATATGGCGCTTGATGGCTTGCCAGGTGGCGAGGGGATCCTCGCCGCCTTTGCGCCAGGTGTGGTGCGCGTCCCAGAGAATCGCCACGCCCGGCGCGAGGGCGAGGAACGACCGCAGCGCCGCCGTGGTGCACAGCGTGTCGTGGGTCTCGACCATGATTTCGGTTTTCCAGCCGTGGGCTTTTTTCTCGGCGCGCCACCAAGCCATCGTTTCGGCCATGGTCTGCAGGGTGGGGTCGTCGACGGCCGTGCCGCCGTCAAAAACCCGCAGCCACGGAATGCCGCAGGCCTCGGCCCACGGCACGCAGCGCAGGAAATCGGCGCGGTCGGCCGGCGTGCTGCCGGCGAGCTTGAGCGAGGTGTCGAGGGCGATGATCGCCACCGGGGCGGACGTCAGCCGGCCCGCGAGCGTGGCGGGCGTCCCGTAAGCGGCGGCCAGCACCGCGGGCAGATCGAGCGAACCGGAAAGCGCGCGCAATTCCACGGCATCAAGTCCATGGTGCGCGGCGAGTGCGAGGACCTGCTCCAGGGAGCATTCCGGGCAACCCAGCGTGGAGATCGCTCGGCGATAAGGCATCGTTGGCGGCAAGGGATTCGCAGTGCGATTAACTCCTTGCCTGCTAATAAAATGGCTGCCCGGGTAGGGATCGAACCTACGACCAAGTGATTAACAGTCACCTGCTCTACCACTGAGCTACCAGGCAGTGTGGCAAAAAGAATGGCCAAAAAGAGACGGCTGGGAAGGCTTGTCAATCCCTCTATGGTGTAAAAAAGGGGAAAGTTAAGGGCGACGGAAAGTTTTGGTTGCATCGCCCGGGCCCGGCCGGTCAACTCCGCACCCTTTTCCATTACGCCTGCCTCCAATTCCGGGGTCACAGGGGGAACGAAACCATGAAGAAATACCAACTCACCGTCACGACGCGCGAAGGCACCGGCCGCAGCGCTTCCCGCCGCCTCCGTAAGGCCCAGCAGATCCCGGCCATCCTCTACGGCAAGCACACGAAACCCGAGAATCTGGCCGTCAACGGCCCGGAATTCGTCAAGCTCCGCAAGGAAATCGGCGGCAAGGCCGCCCTCATCGAGCTCAAGCGTGATGCCGGCGCCACCGCGCTCTCCTTCCTCCAGGAAATCCAGCGCGACCCGATCACGGACAAGTATCTCCATCTCGACCTTCAGGAAGTGAAGGAAAACGAGAAGATGATCATCAACGTCGCCCTCCACATCGTGGGTGAGGCCTACGGCGTGAAGACCGAGGGTGGTATCCTCGAGACCGCCGCGCACCGCCTGCGCATCCGCTGCTTCCCGAAGGACCTGCCTGACTTCATCGAGGTCAACGTCTCCGAGCTGAAGGTCGGCGAGACCATCCACGTCAGCGAACTGAAGCCCATCGCGGGCGTCGAGTACCTGGACGACAAGAACCAGACGGTCGTCCTCTGCGTCGAGCCGCCGGCCGAGGAAGTCGCCGCGGTTGTCGCGCCCGTCGCTGGTGCTGTGGCTGCCGATGGCACCGCCGCCCCGGCCGCCGATGGTGCTGCTGCCGCTCCGGCCGCTGCCGGTGCCAAGCCCGCCGATGGCAAAGCCGCCGCCGCGCCCGCCAAGGGCGATGCGAAGGCCGCCGCTCCCGCCGCGGGCGCCAAGCCCGCCGCTGCGCCCGCCAAGAAGTAATTTCGTTTCCCGGGTCGCGCGTCCGCGCGCGGCCCGTTTTGCACGCTGTTCTTTGAGTCATGTCCGTCACGCTGATCGCTGGACTGGGCAACCCCGGGCGCGAATACGCCGGCACCCGCCACAACCTCGGTTTCACCGTCGTTGAGGCGCTCGCCGTCGCCGAAGGCCTCAAGTGGAAATCAGAATCCCGCTTCGAGGCCGCCACCGCCCGCTGGGACGTCCGACCCGGTGTCACGCGACTCCTCGTCAAGCCGACGACCTTCATGAATGACAGCGGCCGCGCCCTGCGCGGCCTGCTCGACTTCCACAAGGCCGCCGTCAGCGACCTCATCGTGGCCTACGACGATCTCACGATCGACACGGGCGCCGTTAAGGTCTCGGTCACCGGCAGCGCCGGCGGCCACAACGGGGTCGCCAGCCTGCTCGAGCACCTCGGCAGCGGATTCGTCCGCTACCGGCTCGGCATCAACGAACCCCGCCCCGCGGGGATGGACATCAAGGACTTCGTGCTCGGAAAATTCTCTACAGAACAAACCAAACTAATTGATCAAAAACTAACCTCCTTCGTGGACGGCCTCCGCCTGCTTATCAACCGCGGGCCGGCCGAAGCCATGAATACCCTCAATCGCCGAGACCACCATGAGCCAGAACAAGCGTAACTACAAAGCCTCCATCATCCTCGACAACCGCGGCAAGGAAGACTCCGTCGAGCAACTGATCGAGGGCGTGAAGAAGGAAATTTCCGCCGTGCAGGGCGATGTCACCGCCGTCGAGAACATCGGCCGCCGTGACTTTGCGCGCAAGACCGACGACCAGTTCCCCTCCGGTGTCTACATCCAGGTGAACTTCTCCGCCCCGGCCGCCGCCCCCGCCCAGCTCCACGAGCGCCTGCGGCTCAACGAAAGCGTCTACCGCGCGCTCGTCGAGAACGCCTGAAGCGTTTTCGCGCCGCCCCACCTCCCATGGCCAATCTCAACAAAGTCATGCTTATCGGCAACCTGACGCGCGACCCGGAACTCCGGGTCACGCCGAAAGGCACCGCCATCTGCCAGTTCAGCCTGGCGGTGAACCGCAAGTTTAAGGACGAGAGCGGCGGCGAGCGCGAGGAAGTGACCTACGTCGACATCGAGGCCTGGGGCAAGTCGGGCGAGAACATCGCCAAGTATTGCACCAAGGGCCGCCCGCTCTTCGTCGAAGGCCGCCTGCGCCTCGACCAGTGGGAGGACAAGACCACCAAGGAAAAGCGCAGCCGCATGAAGGTGGTCTGTGACAACTTCCAGTTCCTCGGCAGCGGCCGCGCCGACGGCGCCGCGCCCGGTGGTGGCGAGGGTGGGGAAGGCAGCGCCCCCCGCACTTATGCCCCGCGCGCCGCTGGCGCCCCGAAGCCTGCCGCCCCCGCGGCGCAGGAAAACCTCGACGAAGACGTGCCGTTCTAAGCCGCCTCGCGTCGCATTCATTTAATCAAAAATCATCAACACAGTTCCGATCATGGCTAATCACGAAGTTCTCCTCCTCAAACCGGTCGACGGCCTTGGCGCCGAAGGCGACCAGGTCAAAGTTCGCGCCGGCTACGCGCGCAATTTCCTCCTGCCCCAGGGCAAGGCGGTCCCGCTCACCCAGGCCAACCGCAAGCACGTCGAGGCCCTCAAGAAGGCCCGCGGCCTGCGCGAGGCCAAGGAGCTCGACGGCGCCCAGGCGCTCGCCAAGCAGATCGAGAAGGCCGGCATCGCCATCGCCGTGAAGACGGGCGAGGGTGGCAAGCTGTTCGGCGCCGTCACGGCGAACGACATCCACGCCAAGCTCACCGCCGCCGGCGTCACCATCGAGAAGCGCCGCATCCACCTCGGCCAGCCGATCAAGACCCTCGGCAAGCACGAGGTGAAGATCAAGCTGCACCCCGAGGTCAGCGTCGAGCTCACCTTCGACGTCGTCTCCGAGAACCCGATCGAGCCGGCTGCGTCGTAATCAACGATTTGCCCGACCCCAAGCTGCGGTTAAACCCGCAGCTTTTTTTTAGCCACCCCCGGGTTGGGCGGAGTTGGAATAACTGATGAAGCGTTTGTCGATAATCGATGGTTGCCGCAGCCTCCTCCCGGGGGCTAACTGAACCACTCATGGGCGAATCCGGCATCGAGCAACCGCGGGCGAAGGGGACGTCACGTTACCCCGGCGCGGAGCGTGCGGCGACCCTGCCGGCGTCGGCGCCCGACCGCTCGCCCCCGCACAGTGCGGAGGCCGAGGAGCACGTCATCGCGTGCTGCCTGCTCGATGGCAACGACACCATCGCGCGCTGTCTCGAGGCGCGCCTGGCCGCCGACTCGTTCTATTTCCCCGCCAACCGGCTCCTCTTCGAGATCATCGTCGAGCTCTACCAGAAGGGCTCGGCCGTCATGCTCGAGGTGCTGGCCGAGGAACTGAAGACCCGCCGCCAGCTCGAGGCCGTCGGCGGCTTTGCCTACCTGATGCAGGTCACGGGCAAGATCCCGACGACCGCGCACGCCGGCTATTTCATCGAGAAGGTCCGCGAAAAGCACCTGCTCCGCGAGCTGATCAAGGCCGCCACCGGCGCGGTCGAGCAGGCCTATGGTTTCACCGGCGGGCTCGAGGAGTTCGTCGACAAGATCGAGCAGGATCTCTTCAAAGTCACCCAGGACCGCGTGAGCGACAGCGCCCAGGACATCAAGGAGTCCATCAAGGAGGCCAACACCGTCATCGCCAAGCTGCTCATGAAGAAGGGCGAGCTGACCGGCGTGACGTCGGGGTTCAAGGACCTCGATTCGATGACGTTCGGCTTCCAGCGCCAGGAAATGATCGTGATCGCGGCGCGCCCCTCGATGGGCAAGACCAGCTTCGCTCTCAACATCGCCGAGTCCGCCGCGCTGCCCAAGCCCGGCAAGGCCGAGCCGGTGGCGACCCTCATCTTTTCGCTCGAAATGAGCTCGTCCCAGCTCGCCCTGCGCATGCTGTGCGCCCGCTCGCGGGTGAACATGAAGCTGCTGCGCGACGGTCTCGTCAGCCGCGACGGCCATGAGGTCAACGCCCTCGGCCAGGCAGCCGAAGAGTTCAAGAAGGCCCCCATCCTCGTGGATGACTCGAGCGCGCTCACCATCATGGAAATGCGGGCCAAGGCCCGCCGCATTTACGCCCGCCGGAAACTGGGCCTGATTATCGTCGATTATTTGCAGCTGATCAACGGCACCGATTCCCGCGCGCCGCGCGAGCAGCAGGTGGCGGAAGTTTCGCGCGGATTAAAGGCAATGGCGAAGGAACTTGATCTGCCGGTCATAGTCCTAAGCCAGCTTAACCGCTCATCGGAGAAGGAGAACCGCACGCCCCGCCTGTCGGACTTGCGCGAATCCGGCTCCATCGAGCAAGACGCCGACGTAGTCCTCATGTTGTCCCGCCCCAAGGAAGCCGACGAAAAATTCCAGACCGCAGCCGGTGCCGCGGATTTAATCGTTGCCAAGCAGCGCAACGGACCGGTAGGTGATTTGAAACTAACTTTCCTCCAAGAAATTACGCGCTTTGAAAACTTCACTCCGTAACCCGTTTGCGCGGGTTCTGCTCGCCACCCTTTCCCTGTTTTCCGGCGCGGCCGGGCTCCTCGCCCAGGACCAGCCGGTGGCTGCACAGCCGGAGGCGGCCGCCGGCCCGACCTACCATGTGGGCACCATCACGATCAAGTTCGTGGGCATGGCCAATGTCAGCGAGCAGATCGTGCGGGCCAACATGGCCCTGCGCGAGGACACCGACCTCGACGAGGCGCTGATCGACCGCGACATCCGCTCGCTCTACAAGACCCAGCTCTTCGAGTTCATCGAGGCCAAGCGCGAGCAGGCGTCGGGCAACGTGGTCAACCTCGTCTTCGAGGTGACCCCGAAATTCCGCGTGCTGGCCGTGAAGTTCGAGGGCCTCAAGGCCTACAAGGACCGCCGCCTGATGAAGGAAATCAAGTCCCTGGCCAACGGCCCGCTCGACGAGCGCCAGATCAAGGACGACGCCCAGAAGATCTACCAGCTCTACCAGAAGGCGGGCTACAATCAGGCTCAGGTCACCTACAACATTGACCGCAACCGCAGCACGGGTTTCGGCACCATCACTTTCAAGGTTCGCGAGGGCGCCCGGGTGCGGATCGCCGCCATCAACTTCGTGGGCAACGACCACATCAAGTCCAAGCGGCTCCGCAAGGAGATGGAGACCCGCAAGTGGCACCTGTTCTCCTGGCTCACCGGCGGCGGCCGCCTGAAGGACGACGAGTTTGACGAGGACCTCAACAAGCTGCGCGACTACTACAACGAGCAGGGTTACCTCGACGTCGAGATCGCCGAGGACAAGATCACCTTCGACTATCCCCGGCCCGACCGCCTTGTCATCACCATCCGCGTGAACGAGGGCCGCCAATACAAGATCGGCGACGTCACCTTCAAGGGGAACAAGATTTACTCCGACCGCATCCTCAAGCTCGTGCCGCGCCAGAAGAAGGGCATGACTTTCGTCCCCTCCAAGCTCGACAAGGATGTCGAGACGCTCGAGGAATTCTACGGCCAGGTCGGCTACCTCCAGACGCGCGTCCACCTCGTGCGCAAGCCCAACCTCACGACCGGCGACATCGACATCGAGTATCAGATCACCGAGAGCGAGAAGTTTCAGGTCGAGTCCGTCGTCATCGAGGGCAACACGAAGACCAAGAGCATAGTCATCCTGCGCGAGCTCGTCCTCGGCCCGGGCGACGTCTTCGATTCGCTCCGGATGAAGATCAGCAAGCTGCGCCTCGAGAACACCCGCTTCTTCGAGGACCCGGTCAACGTCACCGACGAGTCGACCAACATCCCCGGCCGCCGCAACCTGAAGATCTCGGTCCGCGAGGCGCGCACCGGCAACCTGACCTTCGGCGCCGGCTTCAGTTCGCTCGAGAAGGCGGTCGTCTTTGCCGAGGTCACCCAGTCGAACTTCGACCTGTTCAACCGCCGCTCGTTCTTCCAGGGCGACGGCCAGAAATTCCGCCTGCGCTTCCAGATCGGTTCGCAGTCCAGCGAGGCCATCATGGCCTTCGAGGAGCCCTACCTCTTCGAACGCGAGCTGGCCCTCGGCTTCCAGATTTACCGGCAGACCTCCGACTACAACAGCGCCTATTACCAGGAAATCCGCACCGGCGGCGAAGTCTACCTGCGCAAGCGCCTCTTCAACTGGCTGGAGGGCCGCCTCTCCTACACCTACCAGGTCGTCGACATCGCCAACGTGGCGGCCGGGGCGCCCACGGAAATCCTCTTCGCCGAGGGTTCCTCGACCACCTCCAAGATGACCCTGTCGCTCACGCAGGACTCCCGTGACAAGATCATCAACACCACGCGCGGCAACTACGGCACGCTCGAGCTCGGTGTGGCGGGCGGCCCGCTTGGCGGCAGCAACAACTATTACAGCATGGAGTTCCGCGGCTCGAAATTCTTCCCGATCGCCGAGTTCCAGGAGCAGGTCCTGGCCGTCCTCGGCCGCGTCGGTGTGGTGAATAGCTTCGGCAAGAGCAACCAGTCCACTACCCGCACGGTCACAGATCCGAACACCGGCCTGCCGACGTCGTTGACGTTCGTGCCCGGTGTGCCGTTCTACGACCGCTACTTCCTCGGCGGCCCGCAGACGCTCCGCGGGTTTGAGTTCCGCACCGTCGGACCGAAGGATGCCATCGGCGAGCCGACCGGCGGTGGTTCCTACGGCTTCCTCAGTCTCGAATACTCGATGGATGTCGTGAAGCCCGTGCGCTTCGCCGTCTTCTACGACGCCGGCTTCGTCAACAAGGACGCCTACGACTTCAACCCGGCGCAATATAATGACAACTTCGGCATCGGCCTGCGCCTCTTCGTCGCCGGGGCGCCCCTCAGCCTGGACTTCGGCATTCCGCTGACCGGCGACAAGTTCAACAAGAAGGGCACGCAGTTCAACTTCTCCTTCGGCACCCGCTTTTAATCCCGCAATCTCACCCCCATTATGAATAAGATCATCCGCTCATTCCTGCTCCTGGCCGCTTGCGCCACCGGCGCCACCGCCTTGCTCGCG
>JANYAM010000278.1 GCA_025361365.1 Opitutus sp. | reverse complement strand
GCCCCTGCGGGGCGACTGAGGCCGTCGTGAGGTGGTAGGTGTAAAGCTGGATGCGCGGCGACCCCGCCGCGTCGGGCGGCATCTGCAACAGATAAAGGACGTGGGCCTGGCCGAGGGCCCGCGTCGCCCCGGAAACCACGTTGCCCGGAAGCGTGCGCTTCAACCGCCAGCCTTCCGCCGCGGTCCAGACCCAAAGCTCATCCCCACCTCCCTTGGGCGAAGCGGCCGTGACCACCAGGGTTTGATCCTGTGACGTTACCGTGCCCACCCCATCGGACCGATTGGACCAAGCTGGCAGGATCATCCATTGCGGCCGGGGCGCCGCCAGGTTGAGGGACCACCAATGCGGGCTGCCGCCGGCATCAACGCCGGCGAGATAAAGCACTCCGCCCTGGACGGCGCCATGCGCGACCCGGAGCGGCACCGGGAATGGCGGCGGCTGGCCTTCACTTGGCCCGTCGGCCGCCGCCAAGGCCACCAGTCGCTCGAGGGACCGGCCCGAAGCGTGCCCAAGCATGAGCCATGAATGGGACCCGGAGGCCAAAAGCCCGCGAATGATCGAGCCTTCCATTCGGGGACTGACGTTGTTCCATCGCGCCGCGGCCGCATTGTAGCGCCACACCGCCCCGTCGCGCACAACCAAGGGTGTGTCTGTAGCGCCCAGATCCGTGCTGGCGGCCGCTTCGGGCGGCGCCATCAAGACCCCGTCCTGCACCGACACCAGGTTCTCGGCGCGCAGGGGAGCAAGCCAGCCAAGCCACAGGCAAACCACAACCAGCCGGTGCCGCCGCGGGAGTTTCATGGATTTGAGCAGAAGCCTGGCGCGATATGCGGCTGAACGTCGAGTTCCGGCCTCAACCCGGCCGCACCGTTACTGGGTAGAGACCAAGAAAAAGCTCCAGCTGTCCGGCAGGCGAACCGCTGGAGCCTGAATTCAAAATCAGAACCTCACCGCATACGAAACCGAGATCACCCGGCCACGACCGGCGAAGTAATTGTTGAACTGGTCGATCTGGGCCCAGGGCAGGATGTAGTATTTGTCCGTCAGGTTTTCGATGCCGACGGAGAAGTCGCCCCATTTCGTGGAATAGCTGGCGGTGAGATGCGCGAGGGTGAGCGAGCCGGTGTGTTCTTCACCCGCGGCCCCGACATTGATGTTACGGGAGAAGACCTTCTCCACATCGAGCGTCAGGCTGGCTTTGGGCATGAATTTCCAGGTCGTGGACAAGTTAAGCTTGTCCGGGCTCACATTGCCCATGCCCTGCTCGCGAGTCAACGGCCCGGTCTCGCTGGTCCGGGTGAGACCCTTCATGTGGGAGTAGAGCACCGAGAACTTGAGGGCGGAGGTCACTTTGTATTCCCCGGTGAATTCATAGCCGGTAAGTTTAACCGGGCGGCGCTGGAGAATGAAATCTTTCGTGACGGGATCGATCGACAGGGTCGCCCCGAGCTCGGAATAGGAGCGGTAATAGGAGGTGCTGAAGCTGAACCGCTTGCCATGCCAGCTGACTCCGCCCTCCTTGTTGTCAAAAACCACGGCTTGCAGATCAAGGATGCCGGCAACCGACTGGCCGGGGTAGTTCACATTCCGGAGCGGGATGCCGACGTTCGGCAGTGAGAAACCCTTGCTGTAGGAGCCGAAAATCGACCAGTTTTGCGGCAGCCGCACGATGATCCCTACATTGGGCAGGGTTTCGCTGTATTTCAGGGTGCCGCCCTGGACATACGACCGGTTGGCAAAATACACCGTGGTATAATCGTCCACCTGCAGCTCGCCTCCTTCATGGCGTACACCGCCGCTCACGGTCACCGGGCCATTGGTGTAGGAAGCCTGCAGGAAAGGCGCCTTGCTGGTGTAGTTCATCGGGGGCACCCACACCCGGTTTGTGAGGGCCAACCGCTGCTGCGCCTTCTCATCCAAATAGTCAAAGCCCGGGGTCAGTTCGAGCCCGGCGACTCCGAACAGGTCCTTGCCAGACCAGGAGCTGCGCAGGCCCTTTTTCTGCGAGTTGATTTCCGACTGGTCGACCAGGGTGCCCAGCGGGGCGAACAGGGGATCCTGCTTGTCGGCGCCACCGAGCTCGGCAACGAAGCGCATCGCCTGGCTGGCCTTGTAGGCCTGGACGTTGAGCGAGCCGCCAAACAGCGCGTCGTTTTTGTAGGCGAGGGCATACTGCGCAAAATCATTGAACTCCGTCTTGGCCCCGGCCGGCACGCCGCGCTTGGCCGAGTCCGTGATCCCGAGCGCCCGGTTGCCGAGGTCCGGGATATAGTGACCCTTGCCCTCGATGCGGAATTGGCTGACGGTCAGCATGAGGCGCTGGGCGTTATCTACGCCGAAATTGTGCCCGACCTTGATGAAGAGGTTCTTCGAGTCGGAGTCGTTGCTGGAGCCGCTGGCGCCCATGCCCAGACGACGGCCGTGGGCATCATAGGCCATGCCATGCTTGGCAAACGCCGCCCCGAAGATCAGGTCATTGGGGCCGTCCTTGTGGCTATAATTGAGGCCCACCCGGTAGCTGGCGCTGTCATTGTAACCCTGCTCCGAGAACTTGGTGCGCAACGTGGCCTCGCTCCCGTCCTTGGCCGGGCTCTTGGAAATGTAGTTGATGATGCCGCCGGCGGCGCCGATGCCCTCAGCCGCCGAGGGCCCGTTGATCACCTCGATCTGGGCGACGATGTCCATGTCAGTGAAGGTGGCGTTGCGGCTACCTTCGCGCAGGGGGGTGGTCTGGGAAATGCCGTCAAAGAGGCGCAGGGCCACGCGGCCGCGCAGGGTCTCCCCGGTGTTCTGCATCTGTTGCGTGGCGGGCGCATAACCGGGGACCGTCCGGGAGAGCACCGCGGTCGCGTCATCCGTGAGCTGGAGGGTGTTCGCGATTTCCTCCGCTGAGACCAGCTTGATCGCGCCCGGGATCAGGTCGATGGCCTTGGGCGAGCGGAAGCCGGTGGTAACGGTGTATTTTGGAAGCTCGACCACCTCGTCCTTGCTGGCGGCGGGTTTTGCAGTCGGGTCCGGGGCGGCCTGCTGGGCGGAGCCAGCGACCGCGAGAGCGGCGAACAGCAGCGGCGCAACCAGCGCGGCGGCGAATTTGGTTGGGGCAGAGCGTATTTTCATGGGCAGTTGGGCAAACGTTTGCACTTGGGGTTGAGGTAACGGAAAGCGCGGGGCCGGGGGCTCAGGCCACGGTCCGGGGCGGTGAACGCGGGGCCGGCGGGACGGAGACGGGCGAAAACATGGCGTGGAGGGGTAAGGGGGCAATCGTCTGGTTTAAGCAAACGTTTGCTTAAACGAGCTTTTTTTGTTTTAACCCTCGTGTCAACTTTTTTTCGCTCCAGCCTTTTAGGACAAAAGATGCCCCACTCGCTGACCTTTCCCTCCCCTGCCCGGGTCCAGCTCGGCGGCCCGCTCGGCCGGGCGCTGGCCGCCAATCTCTCCGCCCACCTCACCCGGTTCATCCAGGACGAAGCCAGTCCGCCAATCGCGCTCTTCTGCCCGGCGCACACCGCGCACAACCACGAGGGCGATTGGTACGGCGAACACGCCGGCAAGTGGCTGTGCGCCGCCGCACGCGCCGTCGAGCGCACCGGGGATGCGGGCCTCACGGCGAGCATGTGCCGCGTCGCGGACTACCTCGTGGGGGTGCAGGGCGGCGACGGCTACCTCGGCACCTATGCCCCCGCCCGGCGCTTCATGTGCAGTCAGGTCCCCGACCCTCGCACATGGGACGGCGCGCCGGGCCAGCGCACGTGGGACATCTGGGTGCATAGCTATCTGATTCTCGGGTTGATTGCCGCCGGTCGTGCCTTGCGGCAGCCCGCGTACTTCGAAGCGGCGCGAAAAATCGGGGATCTCTGTTGGCGCGCCCTCAGCGGCGGAATCAACATCACGTCTCTCGGCAACCACTTCGGCCTCTCCGCCACCGTGCTGCTGGATCCTGCCGTCGAACTTTACCTGGTGACGCAGGAGACCCGATACCTGGATCTGGCCAACCTGATCCTGCAACAGGCCAGCGCGTCCCCCGCCCTTGAACTGCTGCCGCAGGCGTTGGCGAATACCGATGCCGCGTTCATCGCGACCGGCAAGGCCTATCAGCTTTTGTGGAACCTGGTCGGGCTGGTCAAACTGCATCGCGCCACCGGGAACCCCCTCCACCTGCAAGCCGTGCAGCACTTGTGGGAAAGCATCCGGCAGCACCACCTGACCCTGGGCGGCGGCCCGTGGGGCGGCGTGGCGCACCGCTCGCGCGAAGTATTCAATCCCCCCCCGGTCTTCAGTCCCTACGGCTACGTAGAGACCTGTTCCACTTTTTCCTGGATCCAGCTGAACCGCGAGCTCCTAGCTCTTACCGGCGACGCGAAGTATGCCGACGAAATTGAAAAGTCGGCGTACAACGACCTGCTCGGGGCGCAGGCTCCCGCCGGCGACAACTGGTGCTATTATTCCTTCCCTAATGGCAAGCGCGTCTACACCACTTACTGGCGGTGCTGCAAATCGAGTGGCCCGTGGGCGCTGGAGGAGCTGACTTCGGCGGCCTACGGCCTGACCGCCGGAGGCGACATTGCGGTTAACCTCTATGGCCCGGGCTCGGCCGCCCTGTCCACCGCGCAGGCCGGGGTGGTCCGGCTCGAGCAAATCACCAATTATCCGTTCGACGGCGCCATCCGGATCACGGTCAACCCCGAGCGGGCCGCCTGCTTCGCGATTCTCGTGCGCGTCCCCGGCTGGGCGGAAGGCGCCTCGGTTCGCATCAATGACACGCCCGGGCCCGCCGCCGCCACCGGCACCTACGTCGCGCTCGATCGCGACTGGCAGGCCGGCGACGTCATCTGGCTGGAGTTGCCCATGGCACCGAAACTGCATCGCCAGATGCACCGCAACCTCCAGGAGTCGCGCACGCCAGACGGGTCGCCGGTGAGCCAGGAAGTGTTGCACTTCGACTATGCCGCAATCACGCGGGGCCCGCTCGTTTATGCAACCGGCTTGATCGATGGCTTCAAAATCGAGGAAACCATCCGTCTGCCCCCCGCGGCCGGCTCGGGTTTACTGGAAGTGCTGGCCGCGCCGGCGGCCGACGAAGCCCCGGCCGTGCGCCTCAATCTTGGCTACCGCCCTCCGTTGGTTTTCCTGCCTTACTATGAAGCGGGCGGCCGCGAGCACGGTACCTGGCGCCTCACCTGGCTGCAGGTCGCGCCCGGCTGAAGGGCGAGCCGTTAGGCGGTGTTGGTCCTCGCCTGAAACCGGCGCAGCTCGGCCTGCTTCGGCATCGCGAACGCGGCGCCGGGTTTGGTGATGGAGAGTGCTGCCACCGCCGTGCCGAGGCGCGCGGCCGCGGCGATGTTGCCGTCGTGCTGCACGAAACCGGCGGCGAAACCGCCACAGAAGGCGTCGCCGGCGCCCGTGGTGTCGACCACCTTCATGCCAGTGTGCGCCGGGATGAAATGATGACCTTGCTTCTCCGACACAAAACAGCCACGGCTGCCGAGCGTGACGATCAGCGTCGGCACCCCGAACCCGCGGCAGAGTGCATGGAGGTCGTCCCACGCCATCGCGTGCAGCGCCGCCTCGGTGAACTCCGGGAGGTTGAGGTTGGGCAGCAGGCGCACAAGGGCGGTGAACTCGGTTTCGTTCGGGATGAGGATGTCGACGTGCCGGAGGATCGCCGGCTTGAAGTCCGCCCGCATCGGCGCGGGATTCAGCACAGTGGCGACGCCCGCCTGGCGCGCGGCTTTTAGGATCTGGGCGGTCGTTGAGAGATTGGACTCAAACTGGGTCACAACGATCTTGGCCCGGCGCAGGACGGTGAGCGGGATGTCGGCGGGAGCGAGGCGGGCGTTCGCGCCGGGCTCGATGACAATTTCATTCTGGCCCTCCCGGTTCAGCAGGATCACGGCGGTGCCCGTGGACTCGCCGAGTTTCACGGCGAGCTGGCAACCGATCTTTTCAACGCGATAAAAGGCGCGGATCGTGTCGGGAAACGCGTCGCCCCCGACCGCCCCGACGAAAAGCGTGCGCATCCCCGTGCGCCCGCAGGCGATCGCCTGGTTCGAGCCCTTGCCCCCCAGGCCGACCCGCAGCCGGGCGAGAACCGTCTCCCCGCTGGACGGGAAGCTGTCACACGCGAAGGTCATGTCGTGCATGACGCTGCCGACGACGATGACCGGGGAGGGAAGTATCATGAAAAAAAAGGGGAATCTACAGCAAGCCGGCCTGTTTTAGCCGGGCTGGACGCGAGGCAAGGCAAACGATTGCGTTAATTCGGGTGCAGGTCAAGCCGGGGGTTGCAGATTGTGCGGGTAGGGCGCGTTATCCCTAATGCGCAGAAACGTGCGAACGCGGCGGGTTAGGGATAACCCGCCCCTACCTCCTTAACACGACTTCCGGACGATCAGCTCCGGCAGGAGCTTGAGGCTGCTGGCCGGGCGCTTCGGATCCTCAATGCGCTTCAGCAGCAGTTCCGCCGCGCACTTGCCCACCTCGTAGGCGGGCTGGCGCACCACGGTCAGCGGCGGATTGAACACGTCCGCCAGGGTCAGCTCGTCAAAACCGACGATGGCAATCTGCCGCGGGATCTTCAGCCCGAGGGCGGCGATGGCCTCGAGCGCCCCCGCCATCATCAGCCCGTTGCAGACGAATAGGGCGGTGGGCGGGTCGGACATCGACAGCAGCTCGTGCGCGAGGGCCTGCCCGCTCGTCTGCTTGAAATCGCCGAACCGGATCAACTCCGACTTGAGGGTAATCCCGGCCTGGGCGTGGGCGTCCTTGTAGCCGCGCAGGCGTTCGCGTCCGGTGGAGGAATCGAGCGGACCGCCGATCACGCCGATGCGCCGGTGCCCGCGGGCGATGATGTGCTCCACCGCCTTGAGGGCGCCGATGTGGTTGTCGACCTCGACCTTGTCTAGAGTCCCGTTCGAGAGGCTGCGGTCGACGCAGACGACCGGGGTGCCGTTGCGCACGACCTGCAGCACGGCCGGGTCAGTCTCGTGGATCGGCGGGATGATGATGCCGTCCACCGACTCGGATTGCATGACGTCGAGGTAGAAGCGCTCCTTGAGCTCGTCCTCGTCGTAATTGCAGAGCAGGAGCGCGAAGTTGTGCTTGTAAGCCACGTCTTCCACGCCGCGGGCCAGGTCGGCGAAGAAGAGGTTCTGGATGTTCGGGATGATCAGGCCCAGCAGGTGCGTGGAACCCTCCTGGGTGCGCAGCCGGCGGGCGACGCGGTTCGGCTTGTAGCCGAGTTCGCGCATGACTTTCCGGACCCGCGCCTGGGTTTCCGCGCCGATCTTGCCGGTCTGGTTGATGACGCGCGAGACCGTGGAGATGTTCACCTTCGCCCGGCGGGCGACATCAATGAGGCTGGGAATGTTCTTCATGCGCTGATGCGGGCCAACATTGGCCGCGCCAGCGTGTAGCCATCGCATCCCGCCAAGCAAGCCCCGAGCATCGTCAGCGTTTGCCGAATTTGGTAGACACCATCACTTCTATGCGCAAACGTTTGCCCTGTTTCTGCCCTCCTCCGCCGGCGGACCCCGCCGGTTCATGTTGCCCCCTCGCAAAGTGAAACCCGACCAACTCCTGTTAATCGCGGCCGTGTGCCTGGGCGCCAGCCTCAGCGGACGCGCCGACCCGACTCCGCCCGACCCCGCCCGCGCCCAATTGCCCGGCCGCTGGTGGGAAAAGGCGTCCGCGATGCGCTATTTCGTCGTGAGCCCGCAACAGAGCACCCGGGAATTCCTCTCCCTCCGCGACCTCGCTGCGCTGACGGCCCGGCTGGAACTCGTCCGGGCGCAGGGCTTCTCCTCGATCCACATCGTGTCACCGCCGGATGGTGGCGTCAGCTTCGGCGGCCTGGACACAAAGAACCATTATGCGCTCCGGGCCGACGCCGGCAGCATGGATGACTTCCGCCGCCTGGTCCGGGTGGCGCATAGCAAGGGTCTGGCGGTGACCATTTCCTACAACCTCGGCTATGCCAGCACCGAGGCGCCGGCCTGGCTCAAGGCTTGTGACGACGTCCGGGCCGGCCGCAGCAGCAAGGAGGCTCGCTGGTTCGTCTGGAGCGACAAGGGCGACGCTCCGCCCCCACCCAGCAACGCGTTCTTCAACCCGCCGGGCCGCGGATTCTGGGAATACAGCGCGCGGGCCGGCAAGTATTTCTGGACGCGGTGGGGTGGCGCCAACGATGCGGATGTCGACGTACGCTTCCCGCAATACGACTGGGCGACCCCAGAGTTCCAGCAGGAGGCGGAGCAGATCGTCCGCTTCTGGATGAACACCGGCCTCGACGGCATCATGATGGACGCGGTCAACTGGAACAGCAACAGCGACTGGCAGAAGAACCGCCAGCGCATCACCGAAGTGATGGCTTCCTACGGCAATGTCTGGATCCAAGGCGAGGGTGCGGGCGGTTTCGGCGACGACCAGGTGCCGTGGATCACCGAGGGCAAATGGAACTGCGTCGAGGACTACGGCCTCGGCACATGGTGGGTGGCGGGCAGCCACGTGATCCTGAAGGCGTTTCAGACCGGGGATCCGCGTTCCATCGAGCCAGCCCTGCGCGCTTCGCACGACCGCGTGGTCGCGGCTGGCGGCAGCCTGTTCGCGTCGGCCCTGAAGTTCGAGGATCCGGTCGTCCCGACCCGTCGGGAGGCACCCCACCTTTCCTTCGCAGCGCAAATCGGTCTCGGCACTTTCATCGGCTATGACTTGCGCGACATGAAGACGGAGCCGGACGGCGAAATCCAATGGCTGCTGCGCCTGAAGCGTGACCATCCCGCGCTGCAGCAGACCGGCAGCCGTCGCCAGGTTTCGACCAACGCGGACGACAAATACTACGCCTTCATCCGCACGGCCCCCGATGGCTCGGAGCGGGTGCTGGTGGTGCTGAACTTCCAGCGGGGTTTCCAGAAGATCGAGGTCAACTTGAGTGGCATCGACGCGGGGGGCCTCGTCGAACTGAAGACCGGCGAGGAACTCCCGTCCACCGGCCTGCTCCGCACCGGGCTCTACAGCTACGGGTATCGCTTTTACCTGCTTAAGCCGGCCGCGAAATAACGCCCTCCATTTTCTCGCCAGCCCCTGCCATCCGCGCCAGGCTTCCGTCCGTTCTCGCCCTTTCCATGAGCAAGTCCCAACGTGCGCCCGCCACCCGTATTGCCGAGTTCCAGCTGTCGCATGCCCGCAACGGCCCGCACCTCCCGCTCCCGGTGAGTATGCCTGGCTGGCCTTTCCAGACGATCGGCCAGTGGAAGCAGGACGTGAATGCCGCGGCGGCGGCCTGGCGACGGGATTTCCGCGAATGGCGCGACGAACATCTCATCCGCATGGGCTACAACGGCGCGAACTACGAGCGCCCTGAGTTCCAGTGGACGCAGCGGAACTTCGTCCACGCCCAGATGATGGTTGAAGACCGTTTCTTCTACGACCCGGTGAAGCGCCGCTACACGGTGGATCGCTATCTCGACGACCTGAAGCAGCGCTATGGCGGCATCGACAGCGTGCTGATCTGGTATGTCTATCCGAACATCGGCATCGACGACCGCAACCAGTTCGATCTGGCGGCTGACCTGCCGGGTGGCCTGGCGGGCCTCAAGTGTGCGGTCGCCGATTTCCACCGGCGCGGCGTGAAGGTGTTCATCCCCACGAAACCGTGGGACAGTGGCACCCGGCCCCAAGGCGTGCCCGATTGGGAAGCGGTGGCGCGTCTGGCCAAACTGATTGGCGCCGACGGCGTCAACGGCGACACTTACAGTGGCGTGCCGCGCGCGTTTTTCGACGCGGCGGAAAAACTGCGCCACCCGCTCGTCTTCGAACCCGAGGCCGTGCCGCTCTCGGACGAAGCGCTGGCTTGGAATCTCCAGAGCTGGGGCAAGTTGCTGCCGGACCAGATCGTCCTCCCGGTCAGCAAGTTGAAGTGGCTCGAGCCACGGCACATGAGCAACACCGAGAACCGGTGGGGTCGCGACCGCACGAATGACTTTCACTATATCTTCTTCAACGGCTCCGGCTATAACTCGTGGGAGAACATCTGGGGCGTGTGGAACCAGTTCACGCCACGCGATGCCGCGGCGCTCCGCCGGATCGCGCACCTCTACCGGAATTTTCCCGCCCCTCTCGTCAGCGCCGACTGGGAGCCCTACGCGCACACCTGCCAGCACAACGTGTTCGCGTCGATGTTCCCGACCAAGACCATCACGCTCTGGACGGTCGTGAACCGCAACGAATACGACCTGACGGGCGCCCAGCTACAGGTCGACCATCGGGATGGCCGGAAGTATTACGATGCCTGGCATGGGACGGAGCTCACCCCGCGGGTGCAGGCCGGCCAGGCCACCCTCGCGTTCCCGCTCGAGTCGCGCGGCTTCGGCGCCGTGCTCGCCGTCGAACGCGGAGCCTCGGTCAAGCATCTCGCCGGCTTCCTTCGCGAGCGCCGGACGCTCACCCGCACGCCGCTGCAGAGTCTGTCCGCCCAGTGGCACTGCCTCCCGCAGCAAATCACGCCGATCAAAGCCACGCGCCCCAAGGCCCGGGTCCCCGAGGGGATGGTCTCGATTCCCCCCGGCGAGTTCGAGTTCCGGGTCACGGGAGTCGAGATCGAGGGCTATACCTGGAACGGACAGGACGTGCAGTATCCCTGGGAACCCTCTCCGCGCCGCTCCCACCTGCACCGTCTGAAACTGGCTGCGTTCCACATTGATCGTTTCCCGGTCACCCACGCCCAGTTCAAGGCTTTCCTGGTCGCGACCAGGTATCGGCCGGCCGACGCCCACAATTTCCTGCGCGACTGGAAGCGCGGCGCACCTCCGCGTGGCTGGGAACAGAAGCCCGTGACGTGGGTGTCGCTCGAGGATGCTCGCGCCTACGCCGCGTGGGCCGGCAAGCGCCTGCCGCATGAATGGGAGTGGCAGTATGCCGCGCAAGGCACCGATGGCCGCCTCTATCCGTGGGGCAACGATTGGAACAGCGCGAACGTGCCCGCGCCCAACCGCGGTCGCACGTTGGTGCCGGCCGCCAATGTCGACGCCCACCCGGGCGGCGCCAGTCCCTTCGGGGTCATGGACCTGGTCGGCAACGTCTGGCAGTGGACCGACGAGTTTCAAGATGCGCACACGCGCACCGCGGTGCTGCGCGGGGGCAGCGCCTACCACCCGCAGACCTCGCACTGGTATTTCCCGCAAGCCTATCAGCTCGATCAGCACGGCAAATACCTGCTGATGTCCCCCGGCAAGGATCGCAGCGGCATGGTCGGTTTCCGCTGCGTGGTCGACGCCGGTTGAGTCTCACCCCGTTTCCGCCCCAACCTTACTCCATGAAAGCCAACCGCCGTTTGTTGGTCCCCGCCGCTCTTGCCCTGCTAAGCGTCCTCACTGGCCTCGCCCAGTCCGCTCCGGCCGATACCGGCCGCGCCAATCTGCCGGCGCGCTGGTGGGAAAAGGCCTCGGCCTGCCGCTACTTTGTCGTCAGCCCGAGCCAGAAGGATCGCGAGCTGCTGCCGATCAAGGACGTGGCCCGCACGACCGCCGTGCTGGAGCAAGTGCGCGCGCAGGGATTTTCCGCCATCCACCTCGTCTCGCCGGCGGACGGCGGCGTCAGCTTCGGCGGACTCGACACGACGAACCATTACGCCATCCGCCCCGATGCGGGCAACATGGACGATTTCCGCCGCATGGTGCAGATCGCGCACAGCAAGGGCCTGGCCGTGACCATCTCCTACAACCTCGGCTACATCAGCACCGACGCCCCGGCGTGGCTGAAGGCCTGCGATGACGTTCGCGAAGGACGCAACAGTCCCGAGGCGCACTGGTTTGTCTGGGGCGCCAGCGGTGACGCGCCTCCACCCCCGCAGAACATTTTCTTTAACCCGCCCGGCCGCGGCTTCTGGGAATACAGCGCCCGCGCCAAGAAACATTACTGGACCCGCTGGGGCGGCGCGGATGGTCACGATGTCGACGTGCGGTTTCCGCAATACGATTGGTCGAGCCCGGAATTCCTGCAGGAAGCGGAGCGCATCGTCCGCTTCTGGATGAACACCGGCATCGACGGCATCATGATGGATGCGGTCAATTGGAACAGTAATAGCGACTGGCAGAAAAACCGCCGGCAGATCACGAACATCATGGCCTCCTACGGCAACGTCTGGATCCAAGGCGAAGGCGCCGGCGGCTTCGGCGAGGATCCCGTGCCGTGGATCGAGGAAGGCGGCTGGAACAGCGTGGAGGATTACGGTCTCGGCACCTGGTGGGTGGCCGGCAGCCATGTCATCTTGAAGGGATTCCAGACCGGCGATCCGCGCTCGATCGAGCCCGCGCTCCGCAGCTCCCACGACCGCGTGGTGCAGGCCGGCGGCAGCCTGTTCGCCTCGGCACTTCAATTCCAGGACCCGGTCGTCTCCACGCGACGCGAGGCGCCGCACCTCGGCTTCGCCGCGCAGATTGGCCTCGGTGACCTGATCGGCTACGACCTGCGCGACATGAAGGTCGAGCCCGATGGCGAGCAGCAATGGCTGCTGCGCCTGAAGCGCGACCACCCGGCCCTGCAGCAAACCGGCAGCCGTCGCCAGGTGCCGACCAACGCTGATGACAAATATTATGCCTTCCTTCGCACGGCGCCGGGCGGTGGCGAACGGGTGCTCGTTGTCCTTAATTTCCAGCGCGGTTTCCAAAAAATTGAGGTGAACCTCAGCGGCCTCGATACGGCCGGGCTGGTCGAGCTGAAGACCGGCGAGGAATTGCCGCCCGCCGGCACCCTGCGGATGGGGCTCTACAGCTACGGATATCGCTTCTACTTGGTGAAGCCCCCGGTTAAACCCGCGGGCAAGTAATCCCCCCATGCGCAGCAAACTCTTCGTTCCCGGTTCCCGGCCCGAACTCTTCGCCAAGGCACTCGCCAGTGCGGCCGATGCGCTGTCCTTCGATTTGGAGGATGCCGTGTCAGAGGACCAGAAGGCCGACGCGCGGAAACTGGTCGGCGAGGCCCTGGGCTCCCCTGAATTTGCCGCGTCCAGGAAAATCATGATTGTGCGCGTGAACGGGCTGACCACGCCGCACTTCGAGGCCGACCTCGCGGCGGTGATCGGTCCGCGCCTCGACTTGGTCAACCTGCCTAAGGTCGAATCCGTGGGAGATGTGCGTGCCGCCGCCCAGACACTCGCCCGCCTCGAGGCCGCTCGCGGGCTCGTGCGCCCCATCGGCATTCTCGCCAACATTGAATCACCCCGCGGCCTCCGGCTGGCCGCCGAGATCGCCCGCGCCGATCCCCGGGTCGCCGGCCTGCAACTCGGCTTCGCCGACCTCTTGGAACCGCTCGGCATCGATCGCACAAATCCCGCCGCCATCCAACAGCTGCAACTCATGGTGCGCCTCGCCGCCGGCGAGGCGGGCCTCTGGACCTGCGACGCTGCCTACGGGAACATCAAGGATGTCGAGGGCTACCGCACCGAAGCCCTCGCGGCCAAGCGCCTCGGCTACCTCGGCAAGTCCTGCATCCATCCGAGCCAGATCGCGCCCGCCAATGATATCTTTCGGCCGACCGAGGAGGAAATCGCGTTCGCGCAACGCGTGGTCGAGGCTGCGGGCAAGGCGACCGGTGGCGCCTTCACCGTCGATGGGCGCATGATCGATGCACCTTTCATCAAGCGCGCCCATGCCGTCCTCGCCATCGCGCGCCAGCTCGCCTGATTTTTCCGCATGCCCCTGAAAAAGCGCGATTATGATCCCGGCGCCCGCGGTCCGCTGCAGGACATTCGCGTGCTCGACCTGTCGCGCCTGTTTGCCGGCAACGTGCTGACCCAAATCCTCGGCGACTATGGCGCCGAGGTCATCAAGGTCGAACCGCCCGAAGGCGATTCCCTCCGAGCCTGGCAGACCAACGGCGTGTCGACGCACTGGAAAATCTACGCCCGCAACAAAAAGAGCCTCGCGCTCGACCTGCGCAAACCCGAGGGCGTCGACCTGGTCCGCCGGCTGGTGGCCTCCTCCACGCTTTTCATCGAGAGCTTCCGTCCCGGCGTCCTCGAGAAGATGGGGGTCGCGCCCGCCGACCTCCTTAAGCTCAACCCGAAGCTCGTCATCGTGCGCATCTCGGGCTGGGGCCAGGACGGCCCTTACAGCCAGCGCCCGGGCTTCGGCACCATCATCGAGGGCATGTCGGGCTTCGCCTCCTTCAACGGCTTCGCCGATCGCGAACCGGTGCTGCCGCCCATGTATCTCGCCGACGGTGTCGCTGGCCTCTACGGCGCCTCGGCGGTCATGATCGCGCTGCGCGAGGTAGAACAAAACGGCGGCCGAGGCCAGGTCATCGACCTGCCGCTACTCGATCCGTTGTTTGCCATCCTCAGCCCTCAGGCCGCCAACTACCGCCTGACCGGCAAGATCAAACCGCGCACCGGCAGCCGCTCGACCAACTCCGCCCCGCGCAATGTCTACCGCTGCGCGGACGGCAAGTATGTCGCCGTGTCCGGCTCCACGCAGGGCATGGCCGAGCGCCTCCTCCGCGCCATCGGCCGGGCCGAGCTGATCGAGGACCCGCGTTACCGCACCAACTCCAACCGTCTGAAACACGCCGACGAACTCGACGCCATCATCGGCGCCTTCATCGGGCAGCACACGCAAACAGAGAACGTGAGCTTCTTCGAAAAAGCCGAGGTCACGGTCGGGCCGATCTACGACGTGACGCAGATCCTCGAGGACCCACATTTCATCCAGCGCGAGATCGTGGCCGACTACCCTGATCCGGAAACGACCACCTTGCCGATGCACCACGTCGTGCCGCGCCTGCTCGGCACCCCAGGCTCGATCCGCTCCCGCGCCCCGGCCTTGGGCGAGCACAACCGCGCGCTCCTGGCGGAGCTCGGCCTCGATGACTCCGCCTATGCCGGTTTGATCGCCGCCGGAGTGGTCATCGAACCCGCCGGGAAAAAATGACCCCGGCTCCGAGCAGTGGGGCCGGCGCGGACGATCTTTCGTTTGGCCGCGCTGACCAACCGGCGGCCGCCCGGTTGCGGTCGGCGATGATGCTGATCGGCGCCGGCTATCTTTTCCTGACGCTGTGCGACTACCGGGAGGGCATCGCCAACCTGGCCCTGCGGTTCCTGCTGAAGGATCACCTGCACCTGACGGCGACCCAACTGGCGGGCTTCTTTGCGATCACCAAGCTCGCGTGGTATTGCAAGCCCTTCGCCGGCCTGCTTGCCGACAACGTGCGGCTGTTCGGCACCCGCCGGAAGGGATACCTGGTCGTCTTTTCCGCGGCGGCCGGAGCGCTCTGGCTGGCCCTGCCCCTGGCGCACGACAGCTATGGCTTCATGCTGTGGCTGGTGGTGGCCATCAACTTTGCCCTGATGATGGTGCACACGACGCTGGGCGGCATGCTCGTGGAGGTGGGCCAGACCCTGGGCGCCACCGGCCGCATCAGTGCGGTGCGCAGCGGCGTCGAAAGCCTGGGCTGGCTCCTCACGGGACTGGTGAGCGGCTGGGTCGCGGTGCACCTGCTCCACTACGGTTTCCTGATCAACGCCGCCCTTATGATTGTCCTGGCCGTGGTGTTCGCGCAAACGCTCCGCGAAAAAAAATCCGGGACGGTCGCACCGGACAAACCCAAGTGGACTTGGGCGCACTTCCAGGAACTGTTCCGCCACCGCACCCTCTGGGTGGCTGCCGGCTTCTGGGTGCTCATCAAGTTTTCGCCCGGGTTCGGCACGCCGCTGTTTTATTACCAGAGCGAGACCCTGGGATTCACACCGCAATATATCGGGTATCTCGGTTTCGTGTCGGCCGCCGCCGGGTTGGGCGGCAGCCTCGTCTACATGCGGTTGTGCCGGCGGATCGCTCTCCGCCGCCTGCTTTGGTTGGGCGCCAGCCTGCATGCCACCGCGGCGCTGGCTTATTTCGGCTACCGGTCGATCGGCCCGGCCATCGCGATCGAGGCCATGTATGGGCTGTGCACCGCCCTCGCCTTCATGCCGATCTTCGACCTGCTGGCCCGTGCAACGCCCAAGCAGTTCGCCGCGCTCGGCTATGCGCTCATCTTCAGCCTCGGCAGCCTTTCGGTCTCGGGCTCGGACCTGATGGGATCCTGGCTCTTCGAACAATTTCACCACAGCTTTGCCGGCATGATCCTGCTGAACTCCGGCAGCTCCGCCATCGTGCTGCTGGTCATTCCTTTTCTACCCCGCCAGCTAACCGCCCACCGGGACGGCGAAGGCTCCGCCGCCTGAAGCGGCCCCGGCCGGACTAGGTTGGCTCATCTTCCCACGCGAGGGCGCTGATCCGCCACGCCCCGTCGAGTTGGATGAACTGGATCGTCTTGGTGCCCCGGCCGGCGAAGGGCCGCCCGTTGAGCACGCCCGCCTTGCGGTAAGTGCACCAACGCTGCGCAATGCCGCCAAAAATCTCCGTGCGCGCGGCCACCTCTTCCTCATGGAAATCGACCAGCGAGCCGTCCGTGAGAAGTTTTCGCCGCGGTTCGACGAACTGCGCCAGATTGTAGATCTCGCAGCCGGCCCCGCTGCGCTTGGTGATCACGGCCTGCGGCAGGAGCAGCCGGTAGAGATCATCCACCGCGGGCCGGGTGCCACCCTGGTTGGTGAACGCCGCGAAGAAAATCCGCGTCACGTCGTCGATGGCCGCCCGGGACTCGCTCATTTCAGGGGGAAAGGCGACGCCGTCTCCCGCTTGAGCTCACGGGTCATCAGGGCGTGCAGCGCATCCGCCGGCTTCTTGTCCTGGAAGAGAATGGCATAAACCTCGGCGAGGATCGGCGCGGTGATGCCGCGCTCCTGGCACAGGCCGTAAAGCGCCTCGGTGGTGCGGTGACCCTCGACGACCGTCTTGCGGCCGGCGAGCAGTTCCGCGACGGACTTGCCGGCGCCGATCTTTTCACCGAACTCGCGGTTGCGGCTCCAAGCGCCGTGGCTGGTGGCGACGAGGTCGCCGAAGCCACTCAGGCCGTAGAAAGTCTCGGGCTTCGCGCCGAGGGCGGCGCCGACGCGGACCATCTCGGTCACCGCGCGGGTGAGCAGCGCGGCCTTGGCATTGTCGCCAAGGTGCTGGCCGTCACACAGGCCGGCCGCGATTGCGTAGATGTTCTTCAGGCTGGCGCCGTATTCCGCGCCCGCGAGGTCGTCGCTGATGTAGATGCGCAGCGTCGAGCCGCTCATGGCCGCCTGAACCTTGGGCACAAACTCGTCCGGGCGCTGCGCCGCCATGACCATGGCGGCGGGCAGGCCGCGCGCGACCTCGGCCGCGTTGGTCGGGCCGGTCAGGGTGCCGCAGTTCAGGCCGGGCAGCACCTGGGCCATCATTTCGCTGGGCCGGAGGTGGGTGCCGATCTCGAGGCCCTTGACCAGGCTGAGGAAAAGCTGGAGCCGCGACGTGTCGTGGAGCACGGTGCGCATCTGCTCGCACCAGGCGCGCAGCGATTGCGACGGGCAGGCGATGAGCGCCACGTCGGCCTCGAGGAGCGCCGGCCGCAGGTCCTGGGTCACGATGAGCGACTCGGGCAGCTTGATGCCCGGCAGGTAGTCGCGGTTCTCGTGGCTGGCGCGAAGCGAGGCGGCGTGCTCCGCGCGGCGGGTGACAAGCGTGGTCTGCTGCCCACGGCGCGACAGATGCACGGCCATCGCGGTGCCCCACGCGCCCGCACCGATGACCGTGAAATTGAGGGGGCGCTGCTCGGGGGGCATGGGACGGACCGTCAGGTTTTGAGGAAACCGGGGATTTTCTCGCCGGCGAGCATAGCATCGAAATTTTCGCGGGCGTTGACCAGCTCGAACCGGCTGCCGGACACCAGCACCTCGGCCGCCATGCCGCGGGTGTTGTAGCGGCTGGCCATGGTGTAACCGTAGGCGCCGGCGCTCATGAAGGCGACAAACTCGCCCTCGCCCACCGTCTGCAGCGTGCGGTCCTTGGCGAAGCAGTCGCCCGACTCGCAGATGGGGCCGACGATGTCGGCCTTGAGCGCGGGGCGCGCCGTGTCGCGCAGCAGCGGCACGAGCTCGTGGTAGGCCTCATACATCGCGGGCCGCACGAGGTCGTTCATCGCGGCGTCGAGCACCAGGAAGTTCTTCCCGGAGCCGCGCTTGAGATATTCGACGCGGGAGAGGAGCACGCCGGCGTTGCCGACGAGGAAACGGCCGGGCTCGAGGAGGATCTTCAAACCGAGCGGCTTGAGCAACGGGGTGAGTGCGGCGCCGTAGGCCTCCGGCGTGAGCGGGCGTGAGCCCTCGGGCTGGGCGCTCCACCACGCGGCGGCGCCGCTGGCCAGGGCGTCCTGGTAGACGATGCCAATGCCGCCACCGACACTGAAATAGGTGATGCCGTAGGTCTGCTTCAGCTGCTCGACAAAGGGAATGACCTTCTTCACCGCCTCGACAAAGGGTTCGGCCGTGGTGAGCTGCGAGCCGATATGCATCTGCACGCCTTTGATCTCGAGGTGCGGATACTTGGCGGCGGCCGCGTAGGCCTCGGCGGCGACCTTGAGGGGGATGCCAAACTTGTTCTCGCTCTTGCCGGTGGTGATCTTGGCGTGGGTCTTGGCGTCGACGTCGGGGTTGACGCGGATGGCGATGGGCGCCTTGCGGCCCAGCTGGCCGGCCACGTGGTTGATGCGCGCCAGCTCGGGTTCGCTCTCAACGTGGAAGCCGAACACGCCGGTCTCGAGCGCGAGCTTGATCTCGGCCTCGGTCTTGCCGACGCCGGCGAAAACGCTGCGGGCCGTGCTGCCGCCAGCGGCCGTCACGCGCTTGAGCTCGCCGCCGCTGACCAGGTCAAAGGCGGCGCCGAGGTTCGCGAAGAGGCGGAGGACGGCCAGGTTGGAGTTCGCCTTCATGGCGTAGCAGATCTGGAGGTCCAGCCCGGCCAGGCTGGCGGCCAGCCGGCGGTAGTTGTCCTCTATCGTCTTGGCGCTGTAGACGTAGGTGGGGGTGCCGTGGAGCTGGGCCACCGCCGTCAGGTCGACGGACTCGCAGTGCAGTTTCTGGCCGGTGTAATGAAAGTGGTGCATCGAGGTAAAGTGAGCGTGAAAGGTGTCCAGATAGCCAGATTCCCCTTGAGTGGAAGCGCTATTTTCCCGTGGATGATGCTCCCATGTCCTACACGTTCCGCCGCCTGTTGAACCACCTGCCGATCACCCTCGGCATGCGGACGGACAAGCACCTGCGGACGACCCGGGTGAAGCACGCCCAGTTTGCGAGTTTTCTGGGGGAAAGCGGCTTCCGCTCCTTCAATGTGGACCGTTACGAGCGCAGCCTGCGCCGGCGCCGTTTGGGCAAGGGGCTGCTCCTGTGGGCCAGCGCATTTGCCGCGGCCTGGATCGTGCTCGAGAGCGCCCGGGCCGTGATGCTGTTCTGAGCGGGATCCCCGTTGCCACCTGCTGTAGGCCCGGGATTTGTTCCGCCGTCGCCAAGCCTATGGCGGACAAGCCGGGGCCCGTCGCCCGGCAAACAAAGCAGGTTGACCGGACGGCCGGCGCCGTGGCTTAGTGCCGGACCGTGCAACCGAGCGCCGAACTTTACCCTTGGATCTCCGTCGCCGCGATTGCGTGGGGCGTGCTGGACTGCTTTTTCGGTTACCGGGTTTTCAAGATCACCCTGGCGCTGGTCGGCGGCCTGCTCGGGGCCGTGGCGGGGCAGATGGCGGCCACCGCGCTGGGCTTCGGGCCGGGCGGCATCACGGCCAGCCTGATTGTCGGCGGCCTCCTGGGCGCGGGCTTGGCGTTCCTGCTTTATATCGCGGCGGTGTTCGTGGCCGGCTTCGGCTTTGGCGCCACGCTCGGCATCCTGCTCCTGGCCAATTTCCACCACATGGTCGCGCTGCTGACCGGCTGCGTGCTGGGCGTCGTGGGCGGCTTCCTGGCCGTCAAGCTCCAGCGGGTGCTGATCATGCTGTCCACGGCGCTGCTCGGGTCGTTCCGCGCGATGCTGGCGCTGGCCTATTTCACCAACCAGATCGACTGGGTATATTACTTCCGCACGCCGGACCAGTTGCCAGCGCTCGTCGACAGCCACCCGTGGATGTTCCCGGCCATCCTCGCGCTGGCGGCCGTCGGCGTCATCGCCCAATTCGAGCTGGGCGGCAGCGGCGGGAAAAAGAAATCCAAGGGCAAGGACGACTAAACTTGCCGCACCCGCCGGCCGCCGCAATATGCGGGACGATGAAGAAATTCCTTACCCCGTTTTTCCTGATCACTGTGCTTGCCCTGGTGGCCGGCTGCAACAGCAGCCGCAACAACAACACCACGGCCGGCGTGAAGATCGAGCTGATCGGCCTGGCCCGCGCGAGTGACGGCAGCACCCGGGTGTCGTGGCGCGTGGTCAACCCCAACGTCATTTCCTACCTCGTGTCCCAGGCCACCCACCGGATCTATCTCAATGGCGTGCTGGTCGGCACGGTGAAGGACCGGGAGCCCTTGGCGGTCACCGCGCAGGCTCACACTGACGTGACCAGCGTGATGACCTCCGCCGGCCCGGCGGGTGACAGCGCCCTCGCGGCGGCCGCGACCGCGGGATCCGCCACCTACCGCGTGGAATCGGCCATCGTGGTCCAGCTTTACGGCGAGATGATCGACAAGAGCGATCTGACGGCCACCGGCACCGTTCCGGTCACGGCGAAATAAAAAAAGCGGCCCCGGAATTTTCCGGAGCCGCCGAAAGGGAGCGAGGACCGTTCAGGCGGCCAACCGCAAGGCCGGAGCCTTGGCCGGGCTGACGTTCGCGCGGGCCGGGAACCGGTAAGTCCGGGCGACCGTCAGCGCACGCGGGACGCGGCTATATTGCTCGATCGTCCAGGCCACCAGGCCCGTGGTGAACATGATGGCGGTGAAGTCGGCGGCGTCGAAGTGACGACCGCTCACGAGGGACGCGAAGCCCAGGAGGGTCGCGGTGAGAACGGAGATAAGAGCGGTTTTCATGGGATCAGTTGGGTGATGCCAGAAGAACACCCCCACTCCGGGGAAAGTTGCAGAATCACGCAAAGCCCTGCGTCGCGGGCAAAAAGCCGCGGCTTATCCCGGGACGATGAGCACGCACAGGTGGTTCATCCGCTGCCACCACTGCTCGAAGACCGCCGGCTCGAGCTGCAAAGGGCCCGCCGCCGGATCGTGCACGATCACCTGGTGATCGGCGGTGAGCCCGATCACCACCACCCAGTGCGATGAATGGGGCACGTGCTCGCTCACCGCCAGCGCGAGCGCGCCAATCCAACCGGCCTGGCGCAGCGCGGGATTCGGCGGTTGGGGAATCATGACGATCACCGGCCGCCCTTGGCGCAGATTATCCTGCAGGTCGGATTGGGAGCCTTGGTAAACCAAACCACGGAGGCCGAGTGATTCCGCGATGGCCCGCAGGTCCGCTCCCGTGGTGTCCGGCGGAGCCGCGGGACACTTGGCCTTGAATTCCGCGAGCCCGATACCCCAGTGGGCGGCCACGGCCGCCACGCAGGTCGGGCCGCAGGCATAGTCCTGATTCTGCCGGAGCGGGGGCAGGCCGCTGACGTAGAGACTCTCACCTGTGAGCGAAAGCCCTCGGAACGCATGCACTGAAGTGCAGCCACTCATCAACAGGGCCGCGAGGATCGCCGCCAGCCGGAAGGTAGTGCTCACGGGAAAGGAAACTGCCGGTCGGAAACCGACCGGCAGGGTGTTGCCATTTTCGATTCGCGGAAGATCAGTATCCACCGCCGCCACCACCGCCGCCCGCCGCGACGGCGACGATGACCACCACGGCGATGACCCCGATGATGATCATTGTGGATTTATCCATGCCTTCGCCGGCGGCTTGTTTTTCGGTCCCGGCCTTGGCGGCCTGTTCCAGTTGCTGATATTTTGCCAGTTCGGCGGCCGACAGGGCCGTGTGCTGCGACACGATCGTCGGCGCCGAGGCCAGCTTGGTGGGCGACGCCGGGACCGGCGCCGCGACAGTATTCACCGAGGCGAATACCGGCGTAACGGAGATGAGCATGGCGCTCACCGCGAGGGAACGGAGGACAGTTTTCATATGGGCAGTAGTTAGGGGATGTGGGCGTAACAACATCCCTCATGCCTCCCTGTCCAACCCTGTAACCGTAACAGCTTGGAAAGTTATCAACCCGCCCCGCCACCGGCCGCATTCGAAGCCGGCTTGAACTTCGCCTTGAAGAGCGCCGCCACGTAATCGCGGTTCATGCGCGCGATGAAGTCGTGGGAGATGAGTTTCGGGCACACGGCGCTGCACTCGTATTGGTTGGTGCAATTGCCGAAGCCGGCCTCGTCCATCGTCTGCACCATGGCGAGCACGCGCTTGTCGCGCTCGGGCTGGCCCTGCGGCATGAGGCCGAGATGCGAGACCTTGGCGGCCACGAAGAGCATCGCGGACGCATTCTTGCACGCGGCCACGCAGGCGCCGCAGCCGATGCAGGTGGCGGCGTCCATGGCCAGGTCCGCATCTTCCTTCGGCACGGGAATGGAATTGGCATCGGGCGCCGCCCCGGTGCGCACGGAGATGAAGCCGCCGGCCTGCTGGATCTTGTCGAAGGCGGCGCGGTCGGTGACGAGGTCCTTCTGGATCGGAAAGGCTTTCGCGCGGAAGGGCTCGACGACGATCGTGTCGCCTTCCTGGAAGCTGCGCATGTAGAGCTGGCAGGTGGCGATGCCCTTGCCCGGGCCGTGCGGCTTGCCGTTGATCGTGCACGAGCAGGTGCCGCAAATGCCCTCGCGACAGTCGTGGGCGAACGCGATCGGCTCGTCGCCCTTCAGGGTGATTTCGTCGTTCACGACGTCGAGCAGCTCGAGAAAGGACATGTCCGGGCTGACGTTCGCGGCCGGGTAGTCGACGAACTTGCCCGGCGCGGCCGGGCCGGCCTGGCGCCAGACGCGGAGGGTGACGGAAAAAAGTTTCTTGCTGGTGGGAGCGACCATGGAGGGTTCCTCGGCTTACTTGTAGGAGCGGACGCTCATCTTGGTGAACTCGTAGTTGAGGGGCTCGGCGTTGCGGAGCGGGGTCTTCCCCTCGCCTTGGTATTCCCAGGCGGCGACATGCGCGTATTTCTCGTCATCACGCTTGCACTCACCGTCGGGCCATTGGTGTTCCTCGCGGAAGTGGCCGCCGCAGCTTTCCTCGCGCGTGAGCGCGTCGCGACAGAGCAACTCACCGAGTTCGATGAAGTCGGAGACACGGCCGGCCTGTTCGAGCGACTGGTTGAGCGTGTCGGCGGAGCCGGGCACCTTGACGGTGGCGTTGAACTCTTCCTTCAGCGCGGGAATCTTCTGGAGCGCGGCCTCGAGGCCCTCCTTGGTGCGCGCCATGCCGCAGTGCTCCCACATGATCTTGCCGAGGCGCTTGTGGAAATGGCTGACGGGCTGGCTGCCCTTGTTGGACAGGAACTGCTTGGTCATGCCGGTGACATTCTCCTCGGCCTGCTTGAATTCGGCGCGGTCCGTCGCGGGGCGCGAGCCGGGCTTCTGGCCGGCGAGGTAGTCACCGATCGTGTAAGGGATGACGAAATAACCGTCGGCCAGGCCCTGCATGAGCGCGGAGGCGCCGAGGCGGTTGGCGCCGTGGTCGGAGAAGTTCGCCTCGCCGAGCACGAAGAGGCCCGGGATGTTCGACATGAGGTTATAGTCCACCCACAGGCCGCCCATCGTGTAGTGCACGGCCGGGAAGATGCGCATCGGCGTCTGGTAGGCGCTTTCGGCGGTGATCTCGTGGTAGATGTCGAACAGGTTGCCGTAACGCTCGCGCACGGCGGGCTCGCCGAGGCGGTTGATGGCGTCGGAGAAATCGAGGTAGACGCCGAGGCCGGACTCGCCGACGCCGCGACCCTCGTCGCACATGCGCTTGGCGGCGCGGGAGGCGACGTCGCGCGGACAGAGGTTGCCGAAGCTCGGGTAGATGCGCTCGAGGTAATAGTCGCGGTCAGCCTCGGCGATATCGGCGGGCTTCTTGAGCCGGTCTTCCTTCTTCTTGGGCACCCAGATGCGGCCATCATTGCGGAGGGACTCCGACATGAGCGTGAGTTTCGACTGGTAGTCGCCGCTGACCGGGATGCAGGTCGGGTGGATTTGCGTGTAACAGGGATTCGCGAGACATGCGCCGCGCTTGTAGGCGCGCCAGATGGCGGTGGCGTTGGAGCCGCGGGCGTAAGTCGAGAGATTGAAGACGTTGCCGTAGCCGCCGGTGGCCAGCACGACGGCGTCGGCGCTGTGGCGGGTGATGGCGCCCGTGATGAGGTCGCGGACGATGATGCCCTTGGCGTGGCCGTCCACGACAACGAGGTCGAGCATCTCGGAGTTGGCGTTCAGCTGGATGCTGCCGTCACCGACCTTGCGCGACAACGCGCTGTAGGCGCCGAGGAGAAGCTGCTGGCCGGTCTGGCCGCGGGCATAGAAGGTGCGCGACACCTGCGCGCCGCCGAAGGAGCGGTTGGCGAGCAGGCCGCCGTATTCGCGGGCGAAGGGCACGCCCTGCGCGGCGCACTGGTCGATGATGTTGACCGAGACCTCAGCCAGGCGGTGGACGTTGGCCTCGCGCGCGCGGTAGTCGCCGCCCTTGAGCGTGTCGTAGAAGAGCCGGTGGACCGAGTCGCCGTCGTTCTGGTAGTTCTTGGCGGCGTTGATACCGCCCTGCGCGGCGATGGAGTGGGCCCGGCGCGGGCTGTCGTGAAAGACGAAACTCTTCACCTTGTAGCCCAGCTCGGCGAGCGTGGCGGCGCAGGAGGAGCCGGCGAGGCCGGCGCCGACGACGATGACCTCGTATTTCCGCTTGTTGGCCGGATTGACGAGCTTGATCTCCGTCTTGTGCCGCTGCCATTTGTCGGCGAGCGGGCCGGCGGGAACTTTGGATTCAAGTTTGGCCATGGCGGGAAGATCAGGCGTGGACGAAGCCGCCGAGCACGGCGAGCGGGATGGCCGCGTTGAGGAGGAAGTAGAGCCAGCAGTAGGCCGTGGCGCCGCGCTGGAGCTGCGCGGTCCATTTCTCGTTCTTCAGGCCGATCGTCTGGATCGAGCTGACGATGCCGTGGCTGAGGTGGTAGGCGAGGATGCCGACGGCGAGGATATAAAAGCCCGAGACAAGCTGGTTGCCGAAACCCTGCAACATCATGCTGTAGACGTCGCGCACCATCGTGCCATCGGCGAGCCGGAAGGTATGTTCGCTCCAGCCCGGATGGCCGGCGCGCAGCGTGTAGTGCGCGAGGTGGAACGGGATGAATGCCAGCACGACGAGGCCGGTGCGGGCCATGACGCGCGAGGCCAGCGTGGCGCGGTTCACGTGCTCCACGCCGTAGGCCTGCGGGCGCGCGGCGCGATTCTCCAGCGTGAGCTGGATGGCGAGCCAGACGTGGATGAGGAGGCAGAGCAACAGGAAGGCCCGGATGAGCCACAGCGCGGCGCCGAGCGACTCAAGCATGTGCGCGTAGGCGTTGATCTTGGCCGGCGGCAGGAAAATCTGCAGGTTGCTGATGAGATGCCCGGTGACGAAGCCGAACAACACCAGCCCGGTGAAGGCCATCAGGAATTTTCTTCCGATGGACGACTGAAAGAGTGAACCAAGCAGATTCATCGCGGAGAGACTGGGATGCGTAGTGGGGTGTGCGGCGGCCGGACGGGCTAAATAGACCAACGTGCCCAAATAATGTAAAGTCCTCCCCGAAGCCGGCCGCCGATTAATTAGGGGGGCTAAATCGCCCGAGAAGCCCGGCCCCCGGCGCTTTCCGGCGGGCGACGCTACCGCCGCACGGTCAGCGCGCCAGCGGCTTGAGCAGCGCGAATTTCCCGCTCGACGCCGGCTGGATGAATTTCCGCCGGAACAGGTTCACCCGCATCCCCTCGCCCAGCGCCGCGGCAATCGCCTGATCCAGCCCGGCCGGCGCGGCCTCGTCGGCCACGTATTGGAAATCCCAGCGATTATCCGAGCCCTGCACCAGGCTCCAGTGCCAGCACGCGAAATGCTCCGGCATCGCCGCGTCGATCTCGAACGCCGATACCACGCGGCCATCCGCGCTGAAAAACAAATCCCGCTCCCGCCCGAGGATGCGGTAGCCCGTCGGCGTGCGGCGCACGATATCGCCGGTGAAATAGCGCAGCAGTGGCATCGCCTCGCGGTCGCGCGTCGTCACGTTGATCTGGAAGACGTCCGGCAGTTCCGGGCGCCAGGCCACGAGCTCGACGAACGCGTTGCCGTCGATCGCGCGCAGGTTGTCGCGGAACGCATCGCCCACGAAGATGTAGCCGGCCTCCGTCGAGCCGTAGAGATCCACCTGCACCGCGCCGGGGAAAACCTCCGCGAGGCGCTGGCTGTGCTGCCGGCTGGCCTTGCCGTAGGTCAGGATGATGGTCTTCACGCTCGGCACGCTCACACGGCGCTTCTTCACGGCCCGCGCCAGCAGCGAGAGATAGACCGGCTCGCCCTCGATGACCTCAGGTTTGAGCGCCTGCAGTTCCAGCACAATCCGGTCCCACTCGGGCTCCGCGAAGATGAAGGGATCGCTTGAGAGATTCAGGTAGACGGTGCCGTCGAAATAGCGGTGCGGAAACGGATGGTCCTCGTAGGGGCAGAGGTTGCTCGAGCAGCCGATCGGCGCGAGCACGGCCTTGCGGTAGGGCCGGGTGGCATACTGCGCCAGTTGCGGATGGGCAAGGTAGGCGCGCTGGAGTTGGGCGTTCCACCAGCCATCTTCCATCACCACGGTCATCGGCCGCGCCGTGGAACCCGAGGTGTGTTCGTATTCGTATTTCTTTTGGGTGAACCCGCGCTCGATCTCCGCGTAGTCGGCGAAGAACGCCGTGTGCCCGCGGTCGAGGATCTCCTGCTTGGTGAGCACGGGGATCTCGCGGTAGCACGACCATTGCAGCGGCTCGCTGTGCAGCGGGAAGCGCTGGCCGTAAAGCGGGCTGCGCCGGTAGATGGCGCGGACCTCCTGCTCCAGCGGCACCGGCAGGCCGCCCGGGCCGGCGGCGCCCAGCGCCGCGGGGGCATTGGCGAAGACGGAGGCGGGCACGGTGGATTCCATTGGGTCCGGGGAGTTAACGCTCGCCCCCGGCAAAGTCAAACGGGGCCGTTGGCCCGGGAATTCGCCTGCAGTTTTGCCCACACGGGCGTGAAGAGCAGCAGCGCATCCAGCACCATCGCGTGGGTGATGCTGCCCGCGTAGGCCAGCTGGTAAACCTCGTCCACCGGGCGCGTCATGATCTCGAATTCCTCATCGGGGTCCCAGTCGAGCCCGGCCTCCGGGCGCGCGTTCTCCACCAGCACGAGATGGCAGCGGTTGGTCTGGATCGCCGGATTGGGGTGGACGCTGCCGAGCAGGCGCGCGGACGTGCCGACATAACCCGTCTCCTCGCGCAGCTCGCGCACCGCGGTCGCGATGGGATCCTCGCCCGGCTCCATCACGCCGCCGGGAATCTCCACCGAGAAATCATCGATGCCGTAGCGGAACTGCCGCACGAGCACGAGGTGCCGCTCCGGCGTCAGCGCCACGACGTTCACCCAGTCGGGCGGCTGGATGACAAAGAAATCCTGCGGCTGCGTCCGCGCGGGATGGTGGAAGTCGACGCTCAGCACATCGAAGATGCGCGTGTGTGCGACCAGACGGGCGCCGAGTTTTTTCCAACGTTTCGGCGGGGGCGGTTGTTCAGCCATGGCAAAAAAAATGCCTCCGCGACGCGAGGTCTGGAGGCACTGGAAATTATTTTCGGAAGTTTACTTCTTCGGGATGCGGATCTTCTTGCCGACGCCGATCTTGGTCGGGTCGAGGCCGGGGTTCTCCGCCTCGATGGCGTCGACCTTCACGCCGAACTTGCGGGCGATCTTGGAGAGCGAGTCACCGGAGGCGACCGTGTAGGTGCCGTCGGCGTTGAGCACGCCGGTCGGGGCGGCGGCGGCGCCACCCTTGCCACCCGGAGCGGGGGCGGGCTTCTTCATGGCCTCCTCCATCTTGGTGAGCTTGGCGTTGATGGTGCCGATCTCGTTGCCGACCTGGTCCAGGGCGGTCTGGATGCCGGTGCGCAGGCCCTTGATGTCGGTCTCGGCCTTGGCCGAGGCGGCGCTCACGGAAGCCTCGAGGGCGGGGAGCTTGCTGGAGATCGCCTCCGTGTGCTCACCCACGGTCTTTTGGAGCGTGGAAAGTTTGACGAGAGCCACGATCGAGAGGACCAAGGCAAGACCGCCGGCGATCACGCCAACGAGAGGCAAGACGCTGCCGGAACTGTTACTGTCGCGAGAAAGAGTATCCATTTGTTTAAGAGATTGAGGGGACGTGTATACGGGTGGTTCCCGCGGTGAGGCAAGAAGCATTTATGAGCACTTTTGGCCTCATTTGACCCACCTAACTCCTTGCCCGGGCGGCCTGCAGACCCTTTTGTCCGCGGATGACGCGGATAGCCGCGGTTAAACAAAATGGAGGGCCCGTCTCCCGACCAGCCGGGGCATCGATTAACCCCTGCACAACGTTGACAGGAGGGAGCCGCCCCCCTCCCATCGCAGCCTGTCGCGGGGTGTAGCTTAGCCTGGTAGAGCGCCTGGTTTGGGACCAGGAGGTCGTAGGTTCGAATCCTATCGCCCCGACCATCCTTCGCCGAGCGCAGCGAATTGGATCTCGGGAACAATGTTCCTGAATCCACTCAAAGTTCCTAATGCGGGCTCAAAGTCCCTAAATCTCCGCCTTAGGATCTTAAGCGACACATTCTTTTCGTCGCCCTGAGCTTAGGGTGTCATGGACATACCCAAGAAAAAGCGACCCGTATAAACGATTCCTTAGCCTCTGGCGGGGAGCGCCCACCTGTCTAACTAGCGGATGACGGGGTTAGTGTCGCGAAACGAAGCATAGCGCAGAGCCAGCAATCGTTGACCGCCTGATCCAAGAAGCTAGCCAAGGGGCCTCATAATCCTGTTCCGCCTAAGGGCGGTCGGCTCAACTTGGAATATCGAATCCTTTGGCACAAGAGGCGGATCGAAGACTTCCTCGTGACACATCCAGCTTGCACTCGCACACAGATATCTGCGGCGCTTGCGCACTCATTGGAAGTAGTCCGCTCAAACGATACGGCGTGGTATGAACAGCGCATGCCCAATCCGCGCAGACACAGAACCGGCCGGCGGGTTCAACATGGAGACTGGAACGCGCGAGACAACCTGCTCTGCGCTCTTGCTTCACGCTATATGACCACTTCGGGGGAATCTCCATTCCGAAGCTACCGAGACGCTTTGTTGAAATTGAACCAATCTCGGAGTTTGATGCGGCGAGAGCGCGGACGCCTCCCGAAATTCCGAACCTTGATAGAGTCACTCATCGCCTCATGGCCTGTGGCTGCATGATTGTGATGCGCGCAAGCAAGTGATTGGCACTTGTGCCGACCACGTCGGCATGGCATCCACTGAGCGATGAAGATATCGGCGCTACTTCCCCTCGCGGCAATTCTCTCGTTTGCCGGCGGCTGCGCGAATCCCGAAATCATCCAGATGTCCCCCGGGGTATACGAACTGGCCCGTGCTGATCATGGAGGTATCTTTGGCAACAAGGATGCGCTTAAATCCGGTGTCATCAAGGATGCCAACGCCTACGCTGAGAGCCACGGCAAGGTAGCGGTTCCCATTTCGGCGAAGGAACATCCCGTGGGGATCCTAGGGGATTGGGCCTCCTTTGAGTATGTCTTCAAGATTGTGGACAAGGACTCACCTGAGGCCCGCACTCCCACCATGTTGGTCCGTGCAGATTCGTTTC
>JANYAM010000263.1 GCA_025361365.1 Opitutus sp. | reverse complement strand
CATTGGGGTGAACGCGGCCCAGCTGGAGCTGGGCCCTCCCCCAAGGCAAAGCCCCCGGCTTGATTTCACCTTCGCCTCCTGTCCTAGTGCAGGCCTCCCGCATGAAGCCGATCGTCGCCCTCTCCACCTGCTGGTGCTCGCAGCGCCACCAGGACGGCTATGCGATGCTGCAGGAGATGGCCGGCATGGGTTTCGAATATGTCGAGCTGAGCCACGGCATCCGGATCACGCTGGTGCCGGGCATCCTCAAGGCGGTGGAGGAGGGCGTCATCAAGATCGCCTCCTGCCACAACTTCTGCCCGCTGCCCACCGGCGTCATGCACGCCGCGCCCAACCTCTACACCTGTTCCTCGGCCGACGCCCGCGAACGCGACCAGTGGATGCGCCACAGCAAGCGCACCATCGATTTCGCCCATCAGGTCAAGGCCCGCAAGGTCGTCCTGCACCTCGGTGCCGTTGAGTTCTTCTGGCTTAACCCCACCAGCAAGGTGGACGCCTACGTCGACGCCCACTCCGACACCGACCTGTCCGCGGATGCAGCCTACCAAAAGCGCCTCGCGAAATCCCTCGCCAAACTGAAGGCCCGGATGCCGCGCTACTGGGAGAACACCAAACAGGGCCTGACCGAGTTGCTGCCCTATGCAGAGCAGAAGGGCATCATGCTGGGCTTTGAGAACCGCGAGGCCTTCGACGAACTGCCGCTCGACGCCGACCATCCGGACCTGATCACCGCCATGGCCAAGCCGAACGCCTGCGGCTACTGGCACGACACGGGCCACGCCCAGATCAAGCAGGGCATGTGCCTCCTCAACCACCGCGAGCACCTCGAGAAGAACGCACCCAACGCCATCGGCTTTCACCTGCACGATGTGAGCGCCGAGGGCCGCGACCACCAGCCGATCGGCTCGGGCAAGATCGATTTCGAGATGGTCAGCTCCTTCTGGCGCCCCGAGCACACGCTTGTTATCGAGCTCAGCCCGCGGCTCACGCCGGAGGAAGTGCTTTCGTCCAAGCAGCGCGTCGAACAGCTCGTCGCCGCGCGGTTCGGCGGGTAGGGCGGCGAGTCCCTTCGCCGCCGTGGCGCGGAACGGAGTCCGCGCCCTACCGGTCCAACAATTCCCCGATCCACCGGCGGTGCGGGCCGGAGAGGGTGACGCGGTCGAGTTGCTTCAAGGGCACCCATTCTAGGGCTTCGTCTTTTGCGATACGCTTCAGCAGCGCGGCCGTCGGTTTCACGGCGTGGATCGACTCGGTTATGGCGAAGCGCGTGATCGTCCGGCGCTTCACGGCGAGCAGGGACTTCGCGCCGGATTTCACGCCGAGGTCGGACGTCTCGGGCAGCTCGTGCAAACCGGCGAGGCGTTTCGCCTGGGCATGGCCACGACGGAGCAGGAGCCGGTTGCGATGTTCGCACCAGGCGCGAGTGACGGCTTTCTGTTCGATGACCTTGGGTTTCAGTCGCGGGAATTTCTCCGGCGTGCCAGTCGCGCGAGCTACGCAGAACTTCGCGACCGGGCAGATAAGGCACTGGGGGTTGGCGCGCAGGCAGACCGTGGCGCCGAGTTCCATCATGGCCTGATTGTGCTCGCCGGGGTCCGAGCCGATGACGAGCGCGTCGGCCAAGGGAGTGAAAAACTTCACGGCCTCGGTGCCGTCGCGGAACAGCCGGCCTTCGCCCACCAGCCGGGCGAGGATGCGCACGACGTTGCCGTCTACGACGGCGGCGGGCTCACCGAAGGATATGCTCGTGATGGCTGCGGCTGTGTAGGGTCCGATGCCGGGTAACTCGCGCCACTCGGCCGGCGTGCGCGGCTTGGCCGCCGCGGTTGCATAGGCCTGGGCCAGTTTGTGCAGGTTCCGGGCGCGGGAGTAATAGCCGAGACCCTCCCAGAGTTTCATGACCTTCGCTTCGGGCGCGGCGGCGAGCGCGGCGAAGTCCGGCAATGCGCGCAGCCAGCGGTCGAAGTAGGGGAGCACCGTCGCGACCTGCGTCTGCTGCAGCATGAACTCCGACACGACGGTCTTGTAGAGCGACGGCGCGGCGCGCCACGGCAGCTTGCGGTGATGCACGCGATACCAGGCGTGCAGCGCGGATTGAAAGGCGTCGCGCGAATCAACCAAGGATGGCAGAGAGGTTTTGGCCACGAAAAGTCACTAAAAAGCACAAAAAACCAGAGGAGGAAACCACTAATCGGATTCATCAAGGGATGAATCTTTCTGGGAGAGCGGCGACTGATCGTCGTCGCGGTTATGCCTAGGCGCCGGTTGATCACCGGCGTTAAAGGTCGGCGATTAGCCGACCCCCATACCCTTTACCGGAGGCGATCAGCCGGAGGGGATGAAGTAGGTTTCGCCGTTGGCGAAACTCATTAGGGGTCAAAAATCCAATGAGGACGGTCGGGCTGCTTTTTTTGTGTGTTTTTGTGCCTTTTTGTGGCCATCTAACCCCATGCCCAAACGGTCCGACGACGCCGAGGAAAAGCCCAAGGCGATCACCTCCTATACCATCAAGCTCGACGACGCCCAGATGGAGAAGCTGCGCGCCGCCGTCGCCAAGAAGAATTGGGAGGAGGTCGAGGTGCCCTATGCGCGTTTCGCCTTCAAAGGTCCAAAGGTCAACGTGACCGCCTATACCAGCGGCAAGGTCGTCGTGGCCGGCAAGGACACCGAGGATTTCGTGCAGAACGTCATCGAGGCCGAGGTCACCGGCGCGCCGCAGCTCGGCTACGACGAGGTGCTGCACCCTGATTGGTATGAGCCGCACGCCGGCCTCGACGAGAGCGGCAAAGGCGATCTCTTCGGCCCGGTCGTGGCCGCGACCGTCATCGCCGGCAAGGAAGCGGTGCTCGCCTGGCAGGCGGCGGGTGTCCGCGACAGCAAGACCGTCGTCGACACCCAGATCCTCAAGCTCGACGAACTCATTCGCGCGACGCCCGGCGTGGTGGTCGAGACCCGCTACATGGAGATGGGCGAATACAACCGCGTGATGGCACGCCCCTATGCCAGCCTCAACCGCCTGCTCGCCCAGCACCACGCCGACGCGCTCGACGCCGCTCTGAAACGCAAGTGGGTGCCGCGCGGCCTGCTCGACCAGTTCACCAAGGACCCGCTCGTGCAGCGCGAGCTGAAAAAACTCGGCGTCGAGCGCTTCGACCTCGCGATGCGCACGAAGGCCGAGTCCGACCCGGTCGTCGCCGCGGCGTCGATTGTGGCGCGTGCCGAGTTTGTCCGGCTGATGCGCGACCTGTCGCGCGAGTTCGGCGACAAGCTCCAGAAGGGCGCCGGCGCGCCGGCCAAGGCCCAGGCGCGCGTCCTCATCGACAAGTTCGGGGCCAAGGCCCTCGGGCGCTTCGCCAAGCTGCATTTCCGCACGTGCTACGAAGTCGTGTCCGAGGCCGGCAAGCTCGACGAGCTGCCGCTGCCCGTGCCCAAGGAAAAAACCGAGTGGAAGCGCTGAGCCAAAGGGGGCGCTTGACCGGATAAGGGACTGCTCCATCTTTCCTTCATGCCCAGCGTTCTCACCAAAAAGAAACGTCCGGCTGGCAAGCGCCGGCCGGCCAAGCGGGCGCGGATTTCGGCTAAAAGCACTGTCTGGCCACTGAAGGAATCACGGACGGAATGGTTGCGGCAACTGCGCGCCGAATACACTCCGGCGGTTTGCGCGCAGACCTTGGCCATCAATGAATCCCTGCCGGTGGCCTACGGCGAGTCGTGAGGTTGCAGCTCTATTCGTCCCGGCGCGGCAACCCGGCTCCGCATCTCGTCGCGATCCAGTCTGAGGATCTCGACATGTTGGCCACGGTGTTGGTTTGCCCGCTGCGCGCCGATGTGCCCCTGACCCGCGTGCGGGCGCGGGTGACGGTGGCGGCAGAGAGTTTTGTCGTGATGTGCGAACTGGCGCGGCCGATCCACCGGCGGGGTTTGCAACCGGTCGGTGAACTCAACGAGACGGATTCGGCGCTCGTCATGACCATGTTCGGGCTGCTCCTGGCTCGCCGGTGAGGCGTCCCATCCAGAAATATGGCCAAGCGCCGCCAGCTCCGCGGGTTCGACCTGAAGCAGATCTACGGCTTCAGCGGGCTGATCGGCGTGGACGAGGCCGGGCGCGGGGCCCTCGCCGGGCCGGTGGTCGCCGCCGCCGTGCTGGTGTCGCCCGAATTCCTCGAGGGCCGCTGGGCCGTCGGCAAGTCCGGCCGCGTGAACGACTCGAAGCAGCTCACCGCTACTGAGCGCAGCGAACTCTACGTCGAATTCGAGGAGCTGGTGGCGCAGGGCCAGATCCACGCCAACTTCGGCGCGGCCACCGTGGCCGAGATCGAGACCGTCAACATCCTCGGCGCCACCAAGCTCGCGATGCGCCGTGCCCTCGAGGGCATCTACCCGCCCGACGCGTTCGCGCGGAAGACCGAACCCGGCCTCTTCGCCAGCGAGGCCGAGAAGGCGGCGTTCCGGCCCACTATCTCATGCTCGATCCTGATCGACGGCCTGCCGCTGCGCAGTTTTCCGTATCCGCACCAAGGCATCGTCAGCGGCGACGGCCGCTCGCTGTGCATCGCCATGGCGTCGATCATCGCCAAGGTCACGCGCGACCGCCTGATGGACGAGCTCGACAAACTGCACCCCGGTTACGGTTTCGCTCAGCACAAGGGCTACGGCACGGAGGAGCACCGCGAGGCCATCCTCAAGCTCGGCCGCAGCGCCGTGCACCGCGACAGTTTCCTGCGCAAGCTCTTCGCCCAGCCGCGCGACCTCGAGGGCCAGATGATCTTGTTTGATTGAGCGGCCACCGGGCGGTAATGCTTGCGTAATGTCCGGCTTGGTAACTTGGCGGGCATGCGCGCGTCACCTCGGCCACTGGCCGGCCCAAGTGCGCTCCCTTTCCCTGGTCCGTCAGCTCCCCCAACTCCCACCCCGATGAAAATTCACATGACACCGCTCGTCCGCCTTTCAGTCCTGGCTTGCCTCCTCCTGTTCAGCGCCGCCATGGGTCGCGCCGCGCCCTCGTATCATCTCCTGAAGGAAATCCCGGTTGGGGGCGAAGGTGGCTGGGACTACTTGTCGGTGGATTCCGCCAATCACCGGCTATATGTCTCCCACGCGACCAAGGTCGTCGTGATCGACACGGGCGCGGACAAAGTCGTGGGCGAGGTCGCCGACACCCCGGGCGTCCACGGCTTCGTTGCCGCCCCGGAGCTGGGGCGCGGTTTTTCCAGCAACGGCCGCGAGAACAAGGCCAGCATCGTGGACCTGAAGACGCTGCAGACGCTGAGCAAGGTCGCTACCGGGGAAAATCCGGACGCCATCCTCTTTGAGCCCGGCCGGAGCGAGGTGTATACCTTCGACGGACGCGGCAAGACGGCGACAGTGTTCGAGGGAGCCACCGGCAAGGTTGTCGCCACGATCCCCGTGGGCGGCAAACCCGAGTTCGCGCAGGCCGATCCCGCGGTGGGCCGCGTCTATTGCAACATTGAGGACCTGAACGAGGTCATCGCCATCGACACCAAGACGCACGTGATCGTGAACCACTGGCCCATCGCCCCGGGCGAGGAAGCCAGTGGCATGGACATCGACCTGGCTCACCATCGCCTCGTCATCGGCTGCAGCAACGCGAAGATGGTCATCATGGACAGCGCCACCGGCAAAGTCGTCGCGAGCCTCGACGCCGGCAAGGGCATCGATGCCGCCTCATTTGATCCCGGCACGCAGCTGGCGTTTGTCTCCGCCGGCGACGGCACGGTCACTATCGCGCACGAGGATACGCCGGACAAGTTCACCGTGGTGCAGACCCTCGCGACCGAGCGCGGCGCGCGCACCATGACGCTGGATCCCGCCACGCACAAAATCTACCTCGCCGCGGCCCAATACGAGGCGCCGGCCCCGGCGCCAGCCGGTGGCGGCCGCCCGCCGCGGCCGAAGATGATCGCCGGCAGCTTCAAGATCCTGGTTTACGGCATGGATAAATAACCGGCGTCCGGTCACCCGGTCTGCCGGTGGGCGCCGGTTTCCATCCCGTCCGCAGTCGTCGATTTGGAAATCGCCGACCGCCGAGGCAGCATCCGCTTCCCGCTTTGGAGGGCTCAGCTCCTGCTGAGCCGCGGCCCAGCGGGAGCTGGGCCCTCCACGCTTGCCGCCGTCGTATTCCTCTGGCCAACTGCGCCGGACTCATGGCCGGCAAGAAACCCAATTCGCTCGACAAGGTGCTCGACCGCCTCGACCGGCTCGATGCCGCCGGCTTGCGGACGCTCGTGCACCGGCTGGCCCGGGAGCGGGCGCTGCTTGAGACCGTCTTCAACACCCTGCAGGAGGGCGTGCTGGTCATCACCGCCGACGGCGAAATCGACTACGCCAACAACGCGGCGGCGCAGCTTATCGGGTTCAAGGACGAGGCGGGGGCGGAAAAGACGCTCTGGCGGCTGGTGCCCGGCCTGCGCGCCTCGCTCGAGGGTGACACGGCCGGCGGCTGGACGACTGGGCAGCCGGTCGTCACGCGCGAGTTCGAGCTGACCTACCCGGCGCCGCGCGTCGTGCGGCTCTACATGGTGCCGTTCAGCGAGAGCGAGGGCGGGGCGCCGCGCTTTGCCATCATCCTCACGGACATCACCAGCGCCAAAAAATCAACCGAGGAACTGATCGAGAACGAGAAGATCTCGTCCATTTTGCTGCTCGCGGCCGGCGTGGCCCATGAGCTGGGCAACCCGCTCAATTCGCTCACCATCCACCTCCAGCTCATCGAGCGGAAGCTGAAGAAACTCAAGGGCTCCAAGGAGGCCGATACGCTGGGCGACTCGATCAAGATCTGCCAGGACGAGGTGACGCGACTCGACGGCATCATCCGGAATTTCCTCGAGGCCATCCGCCCGCGCCCGCCCGACTTGGCCGAAGTCAACGTCGTCGAGGTCATCGAGGATGTCCTGCGCTTCCAAGGCAAGGAGCTGGCCGACCGGGGCCTCGCGGTCGAGGCCGAGCTGCCGGCCAGCACCCCCGTCATCATGGCGGACCGCAACCAACTGAAGCAGGTGTTCTTCAACCTCGTGAAGAACGCGATGGAGGCGATGCCGTCCGGCGGCAAGCTGGGGATTCGGGTTGGCGCGGACGACGACTCGGTGTTCGTCCGCCTCGCCGACACCGGCGCCGGCATCAAGACAGAGGATCTCGCGAAACTTTTCTCGCCCTACCACACGACCAAGGTCGGCGGCCACGGCCTCGGGTTGATGATCGTGCAGCGCATCATGCGCGATCACGGCGGGCACGTCGGCATCGAGAGCAAGGAGAGCGTCGGCACGGTCGTGACGCTGCAGTTCCCGCAGAAGCACCGCCGTGTGCGGATGCTGCCGGGGGCGTGAAGGGTGGGTAACCGGTGGGAGGGGCTTTATGCCCCGACAAGGTGGGCGTCGGTTTCCATACCGACGCTGTCGCCGGTGTGGAAACCGGCGACCACCCTCGATCCCTGAGGCGCCCACAAGGGACGCCCCTACATTGAGGTCACCATCTCCCGATAAAGCTCCTCGACCTTGGCCCGGGCCCAGGGCGTTCGCCGCAGGAAGCGCAGGCTCGAGGTGATGCTCGGCTCGAACATGAAGCAGCGGATCTCGATCCGCCGGGCCATTTCCGCCCAGCCATAGTGCGCGATGAGGGCCTCGAGGATTTTCTCCAGCGTGACGCCGTGCAGGGGATCCTTGGAGGTGTGCATGATCAGGGTATCGATTTAGACCAATTCATTTTAACCGCAAAGAACGCAGCGATCGCAAAAAATTAACCAATTTCAACTGATCGATTCTTTGAGCTCTCTGCGTTCTTTGCGGTTAAAAACAAATCGGTTGGTTGCTCAACCGGCGCGCGTGCCGTCGGGCACGGGCGATTCCGGGATGGCGAGCGGGGCGGGCACGAGGCCGTCGGCGTAGCCGAGGTCGAGGAGCATGCCCTCGGAGACTTCGCCGGCCATCTTGCGCGGCTTGAGGTTCACGACGAACAACGCCTGCCGGCCCGCGAGCTCCTGCGGGTTGGCGCGCTCCTGCTTGATGCCGGTCAGGATGCGGCGCGTCTCGTCGCCAAAACTGACGATCAGGCGGACCAGTTTGTCCGAGTGCGGCACGTCCTCGACGCGCGTGACGGTGCCGACGCGGATGTCCACGGCGGCGAAGGCCTCATACGCGATTTGGGTTTTGATGGGAGCGGGCATGAATGGTTCGGAGGGTGGGAGCGGCTTTACGCTGCGACAGTCGGGGCATAAAGCCCCTCCCACAAGAGGCGGGGCGGGTCAGCAGTTTTCGTATTTCCAGTTCCGCTTCTTGCCCTCGGCGACCCACTCAATCGTGGTCAGCAGGCGCGTCTCGCGGGTCTCGGGGCGCTTGGCCTCGGTGATCCACTCGATGTATTCGCGACGGCAGCTGGGGCTGAAGTCCGCCCAGGCGGCCGCGGCCTTCGAGCTGCGCTTGAGCGCGGCGGCGAGGTCGGCCGGCACGGGCAGGGCGGGCTTGGGCCTCGACTTCGGTTGGACGGACAGCCCGGCGTCGTGAAATTTCCGGGCGGCCTGGATGTAACGGATCAGCACCTTGTCCGGCGGCAGATCTTGCAGGCTCGTGATCTTGCCCAGCAGGCCGCGGCCGTCCTTCTCATGGCCGTCTGCCTCGAGGAGCTTTTTCATCGCCGGCCCCCAGAAGCCGAGGGCGAGGTGGCCTTTGAAGGCAGCCGTGAAGCACAGGATTTTCCCCTGATACATGAAGAACGGATTGCTCCACTTCATCGCTTCCTCGGTTTCGGGGCAAGCTTGGTGAATCAGTTTGCGGAGGTGTTGCAAGATGGGGCGCGCGAATGGCGCGGCCTCGGCGATGTAGGCATCGATGCGGGGGTCCTTCTTGGCGGGCATGAACCGGACGGTGACCATGGCACGCAATCGCCGCAAGGCTTTGCCTAGCCAATTCAATTTAACCGCAAAGGACGCAAGGAGCGCAAAGGCGGACAGTTTTTTGTGCCCTTTGTGTTCTTTGCGGTTAATCAGGATTGGTTTGCCCTCGTGGAAATGACTGTTCCCTTGGGGGCTGCATGCACGAGATCAAGTCCACCACCGGCCTGGCCAAGCCCGAAGCCTACCGCGCCCTGCACGCCCAGCTGGCGGCCGTGCTGGCCGGTGAACGCGACGGCCTCGCGAACACGGCGAACATGGCCGCGCTGCTTTTCCAGGCGTTGCCCGGGCTCAACTGGGCGGGGTTTTATTTCCTGCGCGACGGCGGCCTCGTGCTCGGGCCGTTCCAAGGCAAGGTCGCGTGCATCCGCATCCCGCTCGGCAAGGGCGTGTGCGGCACCGCCGCGTCGAAGCGCGAGACGATCGTAGTGTCCGACGTGGAGAAATTTCCCAGCCACATCGCCTGTGACCACGCCTCGCGTTCGGAGATCGTGGTACCGCTGTTGAAGGACGGCCGCCTGCTCGGCGTGCTCGACCTCGACAGCCCGCACCTCGCCCGCTTCGACGCCGAGGATGCCGTCGGCCTGCAGGCGATGGTGCAGCTGCTGCTGGACGGCTCCGACCTTAGCCGCCTGGCGGATTGAGCGGCGCGGCCCGAAGGCCCTAAGCAGGAGTCTTCTCTACACCCAACGTTCAAGGTGAGCCACGGCCGCTCGGGGCTGTTGGCACTAACGTGTGATTGGGCGACGTTTGCAGGGGAATTCTACTCGGTGGGGCTTTCGGGAAGAGGCAGGGCGAAAACTATCAAAAGGGTGACAATTTGGTTACGGGGTCAAATTTGGTTACGGGGTCAGGCTGGGCTTGCCCCGATTCCTCGGACCGTGAGTTCGGGGTGATTTAAGGCGTGTTTTCAAAATGGTGGAACTGGGTGAAGCCGGGCGAGTCGGAGTCGGCGCATGTATTATACAGATCGGCAGTTGATCCCCGAGCCGCGATGGGAGCGGCTAAAAAAATTGATCTGATACGGCGCGAAAAACG
>JANYAM010000238.1 GCA_025361365.1 Opitutus sp. | reverse complement strand
GCCATCGGCAAGTCCGGCCAGTTCCCGCTGCACGTCTGGCTGCCCGACGCGATGGAGGGCCCGACCCCCGTCTCCGCGCTCATCCACGCGGCCACCATGGTCGCCGCCGGTGTCTTCCTCATCGCCCGCGTCTATCCGCTGATGACCTCCGACCAGGCGCTGACCAATGTGCCCGTGCACGCCCTGACGGTCGTGGCCTTCATCGGCGCGATCACCGCGCTGTTGGGCGCCGTCATCGCCACCGCGCAGAATGACATCAAGCGCATCCTCGCCTTCTCCACCGTCTCGCAGCTGGGCTACATGATGCTCGCCCTCGGCGTCGGCTCGTGGGTCGCCGCGATCTTCCACCTCCTGACGCACGCTTTCTTCAAGGCCCTGCTCTTCCTCGGCGCCGGCTCGGTCATCCACGCCGCGCACCACGAGCAGGACATCCGTGCCCTCGGCGGCCTGTCGAAGAAAATGAAGATCACCTACGTGACTTTTGCCATCGGCACGATGGCGCTGGTCGGCGTGCCGCTCTTCTTCTCGGGCTTCTGGTCCAAGGAGGCCATCCTCCACGCCGCGCACGGCTGGGAGGTCTCGCACCTGCCTTTCTACGCCGCGGTGGTCGGCGTCGTCCTCACGGCCTTCTACAACACCCGCCTGATGTCCGAGACTTTTTTCGGCGCGCCTCGCTCGGAGAACGCGGCCCAAGCCCACGAGAACGGCCCGGCCATGACCCTGCCGCTCGTCATCCTCGCGGCCTGCGCTGTTCTGCTCAGTCTCGTCAACCTCCCGTCGTATCCCTGGCTGACCGCGAAGCTCCTCGGCGAAGCTGAAGTGCACGGCCACCCGATCCTCGAGGGTGCGGGCCTGATGGGCTTCTCCGTGCTCCTCGTCGCACTCGGCCTCGGCGCCGGCTGGGCGCTCTACGGCCGCCAGCTCCGGGCGAACGCCGCGGCGCCTGACCCGGTCGCGCAACGCGCCCCGGGCCTCTTCGCCGCGCTGGCCAACCGCCTCGGGTTCGACGAACTCTACGCCGCCACCGTCGGCCGGCTCAACGCGGGCCTCGCGACCCTCTCCGACCTGCTCGATCGTTTCGTCTGGGGCGGCACCATCCAATTCCTCGCCGCGCTCGGCCGCTTCACCGGCCTGGCGGGCCGCGAGACTGATGAGCAGACGCTCAACGGCGGCTTCAACGCCGCGAGCGAGAGCCTGCGCGGGGCCGGCCAAGGCTATTCCAAGGCGCAGACCGGCGAGGCCCACGGCTACCTGCGGACGCTGGCCCTCGCTTTCGTGATCCTCCTGCTCCTCGTCGTGCTGGGAGGTGTCCGATGAACGCCTGGCCTCTCCTCTCCACGCTGGTCTTCACGCCTTGGGTCGGGGCGGTGCTGGTCTTCGCGCTGCGCCGCCGCGTGCCGGACAGTGTGGTCCGCGGCCTGACCGTGCTGTTGAGCCTGTCGACCCTGGCGCTCGGCGCCTGCGCCGTGGCTCATTTCGACCCGGCGGTCCCGGGCATGCAGCTCACCGAGAAGCACGCATGGATCTCGGCGCTGAACGTCCACTATCACCTCGGCCTCGACGGCCTGAGCCTCGTGCTGATCCTGCTGACCGGCATCATCTCGCCGGTCGCCCTCTACGGCACGCTGCGCGCGGTGCGCTGCCCGGCGATTTACGGCGCGCTCTTCCTCGTGCTGCAGGGCAGTGCCCTCGGCGTGTTCGTCGCGCTCGATTTCTTCCCGTGGTTTGTCTTTTGGGAGCTGAGCCTCATCCCGGCCTTCTTCCTCATGAAACTCTGGGGCGGCCCCGGCGCCGGCCGCGCGGCCTACCAGTTCGTCATCTACACCATCGGCGGCAGCGCCTTCATGCTGCTGGGCTTCGCCGCCCTCTACGCGGCGGTGGGCACGTTCGACTTTGTCGAGCTCGCCGCCCTCGCCCGCGACGGCACGCTCGCCGCCAAGCTGGGCGGAACCGGCGCCTTCTGGCCGCACGCGGTTTTCCTCGGCGTGCTGCTCGGGCTCGCCGTCAAGGTGCCGCTCTTCCCCTTCCACACCTGGCTGCCGGCGGCGTATGCCGAGGCCCCGGTCGGTGCGTCCATATTCCTCACGGGCGTCATGTCCAAGATGGGCGTCTACGGTTTCCTGCGCATTCTGTGGCCGATCTTCCCCGCGCCGCTGCAGGCGGCCGCGACACCGCTCCTCTGGCTCGCGCTGGGCGGCGTGGTGCTCGGGGCCTACGCCGCGTTGAAGCAGACCGATCTCAAGCGAATGGTCGCCTACTCCTCCATCAATCACCTCAGCTACTGCCTGCTCGCGCTCTTCGCCGTCGCCGCGGCCGGCCGCGCCAACCCCGCGGCCAGCGCGGCAGCCCTCAGTGGCACGATCCTCCAGCTCTTCAACCACGGCCTCTCCGCCGCCGCGCTCTTCTATTGCGTCGGGATCCTCGAGAATCGCTCCGGCGGTCCGCGCGGACTGGACAACTTCGGCGGCGTCCGCACCGCGGCTCCGCTCTTCGCCGGGCTCTGCGGCATCGCGATGTTCTCTTCCCTCGGCCTGCCGGGGCTCAACGGCTTCGTCGGCGAGTTCCTGATCTTCCGCGGCGTCTTCGGCCTCGCGCCCTGGGCCGCGGCCATCGCCACGCTCGGGTTGCTGGCCACCGCGCTCTTCCTGCTGACCTTCTGGCAGCGCGTCTTCCACGGCCCGGCCGCGGGTGCCGGCGTCAACTTCCGCGATCTGGACCGGGACGAACTGCTTACGCTCCTGCCGCTCGTCACGCTCATGTTCCTCCTCGGCCTCGTCCCGCAGCTGCTGGCCGGCCTCATCAACCCGCTTGTGACCACCTGGGCAGCCACGCTTCCATGAAATTTTGGCCACAAAAAGTCACAAAAAAACGTCCGGCGAATGACGCTCTCACCGCGCCTATAGGCGCGCGGAAATGCTTCACCCGCATGCTGGATTATTTTTGTGCCTTTTCGTGGCAATCCTCCGGGTCATGAACGCCCTGCCCTGCGCCATCTACGTGGCCTTCACCGGCGCCCTGCTGGCGCTGGTCGCCGGGGCGCGCTCGGCGGCGGCGGCCCGCGTCGTCGCGCTGGTCACCACGCTGACGATCTGGGGCCTGACGCTTTACGCCGCCTCTGGCTTCGTGCCGGCGGCCGGCCTGCAGGACCTGGTCAACGTCCCGTGGATTCCCGAGCTCGGCATCCGCTACCACCTCGCGGCCGACGGCATCAGCCTGACGCTCCTGGTGCTCACCGGGCTCGCGGCGACGACCGGCGTGCTCTTCTCCTGGAACATCGCGGAGCGCACCGGCCAGTTCTTCGCGCTCTACCTCGCGCTGATCGGCGGCGTGTGCGGCGTGTTCCTGAGCGCCGACGCGTTCGTGCTCTTCGTGTTCTACGAGATCGCAATCGTGCCGAAATATTTCCTCATCGCGAAATGGGGCTCCACGAACCGCGAATACGGCGCGATGAAGCTCGTGCTCTATTCCTTCGCGGGCAGCGCGCTGGTGCTGGCGGGCGTGCTCTGGGCCTACGCGGCGGCCGGCGGCACCGGCTTCGGCCTCGCCCAGCTGGCCGCGGCCGCGACGCACTTCACGCGCGCGCAGCAGCTCGGCATGTTCGCCCTCGTGTTCACCGGCTTCGGCGTGCTGGCCGGCATGTTTCCCTTCCACACTTGGGCGCCGACCGGCCACGTGGCCGCGCCGACGGGCGCGTCGATGCTGCTGGCGGGTGTCGTCATGAAGCTCGGCGCCTACGGCTGCCTGCGCGTGGCCATGCCGCTTTTCCCGGCGGGTTTTGAGTTCTTCCAGCCGGTCATCGCATGGCTGGCCATCACCGGCATCCTCTATGCGGGCTTCGTCGCGCTGGTGCAGGATGACTTCAAGTTCGTCATCGGCTACTCGAGCGTGAGCCACATGGGCTTCGTGCTGCTCGGCCTTGCCGCGGCCAACGCCACCGCCGTCAGCGGCGCGGTGCTGCAGATGTTCTCGCACGGCGTGATCGCCGGCCTGCTCTTCGCGGTCGTCGGCCGCATGGTCTACGAGCGCACCCATACCCGCCAACTGGCGGAGTTGCGGCAGTTGCCGCTGCACCGGCTCATCCCCTTCGCCGCCGTCGTCTTCGTCCTCGCCGGCCTCGCCTCCATGGGCCTGCCGGGCTTCAGCGGTTTCCCGGCCGAGCTGACCATCCTCGTCGGCACGTGGCAGACCCGGCCGCTGTGGGCGCTGGCTGCCGCGGGCGGCGTGTTGATCGCCGCCGCCTTCACCCTTCGCGCCATCCAGGTCTCGTTCTTCGGCCGGGTGGAGCCGGTTGCCCCCAACCAGCTAGAACGCGTTGAGGGCAACGCGCTCCACCTCGATCCGATCACCTGGCCGGAGAAAGCCGGCGCGCTGCTGCTGCTCGGCGCCACCCTCTATGTTGGGCTTAGCCCGGACACGCTGCTGGACTGGATCCGGCCGGCGCTGCAGTCCCCGGTCTTCCAAACGCTGTTCGCGGGAGGTGCCTCATGAACCTGGACTACGCCGGACTTTTCAACGCCCTGCAGCCCGAGGCGCACCTCTTGCTCGGCGCTCTCCTCGTGTTAGGTTTTGACCTCGCATGGGCGCGGCATCGCCCGGCGAACCGCCATCACGTCGCCCTGCTGCTCGGACTGCTGGCCCTCGGGCTGGCCGCGGGGAAGACAATTTCCATCGGGGCCACGGGCCCGGCCTACGGCGGCGTGCTGATGCTCGATTCCCTCGCCGTGGCCACCCGCGTCGGGGTCCTGGGGCTGGCCGCCCTCGCCCTGGCCCTGCTGCCACCGCCCGCCCGTCTGCGGCATCCCGCGGAGTTTGTCGCGATCCTGTTGTTCGCCACGACCGGCTTCACGCTGATGGCCGCGGCCAACCACCTGCTCATCGTCTTCCTCGCCGTGGAACTGGCCAGCCTGTCGCTCTACGTGCTGGCGGGATTCGACAAGACGCGTCCCGCGTCCGCCGAGGCCGCCCTGAAATATTATTTGTTCGGTGGCATGTCCGCCGCGTTCCTGCTGTTCGGCTTCAGCCTGCTCTACGGCCTGACCGGCTCGCTCCAACTCGCCGTGATCGCCGGGCAGCTGAGCCTGGCGGGGCCCTCGCCGTTGCTGCTGGTCGCGCTGGTGATGGTGCTCGTCGCTTTCGGCTTCAAGGCCGCCGCCGCGCCCTTCCACCTGTGGGCCCCGGATGTCTATCAGGGCGCCCCCGCTCCGGCCGCTGCGCTGATCGCCTCGGCCTCGAAGCTCGCCGGTCTGGTCGTGTTCACGCGGCTCCTCTGGCCCGGGCTCGGGGCTGCCGTCGGCACCGTCGCCCATGTGCCGATGAGCGCCGGCTGGGGTCCGGTGGTGGTCCTGCTCGCCGGCGCTTCGCTGCTGCTCGGTAACATCGGCGCCCTCGCGCAGACCAATGTCCGCCGCCTGCTCGCCTATTCCGCCATCGCACATGCCGGCGCCCTGCTGCTCGGCGTCCTCGCCGCCGGCCGCGTCGGTCCCGGCGCCCTCTTCTATTATGCGGCCACCTACGGCCTCGCCACGGTCGGCGCCTTCGGTGTGCTCTCCGTGCTCGAGGCCAGCGGTCCCGCGCAGCAACTGACCGACCTCGCCGGCTTGCACCGGCGCTCGCCGCTGCTGGCCGGGTGTCTCGCGATCTTCATCCTCTCCCTGGCCGGCATCCCGCCGCTCGCGGGTTTCTTCGGCAAGTTCGCCGTGTTCGCCTCGGTGCTGCAGCTCAACGGCGTCAGCGGCCCGGCGGGCTGGCTGGTCCTCGCCGCCATCGCCCTCAGCGCCGTGGGCCTCTACTATTACCTGCTGATCCTGAAACAGGCGCTGGTAGCCGACCACGCCGCGGAGACCGCCCCGGTGAAGGTGCCGCTGCCGGCCGCGCTTGCGCTGCTCACGGCCGCCGCGCTGATTGTGATCCTCGGCGTGATGCCCTCGCT
>JANYAM010000237.1 GCA_025361365.1 Opitutus sp. | reverse complement strand
GGCGAGGGTAGGTTGGTGATTATTTGGCCAACTTCTCCGCGATCTCCTCGAGCGGATAGGTGATGATCTCGGCCAGCGTCGGGTGGTACCACGGGGCGCGCAGCATATCGTGCACCGTGGCCCGCATGGCGAGCGGCGTGGCGAAGGCGTGGATCAGTTCGCCCGCGTCCTTGCCGACGATCTCCGCGCCGAGGATGCGCCCGCGCTTCGGCTCGGCGATGATCTTCACGTAACCGTAGTTGGCCTCCATCAGGATGGATTTGCCGTGGTCGTTGAATGGGTAGGAGGCGGTAAGGTACTTCACGCCCTGCTCGTCGAGATCTCGCTCGAGCACGCCAATTGTCGCCAGTTGCGGGTCGGTGAAGACGACACTCAGGAGTAGCGCCGGATCCACGGGCTTGATTTTCTTCACCTTGGCAGCATGGCGCGCGGCGAGGATGCCCTGCTCGACGGCGAGGTGAACAATCTCGTGCGGACCGGAGCAGTCGCCGCCGGCATAGATGTGCGGCGCGCTGCTCTGCTGCCACCGATTGATGATGATCTGACCGTCGGGCCGGGTCTTCACGCCGGCCGCGGCGAGGTTCAGGCCGGCGGTGTTGGGTTCACGACCGAGGGCGTTGAAGAGATGTGCGGCGCGGCGCGTCACGAGCTTGCCGTCGTGGTGAAACTTCACCGTGGTGCCGTGCCGGTCCGTGGTGACGGAATGCAGCCGGGTATCGGTGAACAGCTCGATGCCCTCGTCGCGGAAGGCCTGCTGCACGACGCACGAGGCGTCATCGGAGTGGTCTCTCAGGATGTTGGGGCTGCGCTGGACGAGGATCACCTTGCTGCCCATGCGGCGGAGGTATTGCGCCAGCTCGCAGGCGACGATGCCGCCGCCGAGCACGAGCACGCTCTGCGGCAGGAAGTCGAGGTCGAGCACGTCGTCGCTGGTCCAGGCCTTGGCCTCCTTCAGGCCCGGCACCGGCGGGATGCTGACCTTGGAGCCGGTCCCGATGAGGAAGTGCCGGCCGCGCAGCTTGGTGCCGTCGGAAAGTTCCAGCGTGTGCGGGTCGAGGAAGCGCGCGTAGGCCCGGTAGAGGTCAAACTTGCCGTCCTTCAAGGTGTCCGTGCGATGCTGGGCAAAGTCCGCGATGATACGTTTCTTGCGGGCATGCACCGCCTTCAGGTCGGCGCGGGCGCCGGTGACCTTCAGACCGAAGCGATCGGCGTGGCGCGCGTGGTGCAGGACTTCGGCGGCGTAGATCAGGGTCTTGGACGGCATGCAGCCGCGCAGGATGCAGAGTCCGCCGAGCTGCTTCGCGCCATCGATGACGGCGACTTTTTGCCCAAGGCCGGCGGCCACGCGGGCGGCGTTGAAGCCGGCGCTGCCGCCGCCGAGACAGATGAAGTCGTAGGATTTCACGGGAGAGAAGGATTTTCCGCGGATTCCGCGGAGGAACGCTGATGAAGGAAGCAAGCCATCCGGGGCATCCGCGCAATCCGCGGGAGGTGCTTTTTCACCGGCCCTTGCCAAAAAGCATGATGTGAATCGTCTTCAGAACGATGGAGGCATCGAGCACGAACGAAAAATAGCGGATGTAGTAGAGATCGTATTCCAGCTTCCGGAGCGTGTCCTCGAGGTTGGCGCCGTAGGGATAGTTCACCTGGGCCCAGCCGGTGATGCCCGGCTTCACCAGATGGCGGAAGTGGTAGCACGGGATCTTTTTCTCATACTCCTCGACCAGTCGCACCCACTCGGCGCGCGGCCCGATCAGGCTCATGTTGCCGATGAGGACGTTCCAGAGTTGTGGCACCTCGTCGAGCCGGCTCGCGCGCAGGAAGCGGCCAAGGCGGGTGATGCGATTGTCGTTCTTCTGGGTGTAATCGCTGCCGGTGCCGCCCACGCGCATGGTGCGGAGCTTGACGATGTCGAACAGCAAGCGGTTCTTGCCGACGCGCGGTTGGCGAAAGAACACCGGTCCGCGGTCGTCGAGCCAGATGGCCGCGGCTACGAACGGGAAAAACGGCAGCGCGAGCAGCAGGCCGAAGCCGGCCAGCCCGATGTCGCTGATGCGCTTGAGGCGCTCGAAGACCGGCTCGCGGGCGATCTGGAAGCCTTCCTGGAACAGCCACGTCTGGTTCAGGCGGTAGAGCGGTATCTTCCGCCAGTAAACTTCATGGAACAGTTCCAGCGTGTAGGTCGGGACGCCGGAGAAGTGGAGCTCCATCAGTTTCTGGGCCACGGCCGACGGAAGTTCCTGGCTGGTTTCGCGCAGGATGATGGCATCAATATGGCCCTCGTATTCCTCGAGGTAGTGCACGACATCGCCGAAGGGCGGCACGGAAACCGCCCCCGGCGGCGGGGCCAGCCCGCGGGCGAAGGTGGCGTGCGTGGCGTACAGCACGGCTTGCTCCATGCCGGTCTTGCGGCACTCCTCCTTGAAGGCCATGCAGCTCTCCGGACTGCCCAGGAAAAGAAAATAGCGCTGCTTTTTCTGCGCCAGCTGCCGCTGGTAGAAAAACCGCCGGTAGACCAGCGTGACCGGAATCAGCGTCAGGCAGGAGCCGGTGATGACGAGACGGCTGACCTGCAGGGCAAAGCCCGCCGGGATGAAGGCGTAGGTGAGCAGCAGTGTGAACAGCAGGACGAAGACCAGCGCAATGGAGTGCAGGCTGGTGTAGGTGACCGACATCATGTCCGTCCGCGGATTGTAGCCATCGATGAGATAGACGGCCAAAAAGTGCATCAAGGCGGGCAGAGTCAGCGGCGCCAGGATGAACCCCTCCCAGTGCAGCACGCCCCAGGCCCAAGCGACCGTGTTGAATGCCACGACGACCGAGAGGGCGTCCAACAGCACAAGGACGAAGGTGATGGTTCTGCCCTGGGTCATGGCGTGAGCATTACGTGATGGTTTTCTCGCAAGGCAACTGAACTTACGGTCCCTTGGCCGCCGCGCGGAGGATTTGCTCCCACGCGGCCAGCGCCGACTCAAAGGTAAAGTGCCGTTCGTAGGCGGCGCGCGCCTGCCGCCCGAGGTACGCGCAATGCGCCGGGTCGGCGCGCCATGCCGTGATCAAGCCAGCGAGGCGGGCCCCGTCGCCCGGGCCGACGGCCGCGCCGCATTGCTCGCGGGCCAGGAGTTGGGCGATCTCGCCTGCGGGCGAACCGACAAAGAGCACGGGCCGCGCGGCGGCGAGGACACCGGCGAGCTTGCTGGGATAGACCAGCCGGCCGAAGGCGGGCTTCAGCGTCACCAGCTGGACATCCGCGGCGGCCAGCGCGGCGGGGAGCTCCGCGCGCGGGGCGGGCGGCAGCAAGCGGACGTTATCGAGGCCGCGCGCGGCGGCCGCTGCGCGGATCTCCTCGAAGCGGGCGCCGGTGCCGATGAACAGGAAGACGATGTCGCGCTGCGTTTTCAGGCGCTCGGCGGCGTCGAGCACGGCGGCGAATTCGTGCACGCGCCCGAGATTGCCGGAGTAGGCGATGACGAACTTGTCGCCCACGCCCCACGCCGCGCGGCGGGCGGCGATGGCGGCCGGTGCGGCCGGTTCGTGCAACTCGCGCGGCGCCCAATTGGGCACGAGGATGATGCGGTCTGCCGGCACCTGGTGCTCCCGCAGCAGCTGCGCCATGTCCTCGCCCAGCGTCACGCAGGCGCGGGCCGCCCGCCACGACGCATCGCGCCGGGCCCGCAGCAGACTGAGCGGCAGCGCTGCGAAAGCGCCGACATGCGCTGTGACTATCTCCGGGTAAATGTCCTGGATCCAGTGGATGACCGAGGCCCCGCGTGACGTGGCCAGCCCGGTCAGGGCGGCGCCGAGCATCGGCGGATCGGTCATGATCACGACGACATCGCCCGGCTGGAGCAGCGCGGCGAGCTGCCGTTGGGCTTCGCGGCGAAAGCGCCCGTAGTTGACCAGCCGCGAGAACAGGCCGCCGTGCCGGTCGCTTCCGCCGGTGCGGTGGATGGTCACGCCGTTGTGGCTGGTCGAGGCATCCCCCGCGGCGATGACGTGCACCGGCCAGCCACGGGCGGCCAGGCCTTCCGCCAGGTCGGTGAGCAACTGGGCCGTCGCCGCGGTCGATGGCCAGTAGACGCGGTTGACCAGGATGAGGCGCGGTTTATCCATGGCCCGCGGCGCGCTGGCGCTTGATTTCAGCCGTGGCGATCTTCTCGTAACGCGCCAGCAGGAGACAGTAGCGCCAGGCACCGGCGCCATCCAGGAGGCCACCGCGCAACACATACTGATAGAGCAAGCGCATCAGTGGCCGGACCGGCAGGTAATAGCTCAGGCGCTTCAGCGCACGCCGGCGCACGAGTTGCGGGCCAGCGAAGAGTTTCTTCAAGGTCTGTCCCAGCGACTCGGGCGTGGCGAGAAACTGCGCGGCTTCCTGGCGGGCGTAGCGTTGGTGCCGCGCTTTCCACTCGGCCATGTCATCCACCGAAATGTCATGCAGATAATTGCCCGCAAGGCGGCCCATGCGCATCGCCGGTGCCTCCCGCTGCCCGTGACCGGTCTGGATGAAACGGAAACCACGGGCCCGCACGCAACGCGCCTGCCACGCCGGAAAATCGGTGCAGTGCGGCAGCCAGTTTCCGTGAAACATCATGCGCGGGGCAATATAGTAGCCGTCGAGCGGGACGGCCTCATCCAGCGCAGCGCACTCGGCCGCAAGCTCCGGCATCATGATTTCGTCCGCATCGAGATGGAGGACCCAGGGATGTTTGAACGCAATCGTCGCGTGGGCGTGGTTGCGCTGGCTGGCAAAGTCCTTGAAGGGGTTGAGGAACACGCGGGCCCCGGCGGCCCGGGCGATTTCCGCCGTCCGGTCGGTCGAGCCGGAGTCGAGCACGACGATATCGTCGAAGCGCGCCACCGCCGCGAGACAGGCGGGGAGTTTCTTCTCCTCATTGAACGTGAGGATAAGGATGGAGACCGGGGGAGCGTCAGCCATGGCCGGAGTCCTTTTCCTGCCCGGACTGCAGGTCGAGCCGGGCGTAACGCAGGGCACAGTAGAAATTCGCCCAGAACGTTAGCATCACCGCGGGATTGGCGAAAGGGAACTCGACCCACGCGTAGAGCAGCACCAGGCCGCAGCCGGCGAGCAGGTAGCGCGGGACGACGGAATCCACGCGCCGCCACGGGATCGCGCCCACCGGCACCAGGACGAGCAGGGCGAGCAGGCCGGTCCCGACAAAGCCGACCTCCGCGAGGGATTGGAGCCAGTCGTTGTGGGCCTCGGCGTAGAACGGGATCCAGAGCCACAGCTCCGCGGCCCGCTGGGTGTTGAAGACGCGGAAGACGTGCGCGTAGCTTTCCAGGCCCCAACCGAACCACGGTTTCTCGGCCGCCATGCGCCAGGTGTCGCGGTAGAGCGTGAGGCGCGAGCCAAACGTCACCTCGCGCGCGCCCGGTGCGAGCTGGGCCGTGGTCTGCTGCAGGCGCTGCGCGATGGCGCCGCGGCCCAGGTAGGCGATGGCGGCGGCGGCGACGAGCGCTGCCAGGATGAGGCTGGCCACGGGCAACGCCACCGACGCGTGCCGCTCGCGCTGGCGCCGGATCAGCCGGAACAGGAAATGAGTGAGCGCGCCCAGCAGGAGCAGCCCGACGAGGACGGTGCAGGAACGCGAGGCGCTGAGCGGCACCGAGGCGGCCAGCAACACGGTGACGACCGCGCCCAGCAGCACCGGCGAGTGCCAGATATCGCGCTGCCCGCCGCGCCGGAAAACCTGGAAGAACAGCGCCAGGCACGCCGCGGTGCTCAGCAGGACGAATGCGCCCCAGTGGTTGTGGTAGATGAAGGTGGAGAAGAAGCGGGCGTTCGGCGACGGCACCAGGCCAAACCACAGGCCCGGGGCGCCGACGAGTTTTTGGAACGTGCCGAACACGGCGAGGACGACGGCGTTGCCGCCGATGAGGAACAACACGCCCCGCACGAAGCGCCGGCCCGGCAGCACGAGGAACAGATTGAAGCAGGACAGCACGATGACGTTGAACTGCCAGAGTTCCTTCCACGCCAGCCAGGGCCGCGCCGCGGTGGGCAGCCACGGAATGGGATCGGCCATGACCAGCGAGGGCTCGCCGGCGATCACGACTTCCTTGAACCCCGGGTTGAAGCAACTGCCGATCACGAGCATGTCATAGAGCCACAGCGGCCAGAGGTAGCGCAGGGCCGGCCACGACTGCTCGCTGCCGGATTTTTTCCGGCGCAGGCAGGCCACGATGAACAACAACACGCCACCCGCGCCCCAGCCGGCGATGCCCTGCCGCACCCAGGGCGCCTGGCCGCCGAAGGCCCACGTGGTGAACACCAGCAGGCTGCCGAAGTGGAACAGCACCCCTTTTTCGAGCCAGCCGGTGCCCCGGCGCCGGTGGGAGGTGTCAGCGTCGCTCATTGCGGAGGTGGCGGTAGAATTCATTGAGCAACCCGGCCGCCCGCGCCCAGGAAAACTCGCGGGCGGTCCAGTCTCGGCCGCGCCGGCCCAGCGCGGCGAGTTCAGCGGCGGGGGTGGCCAGCGCCGTCACCAGTGCGTCGCCGTAATTTTTCCATGGCGTGCACCAGCCGCAGCCGTTCGGCGCGAGGCCCTTCCACGGGGTGGTATCGGTCACCAGCGCGGGCACGCCGGCGGCGAGCGCCTCGGCGATGACCAGGCCGAAATTTTCCGAATGGGACGGGAGCACAAACAACGAGGCCGCGGCATACGGGGGCGGCCGGCCGGCGCCTTCGAAGACGGCCACGCGATCCTGCGCGCCTGCCGCCGTGACACTGGCCGCGAGTTCGGCGGCCGTGTAGTCCTCGGCGACACCCACGACGAGCAGCAACCAGTCGCCGCGCGGGGCGGAGAGCCAGAGGTCGATCAGCTCGCGCACGCGTTTTTTTCGGTGCAACCGTGAATAAAACAGCGCGACGGGCCGTGTCCGGGCGGCGGGGCAGAGCTGGTGCCAGGCGGTGCGGGCGGCGGCGAGTTCGGCGTCGTCCGGCAACGCCACACCGTTGGGCGAGACGCAGACCGGTTGCCTGAACCCGAGGGCCTGGATGTCCGCGCGCTCCTCCGGGCTCGTGGCATGCCAGCCAGCCGCGGTGGCGAACGCGCCGGGATGGACGAGCAACTCGGCCAGGCGCTTGCGGCTGCGCCGGTGGCGGTAAGCCCAGCCGCTCA
>JANYAM010000213.1 GCA_025361365.1 Opitutus sp. | reverse complement strand
GCGAGCGCCACGGTGCCGTCCTTCGCCAATGTATTGGGATCGATCAGGAGGCGCGGTTTGCCCGCGAGTCCCTCCTGCACGTAGAGCGGCGACTGGTTCTGCAAGCCGTCGTTCTTGGTGTAAAAATACCAGTTGGCCTCCTTGAACGGTAGGCCGGTGCGCGAATAATTCCACAGCTCGGTCAGGCGCTGCTTGATGAGAGCGCGCTCGGGAAAGGCATCCACGACGGAATCGGTCAGGGCGTTCTGCGCCGCGACCCACGCCTTGGTGTCGGGGGAGTCGAGTTCCTCCAGCCACCGGTAGGGATCGGCGACCTGGGTGCCGGAATAGTCGTCGAAGTGCTCGATAGTCTTGCTGGGCGGATAACTGACGGCCGCGAGCGCCAGAACCGGCGCGAGGGCTGCCACGAGGGGAAGGCGGGCAATTTTTCGCATCCGCCGAGCAAAGACCGAAATCAACCGCGGGCAAGCTTGGGAATGGATGCGCTACTCAGTGCACCCAGGCTTTCGCGGTAAATTTCCCCTGACTATGAGAATTAATACAGATGCGGGGCAGCTGCCTATGGCTGAGGTGGTATCGAAGCTACCTAGCTTTAACTCTCCTGTAGCTATTTCGCCGCTTTCTCGCTCTGCGCCATCTTCAGGTTAAACAGGATCATGTCTTCAATTTCGGACAAATAATCAAAATAGTATGTTCTAAAAATATCATCTAACATCTGCGCGAATTCTTGTTTGTGATCTTTCGTCGCGTCCAATTTTGAAAACCTCTCCGTTTCAGCCGTCAGGTATGTCTGCATGGCAATACGCGCTTTAAATCGCCAGAATTTCGCTACCCACACCGCCTTCGGCGCAGATTCTTCGTAAAGATATTTCAGCGCCAATCCGCAATCGTCAGCACCCCATTCCTTAAAGCGCTCGCCATGATGTTTTGTATGATAAGTTAATTGTGCTAGGGACACCATGAACTCTGCGACAGTCCCGAAGTTTGGCTCTCCTCTGTGGTCATCAAACCACGTGCGTTCTTTCTCGGGTGCAGCGGTCTTTGAAGAACTCGCATCTGGCGCAGCTTGCGGTGACCCATCAGCTCGCGCAAGAATGGGAAAAAATATAATCCAACTAGCGACTACTAGCGTAACAACGAATTTCGTTTTCATGATAGTGAACATTCACAGGATGGCTGAAAATTACGTAGGTTTTTAAGGAAAGACCAAAAAGGTCAGGCCATGGAGTATGCGCAGTGGATGCTGAACCGCCGCACCGAGCAAGCCTGCGCGCACCGGCAGCGATGAGTTGCACCCGGCGCACCACTCCCTACAGTGCCGGCGTGATTTCAATGCACCACCCCACCCGCCTTCTCGCCGCCCTCGGCGTTCTCCTGCTCGCCGCCCTGCCGGCCTTCGCCACGCCCGACCAGTGGGCGGGTGAGATCAGCCAGTTCGGTGCGGTGGATGCCGCGCATCCGCCGGCCACCAACGCTGTCGTGTTTGTCGGCAGCTCCTCGATTCGCTTTTGGACGACGCTGGCGAAGGACTTCCCCGGCGTGAGCGCGATCAACCGCGGCTTCGGCGGCTCCGAGCTGGCGGACACCGTGTATTACGCGGACCGGATCATTATTCCCTACAGCCCGCGGCTCGTGGTGGTGTGTGCCGGGGAAAACGATCTCGCCGCCGGCAGGCAGCCCGAGGCCATCCTCGCCGACTTCCAGATGCTGCGCGCGAAGATTCACGCCGCCCTGCCCACGACCCGGATCATCTTCCTGGCGATCAAGGAAAGCCCGTCGCGCGCGAACATCCGGGCCCAGGTGCTGCTGACCAACCGGCTGCTCGCGCTCGATTGCCTGTCCGATCCGCTCTGCCGCTTCGTCGATGTCGCCACGCCGCTGCTCGACGCCGCCGGCCATACCCGGCCCGAGCTGTTCCGCGAGGACCAGCTGCACCTGCTCCCCGCCGGCTACGCCATCTGGACGCAAACGCTCGCACCGTATCTCTATCTATGAGCCTCGCGCCCGCGGAACGCCTCCGTCGCCAGATCGCCTTCATCACCGAAGTCGACAAGCTGAAGGAAGTTTTCCGCCAGACGATCGTCACGCAGAGCCGCCGGCCGGAGAACAGCGCGGAGCATTCCTGGCATTTTTCGCTCATGATCATCGTGCTCGCCGAGCACTCCAACCACCAGCCGCTCGACGTGCTGCGCATCCTCAAGATGGTGCTGATCCACGACCTCGTGGAAATCGATGCCGGCGACACGTTCGCCTACGACGTGAAGAACATGGCCGACCAGCATGAGCGCGAAGCGAAGGCCGCCACGCGCATCTTCGGCCTGCTGCCACCCGACCAGACCGCCGAGTTCCGCGCACTGTGGGACGAGTTCGAGGAGCAAAAGACGCCTGAGGCGAAATTCGCCGCCGCCTGCGACCGCTTTCACCCGATGCTGCTCAACTGCCTGACCGACGGCCACGCCTGGCAGAAGCATGGTGTCACGCACGACCGCGTTCTCGCTCGCAACGCCCACGTCGCCGCCGGCTCGCAAGCCATCTGGGAATACGCCGTCCGCATGATCGACGACGCCGTGGCCAAGGGCCACCTGGCGCCCAAACCTTGAGATGGAGGGCCCAGCTCTTGCTGGGCCGCGGCTCAGCAAGAGCTGAGCCCTCCAGAAATCATTCATACTGTCAGTTTTTTTCATCCCTCCCACCACCGACGCCTAGCGTAACCTCCCCTGTTACCCTGCGTCGTCACGCCCAGTCTCCTGGCTCCCGATGTCTCCACCCCGCCTGCCCATGACCTCCCTGCCCCGTCTCGCCGGACTGCTTGTCATCCTCGTTGCCCTGGCCCGCGCCGACACTCCCGCCGTGTTGCGCCGCGACTGGATCGATCCCGATACCGGCCACCGCATCATCCGCCTGTCCCCGGACAGCGGCGGCTCCAGTCTCTACTTTCACCAGAACGGTTACACCCCCGAGGGCGACAAGCTCCTGATCCGGGGCGCCAACGGCATCGCGACCGTCGACCTGTCGAGCCTCGGCGCCACACCACCGAAGTTTGAAATGGTGCTGCCCGGTGCCATGCCAATCGCCATGGCCTGGCATTCGCGTGAGGCTTATTACCTCAACAAGGAGCGCACCGCCTTGATGGCCGTCAACGTGGATACCAAGGCCGTCCGCGAGGTCGTGAAGCTGCCACCGGCCGCCCAGGGCCGCGGTGGGCAGTTCGCCATCAACTGCGATGAGTCCCTCCTTGTCGGCATCGGCCCCGACCCGGACGGCAAGGCCATCCCGCGCACCCCGCCGCCCAACGGTGGCGGCGGCACGCTCGAGGCCAACTGGGCCGCGGGCACGCCGAAGATGATCTACACCGTCAACACCAAGACCGGCGAATTCAAGGTCATCCACCGCGAGAACGACTGGACCAACCACCTGCAATGCTCGCCGACCGACCCGCAGCAAATCCTCTTCTGCCACGAGGGCCCGTGGCACTTCAACGACCGCACGTGGACCGTCCGCGCCGACGACGGCAAGCCCGCCCGCCTGCTGCACGAGCGCACGATGAACATGGAAATCGAGGGCCACGAATTCTTCAGCGCCGACGGCAAGATGGTCTGGTATGACCTGCAGACGCCGCGCAGCACGGTGTTCTGGCTCGGCGGCGTCGATCTGACGACCGGCCACCGCACTTGGTATAATCTCCAGCGCCCGGAATGGTCGGTGCACTATAATGTCTCGCGCGACGGCAAGCTCTTCGCCGGCGACGGCGGCGGCCCGGGTAGCGTCGCCACCCGCTCGCCCGACGGCGTGTTGCTCAACCCGCCGGGCAACGGCCAGTGGATCTACCTTTTCCGCCCAGGCATGGTCCGCGGCAGCTCGTTCCGCGACAAGCAGGACCTCATCGACATCGGCGTCTTCAACGCCGAGCGCCTCGTGAACATGGCGCGGCACAGCTACAGCAAGGAGACCGGCGTCGAGCCCAACCTCACCTTCACGCCCAACGGTAAATGGATTATCTTCAGCGGCAATTTCGACACCAACCCCGGCGAGGGCAAAAAAGCCACGACGCATGTCTACGCCGTCGAAGTCGCCAAGCACGACCCCAAGTAACCCAGTTTGTCATTCTGAACGAAGTGAAGAATCCAGCAGCACAACCGTCCGCGGGCATCAGGCTGGATCCCTCGCTATGCTCAGGATGACAACCCAATGGAATTTATGAAAGCCTCTTCCCACTCCGTCCTCCGTTCTCTATCTTCTGTCCGCTGTTTCTCCACCCTCGCCCTGCTCGCCACGCGCGCCTTCGCCGCCGATGCACCGGCGGTCGCGACCGAGCCCCCGACCTCCTGGATTGATCCCGACACCGGCCACCGCGTCGTCCGCCTTTCGCGCGAACCGGGCAGCGCCTCGCTTTACTTCCACCAGAACGCCTACTCGCCCGACGGCAAAAAACTCGTCATCACCACCCCGCATGGCATCTCGACAATCACGCTGGCCACCGGCGCCATCGAGTCCGTAGTCGCAGAGCCGCGCGCCAATGTCATCGTCGTCGGCCACAAAACCGGGGATGTCTATTATTCCAAGCGCGTGTCGAAGGAGACCACCAAGCCCGACGGCACGAAGGACACGACGAACGAAGTGTGGATTTACGCCACGAATCTCGACACCAAGGCCACGCGCGAGGTCGCGAAACTCCCGCGCGGCGGCGTTTCCTCCATCAATGCCGACGAAACGCTGATGCTCGGCCAGTATGCCGAGGGTGGCGACCGCCCGCCACGCGACCGCCAGGCCAACACCACTGCGAACGGCCAGCCCGCCGCCGCCGGCCCGAACCCGACCTTCCAGGCGGCCTACAAGGCCAACTGGCCCGATGGCACGCCGATGTCCTATGCCGACGCCAAGGACCTCGCGCTCCACAACCGGCTGCTGGAAATCCGGCAGGGCCCGCCGCAGGTCATCTTCACCGTCAATATCAAGACCGGGGAAATGAAGGAAATCGTCAAGGAACGCGAATGGCTCGGCCACGTGCAGTTCTCCCCGACCGATCCGGGCCAAATCATGTTCTGCCACGAGGGCACCTGGCACGAGGTGGACCGGGTCTGGCTCGTCCGCACCGACGGCACGGGCCTGATCAACATCCACAAGCGGACGATGAACATGGAAATTGCCGGCCACGAATTCTTCAGCGGCGATGGCAAGACCGTGTGGTATGATTTGCAGACGCCGCGCGGCGAGGATTTCTGGCTGGGCGGCTACGAGATCGCCACGGGCAAGCGCACCTGGTGGCACCTGCAGCGCAACGAATGGTCCGTGCACTTCAACGTCTCGCCCGACGGCACGCTGTTCGCCGGTGACGGTGGCGACGAACAGATGGTCGCCCGCGCCAAGGACGGCACGTGGATCAATCTCTTCCGTCCTGAGCCCATCCCCGATGTCGCCGGTGTCAGCAATCCCAATGCCGGCAGCCTGATCGTTCCCGGCGCCTTCAAGACCGAGCAACTGGTGAACATGAAAAACCACGAATATCGCCTCGAGCCCAATGTCAGCTTTTCCCCGGACATGAAGTGGATTGTCTTCCGCTCCAACATGCATGGCGCGACCCAAGTCTACGCCGTGGAAATCGCCAAGGCGAAGCAAGCCGCTTATCCATCAAACCCTCCCTCCCCACTTGTCATTCTGAGCGCAGCGAAGAATCCAGTGCCGCGAAACCTATAGCACGCCCGAACGACTGGATTCTTCGCTGCGCACAGAATGACAAAGAAGGCTTAAGTTCATGTCCTATTTCGCCCGCTTGTTTGCCCTTTTGCTGTCGGCTGCAGCGGTAGCATTCGCCGCGCCCTACTCGCCGCCGGCTTCCCCGCGCGCCACCTACAACTTCAACCCGGCGTGGAAATTCACGTTCGGCGACGCGCCGGGCGCGGCCCAGCCGGAGTTCGACGACTCGGCCTGGACCGGCGTCAGCCTGCCGCACACGTGGAATGAAACCGACACCTACCGCGCTTACATCAGCCACGGCGGCGGCGACCAGGGCGAGAAGATGCTCGGCATCGGCTGGTATCGGAAACACTTCAAGCTCCCCGCCGGCACGTCCGGCCGGAAAGTGTTCCTTCAGTTCGACGGCCTGCGTCAGGCCGGCCGCTTCTTCATCAACGGCCAGCCCGTCGGCAAGCATGAGAATGGCGTCACGGCCATCGGTCTCGACATCACCAAATTCGTGCGCTTCGACGGCGCGGACAACGTCATCGCCGTGCAGGTGGACAACAGCCCCGGTTACAAGGAGGAGGCGACCGGCACCGCGTTCCAGTGGAACTCCAAGGACTTTAACCCGAACTTCGGCGGGCTCAACCGCGAC
>JANYAM010000210.1 GCA_025361365.1 Opitutus sp. | reverse complement strand
CTGCACGGAGGCACGATTGAAGTAAACAGCGCGCCCGGCCGAGGCACGACGTTCACGGCACTGTTCCCGAAGGACGGACTGCCGGAAAGACATGCGCGCGAACCCCGGAATCCGGTAGCCGTTAAACCCAGCCTGCTCGGGCGAATGGGCACCCAGCCTCGCCCCGCTTAAGCACTATGATCAGGCAGGCCATGACATCTCATCCCGGGAAATTGATCACCCCGCGGATCCTGGCCGTGGACGACGAGCGCCAGATCCACGCTTCCCTCCGCTTGAGACTGACTGAAAACTACAAGCTGATTTCGTGCACCAATCCCGCGGAAGCACTCTCCCGGATCAAACAAGAGCCTTTTGATCTCTGCCTCGTAGACCTCCACATGCCCGGCATGAATGGCTTGGATTTTGTGGAAGCCGCACGCCTGATCGACCCCGGACTGGGTTTCGTGATCCTGAGCGGATACGGCACGGAAGAGAATCTGCGCCGGGCCATCCCGCTGCAGGTATACGACTTTATCTTCAAGCCTCTGCCCGATCGGCTGGGATTCGAACAACGGCTGCCCGATTGGATCGAGCGCACTGGCAAGCGTCGCCGCGAGCTGACGTTGGTCAAGAAATCCGACACGCTGTCCCGCGAGTTGGACACAGCGCAAATCGAACGAGACATCGAATTCACCGCCTCGGAGTCCGCCCGGGACGCTCTGCTCCAATCTGCCAACTTGCTCACGACGGTCCATGCCCTGCTCGCCAGCGCCACTCACTCCTTGGACAGCCGGAGCAAGCAGGACGCTGCGCTGGGATCGATTTGCCGCACCCTGCAGGAAGCGAGAAGGGCGGCCGAGGCCGCGACGAGCATTACGGAAGGATTCTTTAACTCCGCTTATGCCAACCGGGACACGTCACCCGCGCATCTCGGGGGCTGCCTCACGCACGCTCTGGGCATCTGCACCCGGTGGACCAAAGCCGAACAGGATCGGAAAAACATCGATTTGGCTGTGCATGAGCAGAACGCCGTGATTCGCGGCCTTTCCGGCATCGAACTTCTTCTCCTGCTGATTCCCGTGCTCGGCGCGGCACTGGAGACCACTGCACCAGGCACCACTGTGCAGGTGCGCATGGCGGGGTTAGTCCGCTTGGACGCCGCTCCACGCGAGCTTCATGCTCGCGACTTTCTGTGGGTCAATCGCAAGCAAGCGGCGCACAGCCAGGCGGGCATGCTGCTCCGCATCCGGACCAATGCCGCCGCACTCGACCTGGCCCAGATCAAGGATTGGCTCGAGGGCGGCCGCGCCTGCCGGATTCAAATCCCGGCCCGCGGATTGCTTCATGGCCTGACCAAATGCAAGGGCATGCTGGGCGTCACCGTGGCGCCGACCCACGATCACCTTGAACTCTTGCTCGCCCTGCCCACCTGAAGCCGCACGGATCGGACCGCGTCGCCTTCTGCCGGATCACGCCCGTGATTATCGTCGTCTCCAGTAGTCCCCGTGAAGCCCGCGCGCTGGCCTTGCTCATCGGAAATCGCCCGGAGCCGGCCTGCATCTGCGGGTCGGTCGGCCAATTTAAGGCCCAGCTGAGAAAGACCCTGCCGACTCTCGTCGTCACGCGCGCGAGCCTCGTTGACGGCTACTCCGACGACCTGCTCGCCCTGCTGGCCAAGGCGGAGCTTTTGCCCGGCACACGCGTGATCGTGCTCGCCGGCGCGGACTGCACGCCCCGGCAGGAGGCGAGGCAACTGTCCCTAGGCGCGGATTGCGTTCTCCGGGATCCTCTGCGCCCGGATGTGCTGCTCGAATATATCGCCAAATTTCTGCGCCCTACGCAGGCGGCGCCGTCCCGCCAGCCGCCCACCGAGCAAATCATCCTGGCCGGGGCCATCATCCAGCCCGAGCAGCAACAGCTTCGCCGCGCCCGGCGGGCCGTCCATCTTGCCCCCCGGGAAATCGAACTGGCGCGGCTACTGGCCGAATCGCCGAACAAGATTGTGACATATCACTTTCTTTACGGCGAACTGTTCAATCGCACTTTTTCCGGCGACACGGCCAACCTGCGCGTGCTGCTCGGCAAGCTAGTCTCTTCCTATCGCAAGCTTGCCCTCAATCTCCGCGCGCACATCCAAGTCACGCCCAAATCCGGCTATTGCTATCTTTCCGCACCGGCAGGCCGGACGATCAAATCCCGCTCCGCATAAAGCGCGCCCATCGTTCGGGCGCTTACGGAAAAATTACGGTGGATGGCTTGGCCGGGAAGGCTACTCCACCCAAGGTCATGGCAGCCCAATCGGATCATGTCCCCACGACACCAATCGCTCGCCCTCAATCGTTCGCTCCGAGCCGGGCACGCGAATCCGACAAACGATTTTTATCTTTTAACCACTGGGCCGGCCATGGCGACGGACGGACCGTCAGGTGACACTGCGAGGGGAGACGACACAACAGGCCCGTTGTCCGCCTCATCTCGCCCTGTGGCGGCCCGGTGGTTAAATTACTCCTCCGTACACCAGGACGGCGGCAGCGGGGGG
>JANYAM010000205.1 GCA_025361365.1 Opitutus sp. | reverse complement strand
GTCACGCGGGTCGGGACGGCGGACACATTCTTCGATTTCTGGCTCCGCCTGAATCATTTCACGCCGTCGGCCCTGCTCGCGCACAACGGAACGGTTTTCGAGCTGCAGGGCTACCAGCTGGTGAGCGTGACGGGCGCGGTGCTGCTGCTGCTCAACGCCGCGCTCGTGCTGCTGCTCGCGCGCGTCGCGGCCGGCCTGCGCGGGCTGGTGGCACTGGTGCCGGCGGCGCTCTACCTTTTTTCCCCGCTCGGGGCCTACGCGGTGCATCATGGGGCGCTCGGGCAGCTGTATGGCGCGTACGGTATCGCCCTGCTGACGCTGGCTGTGCTGGGCGCGACGCGGGGTCCGCGCGCCGGGTTCCACGTGTGGGCCTGGGCCCCGCTCGTGCTGGCGGCGTTTTGGATCCTGGCCGGCAGCTACAATTTCATCCTGACTGTCGCGCTGGCTCCCGCCGGGGCCTGGTTGCTGGCAGTGGCGTGGTGGCGGCGGGACTGGCGCGGTCCGGCCCGGGTGTTCGGCATGGTGCTGGCCATGCTGGCGGTGTGCGCCGCGCTGTTCTGGGGGCGGTTCGACGGCTTGATCGAGCGGTTCCGGTTGTTCCAACAGTATAATTTCGGCTGGCCAGTGGCGCTGCTTTCCCCGGAGGGCTGGGTGGGCGTGGTGCGGGACACCGGGCTGTATGCCTGGCCGCAGTCCGTGCGTCTGATCCTCAGCGCCGTCGTGGTGGGCGCGTGGCTGGCGGGGGTCATCGGGTTGTGGCGTCGCCGGCAGCGCGGCTCGGCCCTGGCGGTGCTGGCGCTCACGCTGCCCGTGCTGGCGGGCTGGGGTCTGCTGGTGTGGGAGGCGCGGATGCGGGCCAATGCCAGCTACGATGCCTTCAAGCTGCTCTCGGTCTTTTATCCCGGGCTGCTCGTCGGCCTGACTTGTTGGCTGGCGGGCCCCGCGCGGTCGGCCGCGCGGCGCGCCGGCCTGGGGCTGGCCCTGCTCGTGCTCGCGGCCAACGGCTGGGGCGCGTGGCAGTTCGCGCGCCAGATGACCGAGCCGCCGCTGCGGGTGGACCGCGGGTTGCTGGAACTGCGCCGGTTGGAGCACATGCCGCGGGTGACCTCGCTCAACCTGCACATCGAGGATTTCTGGTCGCGCCTCTGGGCGAACGCGCTGCTCCTGCGCAAGCCGCAGTATTTTCCCGTCCACACCTACGAGGGTCGCCTGAACACGGCGCTCAAGGGCGAGTGGGACCTGAGTGACAGCCTGCTGCGTTCCTGGCCGGCGCGGGAGGCCGATTACGTCGAGATCAACCCGCAATTCCATGCGGCGCGCACCGCGGCGCCCGGCCGGGTCGCGCTTGCCTTTGGGATGGGTTGGCACGCGCTCGAGGGGTCGGGCGTCAACCGCTGGCGCTGGAGCAACGGCCCGGCGACGATCACCGTCACGAATCCCGCCCCCCAGCCGGTCGCGGTGGTCATCACGCTGCGGTTGCGCGCGCTGCAGCGCAGCCGGCTGCAATTAGAACTCGGGGCCGCGCGGATCGGCGCGATGCGGCCGTTGAACGGCTCCATCCAGCGCCTGGAATACCGGGGCATCATGCTGCCGCCCGGCACCTTCTCCCTGATCCTCCGAACCGACGAGCCGGCGGGCCGCGCGCAGGGCGACGATTCACGGGCGCTGGCCGTCGCGCTCTACGAGCTGACGGTCCAGGCGGAGCAGTGACCGCGGTTTTCGTGTCGCCAGCCCGGCGGCCGGCCGCCTCAATCGGCGGCGGTGCAACCCGACGAATACCGCAAGATGGCCGGTGTGGAGGACGCGATGTGGTATTACCGCGCACTGCACCGGCACGTGGCGCGCAGCCTCGCCGCCGCCCTGCCGGCCGGGGCCGCGCGGTTGCTTGACGCCGGCTGCGGCACGGGCGGCCTGCTGCGCCGGCTGCACGCGGCGCGGCCGGAGTGGGCGCTCACGGGACTGGATTTTTCCCCGCTGGCCGTCGGGCTCGCGCGCGAGCGTACCGGCGGCGAGGTGGTGCAGGGCTCCATCGCCGCGCTGCCGTTTGGCGACGCGCACTTTGACGCGGTCGTGTCGTGCGACGTGGTCTGCCAGGTAGCCGACCCGGCGCAGGCGGTGCGGGAGTTTCACCGGTGCCTCAAGCCCGGCGGGTTCGTCGTGCTGACGATGCCCGCCTACCAGTGGATGTATTCCTATCATGACAAGGAGGTCGGCAACCTTCGCCGCTACAGTCGCGGCGAGGTGAACGCCCTGCTCACCGGCGCCGGCTTCACCGTCCGGCGCAGCACTTATTGGAATCTGCTGCCGTTGCCCCTCGCGGTCGTCCGCCGGAAACTTCTGCCGCCGGCGGCGCCCACCAGCGACGTGCGGCTGTTCCCCGCGCCGGTCGAGGCCGGATTCAACGCGCTCATGGCGGTCGAGCACGCCTGGCTCGGGGCGGGCGGCGGCCTGCCCGCCGGGAATTCGGTGCTGACTGTGGCGCAAAAATCCCAACAGTCCGGGCCGCACACCCCATGACCCCCGCCCTGAGTTTTGTCATCCCGCTCTATTACAGCGCGGACTCCCTCGTCCCGCTGGTGAAGGAAATTGAGGCGTTGTCGATCGAGGGCGGCCATGAGCTGGTGCTGGTCAACGACGGCAGCCGCGACGCCACGGCGGGCGTGTGCCGCGAGCTGCTGCGCGACGCCCGCATCCCGATGATCTTCGTCAACCACGCGCGCAACTACGGCGAGCACAACGCCGTGCTCACCGGCTACCGGCACGCCCGCGGCGCCTACATCGTCAACCTCGACGACGACGGCCAGAATCCCCCGGCCGAGGCCGTGAAGCTCTGGTCGCACGCGAAGCGCGAGGGCCTCGACGCGGTCTACGGCCACTACGCGCAGAAGGAGCACTCGATGTTCCGAAACTTCGGCAGCTGGTTGACCAACCGGATGACGGACTGGGTGCTCGACAAGCCGAAGGGGTTTTATCTTTCCAGTTTCCGCTGCGTCAGCGCGTTCGTGGCGAAGGAGGTCGCCGCGCACGACGGGCCGTATCCCTACATCGACGGGCTCATCCTGCAGGTGACACAGAACATCGGGGCGCTGGAGGTGCACCATGCGGAGCGGACGGCCGGCGAAAGCGGCTACACCCTCCGCCGGCTGCTGCGGCTCTGGCTCAGCACCTTCGTCAATTTCTCGGTGATGCCGCTGCGCCTCGCGACGCTGCTGGGCCTGGTCATGGCGGCGGCCGGCCTCTGTGGCCTGCTCTTCGTGTTCTATTTGCGCTACACCAACCGGGGCCCGGACTACGGCTGGGGTTCGCTGATGGGCGCGTTGCTGGTTTTCTCCGGCACGCAGCTGGTGGTGCTCGGCCTGATCGGCGAATACATCGGCCGGATGTTCCTGACCGTGAACCGCCGGCCGCAGTCGGTCGTGCGTTCGGTCGAGCGCGCCGGCTGATTTCAGATCGGCGCTTGGGGCATCGGCCCACCGGCCGCGACGGGCACGCCGTCCAGCAGTTCGCGCCAGCGCTGGCGTTCCCGCCGCATCGCGCCGACCACGCCCTCGCGCACCGGCAACGAGGGACGCCCACCGAACAGCACCTGACCGAGGGCCGCACAGACGACCGGGTAGTCGAAGACGTGGGAAAGCTGGGCGTGGCGGGCGACCTGTTCGCGGCTCCAGGCCGGGGCGGCGAGCTCGGCAATGGTCTCCGCCCAGCGGGCGACCAGTCGCGCGGTGTTCTGTTCGTCGCGCCGTTTGCGGCCGGCGGACGCGCTGATGTGGTGGCGCACCACGCTCGGCAGTGCGACCACGCAGGAGAAGCCCGCTGCGCGCGCGCGCAGGCAGAGGTCGACGTCCTCGCAGCCGTTAACGTAGCTCTCGTCGAAGCCACCGAGCTGTTCCCAGATGACACGAGGCACGGCGAAGCAGGCGCCGGTCACGGCGTCGACTTCCTGGTAATCCGGCCGGCCGAACCGGGGCCGGGTCACACGATGCTCAGGCTTGCCTTGGTGGTTGAAGCAGATGCCCGCGTGGTCCACGGCGCCAGTCGTGTGGTTGAGCTGCACGTTGCCCACGAGGGCGGCGTCGGGTCGCACGACCAGCGCGGCGAGCATCGGCTCGAGCCAGCGCGGCAGCAGGACGAGGTCGTTGTTGAGGAAGAAAAGGATCTCGCCCGTCGCGGCAGCCGCGCCGCGGTTGCACGCGCCGGCGAAGCCGAGGTTCTCTTTATTGAGGAGAAATCGGACTGTAGGGCTGCCGCTCGTCGGCAGGCCGGGGCCATCAACCAAGACAGGTCCGGCGACAAGCGCCGACCCTACATTTTTCAGCCAGTCGCGCGTGCCGTCGGTGCTGCCGTCGTCCACGATGATGATCTCATGCTCCAGTCCGGCGGGCAGGGTCGCGCGCAAGCTCGCCAGCATGGCCTGCGTCAGCGGCAGGCAGTTGTAGAGCGGGATGATGAACGAGACCTTCATGCCGGGCGGTGCCCGATCCACGCAATAGCCGCACGGAGAGGCAACCCTTTCGTGGCCGGTCATGCTACCTCGCAATAGGCCGGGCGATATTAAACATTAAAACCTTAAGTGTTTCAGTGCGCTTACGCCAGCAGCCGTTTCAGGTATTGGCCGTAGGCGGACTTGCCGAGTTTCGCGATGTTGGCCTCGAGGCCGGTGCGGTCGATCCAGCCCTGCTTGTAGGCGATCTCCTCGATGCAGGCGATCTTCAGGCCGGTGCGGTTTTCCAGCACGTGGACAAACTGGGCGGCCTCGATGAGCGAGTCATGCGTGCCGGTGTCGAGCCAGGCGGTGCCGCGGCCGAAGACCTCGACGAGCAGCTTGCCTTGCTCGAGATACAGGCGCTTGAGATCGGTGACCTCGAGCTCGCCGCGGGCGGAGGGCTTGAGACTCTTGGCCAGCTTGACGACATCGGCGTCGTAGAAATACAGGCCCGGCACGGCGTAGTTGGACTTGGGTTGTTTCGGCTTCTCCTCAAGGGAGAGCACGCGGCCGTCCTTGGCGAACTCGACCACGCCGTAGTCCGTAGGGTTGGCGACGTGATAACCGAAGATCGTCGAGCCGCTAGTGCGGGCCGAGGCCTCGGCGAGGGAGTTCACGAACTCGGCTCCGTAGAAAAGATTGTCGCCGAGCACGAGGGCGGAGGGCTCGCCCTTGAGGAAGCCGGTATCGCCGGCGATGTGGAAGGCTTGGGCGAGACCGTCGGGG
>JANYAM010000039.1 GCA_025361365.1 Opitutus sp. | reverse complement strand
TGAGGTCGAGGTATGGTTTGACGAGGGTGGACTGGAGGGTGGCGATGCCTGGGATCAAAAGATTCGCCGGCAAATCAAGGAATGTTCGCTATTCATCCCGATCATCTCGGCCCAGACGCAGGCGCGGCGCGAAGCCTACTTCCGGCTGGAGTGGAAGCTCGCCGAGGAGCGCACGCACCTGATGGCGGAAGGGACCGCGTTCCTGCTGCCCATCGCGATCGACGACACCCGGGAAGCGGGCGCCCTGGTGCCGGAATCGTTCCGCCGCATCCAGTGGACGCGGCTGCCGGGAGGCGTGCCCAGCACCCTTTTTGTGGATCGCGTGCGGGCCTTGCTGGAACTGCAACGGTCGCATCCGGCGCCGGCGGTTCCGCTGGTCGGAACCCTCCTGGTGCGCCCGCGCCGGCCATGGCCGCTGGTGGCCGCGGGCCTCGCGCTGGCGGTCGGGGCCAGCCTGCCTTTTTGGGCCAGGCGAAACCCGCCGCCGCCCGCACCAGTGACCAACGCGGCTCCCGCTGGCGAAAAATCCATCGCGGTCCTGCCGTTCACGAACATGAGCGATGACAAGGCCAACGCCTACTTTGCCGACGGAGTGCACGAGGATGTGCTGACCAACCTCGCCAATATCAGCGCGCTCAAAGTCATCTCGCGCACTTCTGTCATGCAGTATCGGGACACGAAAAAAACCCTCCGCCAGATTGGCACCGAGTTGGGGGTCGCCTACATCCTGGAAGGCAGTGTGCGCCATTCCGGCAACCGGATCCGGGTGACCGGCCAGTTGGTCAACGCCCGGACGGACGAGCATGTGTGGGCGAAGGCCTACGACCGGGAACTGACCGACGTCTTTGCGGTGCAGGAAGAGCTGTCTCGGGAAATCACCACCGTGCTCCAGACCGTGCTGTCGCCGCAGGATAATGCCCGGCTGGAACACCGGCCGACGCAGAATGTGGCCGCCTACGCGTTATATCAACGCGCCTTGGCGCTGATCTATCGGGGGGTCGCCCAGGCTTCGGTCGATCAGGCTCTCCCCCTGTTGGAACAAGCGGTCGCCTTGGATCCAAATTACGCCAAGGCTTGGGCGGGTATCTCGGCGGTTGAGGGTCTGGCTTATGGGCTCGAAGATAAATCGGCCAGCCGATTGAGCAAGATGCGTGAGGCCCAGGCCCAGGCGGAAAAGTCCGATCCGGACGACTACGACGTTTTAACGACCGGGGCTAACCTGGCGAGCATGGTCGGGGATCGCGCCCTGGCTGACCGCTATCATCAGCGAATCATCGAGCTTTTCCCCAATCGGGTGGAAGCCTTTCTCACGCTCGCGCTCATGGCGGCCCGCGAGCTGCGCTGGGCGGAGGCTCTGGCGGCCTTCGCCCAAGGCCGGGTGCGCGATCCTTTCAATGTGGATCTGCTGGCCACCTACGAGAGCGTGTTGCTCTCGCTCCGCCATTTTGCCGAGGCGGAAGAGATCGAGCGAATTCTGATCCGCTTGAATCCCGATGATAGTGATGCGGTCCTGCGCCTGGCCACCACGGCCTTTTTTCGATCCGGCTCAACGCAGGAACTCAAGGGCTTGCTGGCGCGGCTTCCCCCGGAAGACCGGGATAAGCAGGATCCCTTTGTGCGCTACACCCGTTTTGAGGTCATGGTCATGCTAGGTGATGCCGACGGGTTAATCCGGGTTTGGCGTCAAAGTGAGGGCGATTTTAGATTCCGGGATTATTCCGAAAGGGAAGGCCGGATGCTCGTCGCGGCGGCCTACCTGGCGAAGAAGGACCCCGCCTCCGCCCGACCCCTGCTGGAGAAGAATCGTGATTCCGCGCAAGCGGCCCTCCTGGCTAATCCGGCGGATCCGACGCTCTTGAACGATCTGGGCGTTGCGCTGGGGATGCTGGGCGAACCGGAGGCGGGTCGGGCGAAATTGGCCCAGGCCCGGGCGATCCTGAATTCCCTGCCCGCCAATAAAAAATTAGCCGCGCGCTTTTATAGTGCCGTCGACCGGGCTTGGGTGGGGGAAAAAGCGGAGACGGTCGCGGCCTTGGCTGATATGCTGCGTTCCACCACGATGGCCGGTTTGCAGATGAATGTATATGAAATCAGAACCTCCCTGCTCATGGTCCCGCTGCGCGGTGACCCCGCGTTTGAAGCCATGCTGAAAGACCCGGCCAACAACGCGCCCCTGTTCTAGGTGCGGGCAACGAGGATCTTCTCCGCCAATCGCGCGCCCAAATTCCAGCGAGTGTCTTCAAACCCGCCGAACACCGCTTTCCTGTCATTCTGAACGAAGTGAAGAATCCAGTTGTTCGCTCGTAATAGCGGATTCGTCGCACTGGATCCTTCGCTTCGCTCAGGATGACAAACCGGGTTTGGAAACACTC
>JANYAM010000038.1 GCA_025361365.1 Opitutus sp. | reverse complement strand
TGAGGTCGAGGTATGGTTTGACGAGGGTGGACTGGAGGGTGGCGATGCCTGGGATCAAAAGATTCGCCGGCAAATCAAGGAATGTTCGCTATTCATCCCGATCATCTCGGCCCAGACGCAGGCGCGGCGCGAAGCCTACTTTCGGCTGGAGTGGAAGCTCGCCGCGGAGCGCACGCACCTGATGGCGGAGGGGACCGCGTTCCTGTTGCCGATCGCGGTCGACGATACGCGGGAAGAGGGCGCCATGGTGCCAGAATCGTTCCGCCGGGTGCAATGGATCCGGCTGCCGCGCGGGGTCCCGAACACCCAGTTGGTCGACCGGGTGCGGACGCTGCTCGAGGTGCAAAGAAGCACGCCAGCGTCAACGCCGCCGCCGCGCGTCGAACGGCCCGCCCCGGTGCGCCGGTGGTTCCGCGGTTGGTGGCTCGCCGGCGAGGCGCTTCTCGTGGCGGCGCTGCTCGCATTTGCCTTCTGGCCCAAGCCTGCGCCGGTCCCCGCCGCGAAGCCACCGGCCGAATCACCGGCGCCGGCCCCGCGGCCAAAGGAGGACAAGTCCATCGCCGTGCTGCCGTTCACCAACATGAGCGACGACAAGGACAGCGGCTACTTTGCCGACGGCGTGCACGAGGACATCCTGACCAATCTGGCCAACGTCGGGGCGCTCAAGGTCATTTCGCGAACCTCCATGATGCAGTATCGGGACTCGAAAAAGTCCATCCACCAGATCGCCGGCGAGCTCGGTGTCGCCTACCTCCTGGAGGGCAGTGTCCGGCGTTCCGGCAACAAGGTGCGGGTCACGGGTCAGTTGATTCGCGCCGCCACCGACGAGCACGTGTGGGCCAAGACCTACGACCGGGATCTGACGGACGTTTTTGCCATTCAGACCGAGCTTTCGCACGAAATTGCCCTGGCGCTCCAGGCGGTGCTGACTCCGCAGGAGAATGCCCGGTTGGCAGAGCGGTCGACGCAGAGCGTGGAGGCCTATGAGCTTTATCAGCAGGCCCTCGCGATCATGCGCCGGGGAGTGCAGGAAGCCGCGCTCGACCAAGCCCTGCCGCTGTTGGAACACGCGGTCGAAATCGATCCCAACTATGCCAAGGCCTGGGCGGCCATCTGCAAGGTCCAGGTCAGCGTCTACTGGCGCGAGAATAAATCCCCGGCCCGACTGGCCAGCATTCGCGAGGCCCTGGCCCGGGCGGAGAAATCCGCTCCGGATGACTCTAATGTTTTGGAAGCCGGGGCGCTACTGGGGTCCGTGATGCGCGATTATGCGATGGCCAATCGCTACCGGCAGCGGGTCATCGAGCTCTTCCCCAACCGGGCGGAAGCTTATCGGGCCCAGGCGTTCAACGCCCGCTCCGAGCAGCGGTGGGCGGATGCTTTGGCGGCAGCGGCCAAGGCCCGGGCGCTCGACCCGTTCAATGTGGACGTGCTTTACGCCCAGGAAGACTTGTTCCGATCACTCCGCCATTATGCCGAGGCGGAAGAAATCCAGCGGATCCTGATCCGCTTGAATCCGCAGGATAACGATGCGGCGCTGCGGCTGGCCTACTCGCCGTTCCTGCGCACGGGCTCGACCCGTGAACTCGAGGCGCTGCTGGCCAAGTTCCCGGTGGAGTTCGAAAAGCAGGATCCCTTTGTCCGTTACACCCGCCTCGAAGTCATGATCGCGCTGGGCGACGCCGATGGGATGATCCGGCTTTGGCGGGCGAGCGGGGGCGAGGCCCTGTTCCGGGATTATTCCGCCAGGGGAGCCCGGATGATGGTCGCGGAGGCCTATCTGTCGAAGAATGACTTTGCCTCCGCCCGCCCGTTGCTGGAAAAAAACCGCGATTCGGCGATGGCGGAGCTCGCCGACGATCCGGCGGCACCGGGAACCTTGAACGACCTCGGTCTGGCGTTGGCCATGTTGGGCGACCGGGAAGCCGGCCGGGCGAAGCTGGCGCAGGCGCGCGAGATCCTGAGTCAAATGCCCCCTGGTCGAGGGAACAGCGCCCGCTTTTTTAACGCAATCAGCCGGGCTTGGACGGGTGAAAAAGCGGAAGCGGTCGCCGGGTTGGCGGATATCCTGCGTGCGCCAAGCATGGCTGAATCGCAGGTCAATGTTTACCGCCTGCGGTATTCCCTGCTGACGTTCCCGCTGCGCGGTGACCCCGCGTTTGAAGCCATGCTGAAAGACCCGGCGAACAACGCGCCCCTGTTCTAGGATCGGGCGCAACCATTCACGCCTTGCCCACCCGGCGGACGGCGGCAGTATCCCGGCCTGTCATGAGTGCCTCCGGCCAGTCGGTGTTTCTCAGCTACGCCCGCGAGGATCTCGCGGCGGCCCGGCGCCTGGCTGACGCCTTGAGTGCGTTTGAGGTCGAGGTATGGTTTGACGAGGGTGGACTGGAGGGTGGCGATGCCTGGGATCAAAAGATTCGCCGGCAAATCAAGGAATGTTCGCTATTCATCCCGATC
>JANYAM010000022.1 GCA_025361365.1 Opitutus sp. | reverse complement strand
CCCGGCGCGAGGAAAGAGAAGTCCGGCTGGTTGTCCGTGAAGACGCCGGCCATGAGCTCGATGTAGGGGCGGTGCTCGCCGTGCTCATCGGCGTCGGTGAGGTTGCGGTCCCAGGCGTAGCCGAACTCATGGTTGCCCCAGGTCCACTGCTTCTTGCCCGGGGCGAGGTGGTGGTCGGCCACATGCACGAGACCGGCCTCCGCGCGGTGGTCGTAGCCCCCGAAGAAATCCTCGGCGCTGCCCATGCACATGTAAGAAGTAGGCACGGGGATGTTCGCATACCAGGACAGGTCGTTGGCGGCGTAGTCGCCGGACGGGCGGTATTGCCGCGGTTGTTCCGAGGGTGAAACTCCGTCCCGGGCCCGCGCGGCGTAGTCGACGCCGTAGTATTGGCCCGAACAGAGTGGGAAGGTGCTCATGGCGCGCTTGGCGTGGTCGGCGACGTAAGTGGCGTTGGGCGGAAAGAACGACTGATAGCGTTCGTGGACGCGCGTGGCGACGTTGGCCCACCAGAGAAACGTCTGCACATCGTTGGTGCGGTTGTAGGCGCGCACCTTCAGTTCCAACATGGCGCGGCCGGGATGGAGGCAAACGCCGTGCATGCCCTTCATTCGCGCCATCGGGTCATGTTCGGACAGCCACACGGTCACGGAGCCGTCGGCATGCGGGTCGACGTGAACATCGGCCGGCATGAACGTCGAGGGCCGGTGGTGCTGCGGCCAGTTGAACTCGATGCCGCCACTGATCCACGGGCCGGCGAGCCCGACGAGCGCGGGCTTGATGACCGGCTGGTAATACACGAGGTCGTAGCCGTTGGTCTTGTCCTGGAGGCGGTGGATGCGCCCGCCGAGTTCCGGCAGGATCATCACGGACAAATATTCGTTCTCCAGGAAGACGGCGTCCCAGGCGCGCGGCGCCGGTTTTTCCGCGATGCGGTCGATGCAGGGCAGCGGGTAAACGCGGCCGCTGGAGCCCTGGTAGACCCGCGTCTCGAGGAACATCGGGTTGCGGTCCGGGGCGGCCGGCTCGTAGGTCGGCAGCACCACGCGCTCGCGGCGGATCGTGACGGCGGAAATCATGGACGGCTCATCGGGACGATTCGCCCTACCGGTTATTTCTGACCGTAGTAGGCCCCGGGACCATGCTTGCGCTGGAAATGCTTGGCGAGCAGCCCGGGCTCGATGGCGCGCAGCTTCGGGGCGAGGGCGAGCGACATCAGCGCCATGTGCGCGCAGCACTCGGCGGCCACGGCCACCTCGACAGCCTTGGCCACGGTGTCGCCCCAAGTGAAGGGTGCGTGGCGGTTGACGAGCACGCCGGGGCAATCGAGCGGGTCGAGCGACTTGAAGCGCTCGACGATGACGTTACCGGTTTCCCACTCATAGGCGCCGCCGGAGATTTCCCTGGGCGTCAGCTTCCGGGTGACGGGAATCTCCCCGAAAAAATAATCCGCATGCGTGGTGCCGAAGATCGGCACGGGGCGGCCGGCCTGGGCGAAAGCCGTGGCGTGGGACGAGTGCGTGTGGACGATGCCGCTGATCTGGGTGAACCCGAGATAAAGCCGGCGGTGCGTCGGCGTATCGGAGGAAGGGTTGAGCTTTCCTTCGACTTGCTTGCCCGCGAGATCGACGAGCACCATGTCCTTCGGCTTGAGCACCGCGTAGTCCACGCCGCTCGGCTTGATGGCGAAGATACCCTCGCGGCGGTCGAGGGCGCTGGCGTTGCCGAAGGTGAGGTTAATCAGCCCGTGCCGGGGCAGGGCGAGGTTGGCCTCGTAGGCCTCGCGTTTGAGTTCAGTGAGCATAAAAAGAGATCACCACGAAATACACCAAACACACGAAAGGGGTCGGGCGCGAGCGGGCATTTCCTTTCGTGTGTTTCGTGGTGACATGGCTCGCTCAGATGCGCTGCTTGAGGCGGTCGAGCATGACGGCCCCGAGGAGGATGCAGCCGCGGGCGACGTATTGGTAGAAGGGCGGGATGTTGAGAAGGTTCATGGCGTTCTGGACGAGACCCATGATGAGGACACCCGCGATGACCGCGCCGATGCGCGCCACGCCGCCGCTCAGGGAGACGCCGCCCAGCACGCAGGCGGAGATGACCTCGAGCTCGAGGCCCTGCGAGGTGTTGGGCTGGCCGCTGGTCATGCGGGCGGCCAGCACGAGGCCGGCGAAGGCCGCGACGAGGCCCTGCAGGGTGAAGATGACGACCTTGATCCGCGTCACGGGCACGCCGGCGAGATGGGCGGCCTCCTTGTTGCCGCCGATGGCCAGGGCGTTGCGGCCGAAGACCGTCAGGTTGAGCAGCCCGCCGAACAGCAGGAAGCAGCCCGCGGTCAGCCACACGGGGGTGGGGATGCCGAGCAGGGCGGAATTGCCGAACGCGAAGAATGCGTCGGTGCGGATGCCGACCGCGCGGCCGTCCGAGACGATGAAGCCCAGGCCGCGCACGATCTGCATCGAGGCCAGCGTGGTGATGAGGGCGTTGATGCCGAGGCGGGCGACGAACACGCCATTGACGAGGCCGATGAGCGCGCCGCTGGCGAGGGCGGCGAGCGCGCCGGCCAAAACGCTACCGGTGGCATTCATCACGGTGGCGCCCAGGACGCCGGCGAAGGCCACGACCGAGCCGACGGAAAGGTCGAAGTCGCCCGCGGCGAGGCAGAACATCATCGTGCACGCCACCATGCCGATGGTGGCCACCGCGAGCGCGAGGCCGCGGAGGTTGGTGACCGTCAGGAAATTTTCCACGAACAGCGAGCAGCCGAGGAAGAGCAGGGCCAGCACCAGCAGCATGCCGGCGGATTCCCAGACGCGGGCGAAGGTGGAAGGAGCGGCGAGGGGCTTGCTCATGGAAGATCAGGCGGCGGCGGCGGGCAGGGCGGCATGCAGGACGGCCTCGGGCGTGGCGGTGGCGCGCGGGAACTCGGCGGCGACGAGGCCCTCGCGCATGACGATCACGCGGTCGGCGATGCCGAGCACCTCGGGCAGCTCGCTCGAGACGATCACCACGCTCGTGCCGGCGGCAGCCAGGTCGTGGATGAGCGCATAGATCTCGCTCTTCGCGCCGATGTCGATGCCGCGGGTCGGCTCGTCGAGCACGACGACGCGGACCTGCTCCGACAGCCAGCGGGCGAGGATGGCCTTCTGCTGGTTGCCGCCGGAGAGGAGGCCGATGAGCGTGTCGGCCGAAGCGCAGCGGACGCCGAGCCGCGCGATTTGTGCCGCGGCGTTGGCTTTTTCCCAGCCGTGGTCGAGGAAGACCCCGGCGCGCAGCTGCGAGCGGCGGGCGCTGAGGTTGATGTTCTCGGCCACGGAACGGATGCCGATGATGCCCTCCTTCTTGCGGTCCTCGGGGCAGAAGACGAGGCCGTCGCGAATGGCCGCGCGCGGCGAGCCGCCGGCGACCAGGGCGCCGTGGACGCGCACCTCGCCCGCCTCGGGTGCGACCGCGCCGCAGAGCAGGCGCATCAGCTCGGAACGGCCGGCGCCCACGAGGCCGAAGAACCCGAGGATCTCGCCGCGCGCCACGGCGAACGACACGGGCGCCTTCAGGCCCGGGCCGGCCAGGCCGCGGACCGCAAGGCCGTCCGGCGCGTGCGCGCGGGGCCGGTAGTTGTAGATGTTGGTGAGCTCCCGGCCGACCATGCTCTTCACGAGCGCGTCACGCGTGACGCCGGCCAGCGACTCGTGCGTGACCACATGCCGGCCATCGCGCAGCACGGTGGCGGCGTCGCAGGTTTCGTAGACCTCGTCCATGCGGTGCGTGACGTAGAGGATGGCGTGGCCGCGGTCGCGGAGGTCGCGGATGATGCCGAAGAGGCGCTGGGTTTCCTTGGCGGAGAGGGAGCTGGTCGGCTCGTCGAAGGCGACAATCTTCGCGCCGCGGCCGAGGGCCTTGGCGATCTCGACCATCTGGCGCTGCGCCAGCGGCAGGCGACCGAGCCGGGCATCGGGCGAAATGTCCTCGCCGACGAGCTGCAGCAAGCGCGTCGCCTCGGCGCGCAAGGCCGCACGGTTGAGCAGCAGGCCGCGGCGCGGGTAGCGGCCGAGCAGCAGGTTCTCGGCGACGGTCATCTCCGGCACGAGGTGGAGTTCCTGGTAGATGACGGCCACGCCGGCGGCGAGGGCCTCCGCGGTGGAGGCGAAAACCTTGGATTCCCCGCCGAGGCGCAGCGCGCCGGCGGTCGGGCGGTAGGCGCCGCTGAGGATCTTGAGCAGGGTGGATTTGCCCGCGCCGTTTTCGCCCATCAGGGCGTGGACACTGCCGCCGCGGACGCCGAACGAGACACCGTCGAGCGCGCGCACGCCCGGGAACTCCATGGTGAGGGAGTCGAAGGTGAGGGCGGGAGCGGTCATTTCATATAGGACCTATAGGTCTTATGGGACTCATAGGGCCTATATCGAATCACAGAATTCCCTCGGACTTGAGCAGCTGCTCGAAGTTCGCGCGGGTGATCGGCTTGCCGTCCACGCGGGTGTCGAGGGCCGGCGCTTTGTTCTCCTTTACCCAGAGGTAGAGCATCTCCGTGGTCTGGAAGCCCTCGGTCGGGGCGGAGGCGTAGATGGAACCGAAGAAGCCGGTCGGGGCGGGCTTGCGCAGCTCGTCGAGGCAATCGGTGCCGTTGATGCCGACGCCGATGACGTCGGGGGCCTTGAAACCGTTGCCCTCGGTGGCGCGGACGGCGCCGAGGGCGGCGCTGTCGTTCATGCCGGCGACGAGCCAGTGCTTCACGCCGGTCTTCTGGGCGAGCAGGGCGTTGGCGGCGTCGAAGCTGCCGGGGATGTCGGTGGTCTTCTGCGGGGCCTTGTAGATGCGGTCGGCGGGAAAGCCGGCGGCCTTGAGGGCGCCAATGATGCCGTCAGTCCGCTCGCGGGCGGTGTCGAGTTCCTCGAAGGTCACGATGCAGGCGGCGGTGTCGGCCACGGCCCAGCCGCGCTTCGCCATCTCGGCGGCAATGGTCTGGCCGGAGAGCTGGCCGATCTTCGAAGCGGACATGCCGAGATAAGGGACCTCCGCGAGGAACTTGCCGTCGGCACCGACGAAGCGGTCGTCCACCGTGATGACCTTGAGGCCGGCGGCCTTGGCCTTGGCGTAGATGGCGGGCCCGAGGCGGATGTCGGGCGTGCAGATGACGAAGCCCAGCGCGCCGTTGGCGGCGAGGCTGTCGATGGCGGCGAGCGTCTTCTCGCCGTCAGGCACACCGATCTTTATGACCTCGAAGCCGTATTGGGCGGCGGCCTTGTCGGCGCCCTTCCACTCATATTGGAACCACGGCTCCTCGGGTTGCTTCACGAGGAAGCCGAGCTTGATTTTTCTGGAGATGGGGGGAATGAGAGAGGAAGCGGATTGTTTGGAGCAGCCCGTGATGAGCAGGACGGCGGCGACGAGGCCGAGGACGGAGAGGCGGAGAAGTTTCATAAGGGGCTTTGGGTTGTCATCCTGAGCGAAGCAAAGGATCCAGTTTTACGCGAGCGACTGGATTCTTCACTTCGTTCAGAATGACAGGTAACGGGGGATGGAAGGGGGTTAGACGCGGATGCCCTGGGCGAGGTGGTAATAGACTTCGTTGTTGCGAAGGTCCTGCTTGAACTGGGGGAGCCGCGTGCCGCCGTCGATGACGGCCAGCTCAATGCCGGCAATCTCGGCAAAGTCCGTGAGGTGCTCCGTCGAGACGCTGTAGCTGTAGCCGGTGTGGTGGGCGCCGCCGGCGTAGATCCACGCGGCGCAGGCGGTCTTGAAGTCGGGCAAACATTCCCAGACGGCGCGGGCGACGGGGAGCTTGGGCAGCTTGGGCGTCTTGACGGCCTTGACCTCGTTGACGATGAGGCGGAAACGGTTGCCCATGTCCACAAGCGAGGCGTTGAGCGCCGGGCCGGCTGGGGCGTCGAACACCAGGCGCACGGGATCCTCGCGGCCCCCGATGCCGAGCG
>JANYAM010000020.1 GCA_025361365.1 Opitutus sp. | reverse complement strand
GCGAGGAGCTGCTTGTTGGCCAGGACGGTCATGTCGAGGTCGCGGCGGAGGTCCTGGGAGACCTTGTTCACGAACTCGTTTTTACGCGTGATGGACTTCACGTCCTCAAACATCGCCTCGCACTCGTGCGGGTTGATGCCGAGGGAGGAAATCATGTAGAGGAGGGAGTCGGCGTGGATGTTCTCCTCGTGGGCGTGGCGGCCCAGGACGAGCTTCAGCTCGGGAGCGGTGACGATCTCGCGGACGACGTGCTGGATGTTGTCACCGACGATACCCTCGGCGGCCGAGAAGTAACCGATGCCCATGCGGATGATCCAGCGCTCGATATCGGACACGGCCTTGGTGTCGCGCCATTGCTCGATGTCTTTGCCCATCGGGACGTCCTCCGGTTCCCAATGGTTGGCCTTCATCGTCTTGTAGAGATCGTAGGCCCACTGGAATTTCAGGGGGAGGATGTTGAAGTAGGGAACCTGGCGGCCATTGATGACTTTCTTGGCGGCGAACGCGGCCTCAGCCTTGTCCTGGTCGAGCACGAAGGTTTTGGTGCCGACGGAAAATGTTTTGTGCATGACGAAACGACGGACGGAATTTAAGAAAAGCGGTGTGTGTCCCGTGGTCTAGAGACGGTGGAAAGCCTCTGGCGACACCAAGTTGCCATTACTTTCTAACACGTTGTCGACCACCACAGGATGTGGATGCCCGGAACCTTGACCACAACTAATGGGAACGGCCCAAACCCCCGTCAAATAGATTAAGGGCGGTTTTTGCAAATATTCCGTCACTTTTTGGGTGGACAACATTGGGACAACTTCGCGGCGATGATTCGTGACGGCAAAAAAAGCGCGCGAAGATGATTTCTCCTCTGAAAAACGCGAAACATCCGCGTCGCGCGGCTTGTGCAAATATTTTCTTGACGCGAAAAATTCTTCGCGGGGCGCATTTCCCAGAGGAGAAATATTTTTCGCGGAGAAAAATGAAAACGCGCGCGAGGAGTTGGAATCATCCGAAGGTGGAGGGCCCGCGTCCCTGCGGGCCGATCTGGATTGGTGGGCGGCGAGCTTACTCGCGCACATTGCGCGAGGCGCGAGCGAGCTCGCTGGCCCACCCTAACAACCCCGGCCCGCGGGGACGCGGGCGCTCCAAAGCGCGCTTCATCCAGGGCGGTCGCCCGGCAAACGAAACACGGACAAATAAAAAAGGCGCCCGGTTTGCACCGGGCGCCTTGGAAGTTAAGCGATCGACCTGCTTAGAACATCAGCTTCGCGACGAGCTGGATGCGCCAGCGCGACTGCAGGTTGTCGATCTGGTTCGGGACGAAGAGGAAAACACCATTCGGATTGGTGGCAGTGACCGTCCCGCTGAAGAGCGGCTTGATCTGGCCGGTGGCGTTGTTGTAGCTCGTGCCGCTGGTCAGGGTCAGGGTGCGGAACGCGTCGTTCGACTGATTCGGGGCCACCTCGGTGTAGCCGAAGGTGCTCTTGCTGAGGAAGGCGCCGAAGTTGACGAAGTCCAAGCCGAACTGGAGCTTGGCCGAGCCGTGGATCGGAATGTCCTGCCGGAAATTCAGGTCGAGGCGGTTGACCCACGGTTCGTAGAACGAGTTCTTCGGCACGAATTTCTGGCCGGCATACTTGGCGAGGCCGCTGTCGCTGATCAGCTTGAAGAAGGCGTCCTGCTGGGGCTGGGTCATGCCGGAGAAGTCGAACTTCGGGTCACTCGGACCCGTCGGGATGACGACCGTGTCGTTGAAGCTCTGGCCGTCGCCGTTGAGGTCACCGCCGAAGACCCAGCTTTCGGGGTTGCCGGAGCGACCTTCATAGTAGAGCGCGACGGTGGTCTTGGCCTTCTTAATGAACTCGAACTGGCGGCTGAGGTTGAACTGGAGGCGGTCCTTGATCTCGTAGTCGGCGGTGCTGAGCTCGACGGTATTCTGGTTGAACACGATGTTGCGGAGGAACTGGCCGCCGGCCGTGGTTTGGCTGTTCGACTGGGCCTCGGTGGAGTGGCCGCGGCTGTAGGCGAGCCGGAAGGACCAGTTGTTCTTCATGGGGCGGCTCCACTCCAAGGTGACGTAGTTGGACTGGCCGACGTTCGTGTTGCTCACGCGATACATGTTGGTGTAGGCGGGATACAGCGCGTTGGCCTGAGTGCCGGGCGTGCCGGAGAACCGGGCGCGGCCGTCGAGGGCGAGGGCGCCGGCGAGGGGCTTGAGGTTCTCGTTGGTGGTGATGAGGCCCTCAGCGACCCGCGTGTAGTCATATTCGACCGTCACCATTGAGTCGAGGAACGGCAGCTTGTGGTCGAGGTTCAGGTTGGCACGCCAGACGGCCGGCATTTTCACGTGGTTATCGTTGAAATCGACCTCGCGGCGGAGCGTCGGGTTGTCCGTGCCCGTGCCGATCGGGTTCGCGGCATTAAATTCACTGGTAAAGTAGCTCGTCAGGCTGTTGGTGAGGGGATTGGTCACGTCGGTGGAAGCGCGGCTGAAGGTGCCCACGCCCGTGTTACCGAAGGAGTTCGAGAAGAACACCCAGGGCGAACGACCCATGAAGTAGCCGGCGCCGCCGTGGATCTGCGTGATGCGCTTGTCGTCGAGCGAGTAGTTGAAGCCAAAGCGAGGGGCGATGGCGGTGACCCCGCCCGGGGTGCCGTCGTTGCGGAAGCCAGTGGTGGTGAGAAAGGTTTGGTTGAGGGCGGGACTGATGCTGGTGTCGGTCTTGTCGACCCGCAGGCCGAATGTCGCATTCAGGCGATTGCTGTAGTTCCACTTCGCCTGGCCATAGATGGAGTTGATGGCGAAGTCGGAGATATCGGCGACGGGGCGGACAGCGGGATCATAGTAATTGCGCGAGATAACACCGTTCGTGTCGGCCAGGAAGTCGGCCAGGTTGCGGAAGGCAACGAGGCCGTAGGAACCGGAGCGGAAGAGGTTGACGAAGTCAGACCATTCGCGCTCGACACCGCCGGTGAAGACGAAGTTGTTCCAGAAGTAGTCGGCCTTGGCGGAAGCCTGGCGGTTGACGACGTTGATCACGTTGCCGTGGCGGAACTGCTCGGTGCCAGCGACATAGGCACCGGTGCCCGGGACATTGGTGCGGAGGTCGGTGCCCGTGAGACCGTTGATCACGATCAATGGGGCCGTCGACGCCGTCGGGGTCAGCTGGTCGTCGGTGTTGCGGGTGAAACGGAGCTCGGTCTTGAAGTCCGACGTCCAGTCGCTGTTGAACTGGGCGGAGTAGGACTTGCCCACGCGGGTCTGGTTATAGAAATGGCCGGTGGGGGCGGCGCCGATCGCAGAACTGGCGACGCCGTTGATGGTGACGCCGCCGCCGAGGTTGCCGAACTGGGGCACCAGGCCGTCCGTCTTGGAGTAACGCACGGTCAGGCGGTGCTTGTCGGAAATATTCCAATCCACTTTGGCCAGCATTTTCTTCTCGCTCTGGGCGTTAGTGGTGGCGGCAGTCACCTTGTCGCCCCAGTTGACGGTGCTGGAGTATTGCTTCAGGCGGGCGAGGATCTGGTCCTCGACCCCGGCATCCGGAGTGAAGGTGAGCGTGCGGCCGTTGCTGACGCTCGAGTATTTCTCGTAGTTCAGGAAGAAGAAGATGTGGTCCTTCCAGAGCGGGCCGCTGAAGGTGCCGCCATAAGTGATGCGCTCAAGTTTCGGGAGGATCTTGACGCCGGTGATGGACTGTTCCTTGGGGTTGTTGCCCTGAAGCTGGATGTTGTAGAGCTGGTCGCCCTTGAAATAATAGTAGGCCGAGCCGTGGAAGGTGTTCGAGCCGCTCTTGGTGACCGCGTTGATGGCCGCTCCTGTGAAGAAGGAGAAGTTGGCGGAATAGGGGGACACTTGGACCGACATCTGATCGAGCGTGTCGGGCGAAATGGGATTGAAGAAGGCGGCGAGGCCGGTGCCGTTCAGGCCAAACACGTCGTTAATGCGCGCTCCGTCGATCATGAAGGAGTTGAAGCGGTTGTTCTGGCCGAGGGCGACGATGTGGGCCTCTTCGCGGTCGTTGGCGCTCGAGAGCGCCTGCAGGGTGACTTGGGGGGTGGCGCTCACGAGGTCGGCAAAGGAGCGCTCCGTGGTGGGCTTGGCGTCCAGTTGCACGCGATCAAGGATGGTTCCGGAGCCTTGCGCGAAGGCGTTCAGGTCGCCGCGACGGCCGCCGACGACGAGTTTCTCAAGCTGCACCGTATCGGACTTGGCGTAGAGGGAAACCTCGACCTCGTTACCGAGCTCGGTAAAGACGCCGTTGTTCGTAGCCTCGCCGACGTCCGTCTTGGCACTGAGCGTAAAGGGACCACCCACGGGCAGGCCAACGAAGGTGAAGCGACCCGCCGCGCTGGTCACCGCCGTGAACGAGGCGTTGGTGGGCGTATGGACCGCGGTGACGGTCACGCCGGACAAGGCCTTCCCATCGGCGGCGCGCAAGGTGCCGGACATACCGGCGGTCGTGATCTGCGCGAACGCAGTGGGCGAAAGTGTCAGGGCGAAGGCCGTGACGACGACGAGAACTAACGATTTAAGGAACGATTTGTGCATGGTGTAAATGCAGTTGGTGTTAGGTTTCAGGTTGGTGGCCTGAAAGGAGGGATTGGCGGAGCGAACGCTTGTCATAAGGCTGAGTCAAGCCTGCAACCCCCGCCGTTTACTCACAAAACAGGGAAGTTTCATGCCCGTAACTTTCGATTGATGAACGTCACGGTAAAAGCATAAGCACTGCCAACCGGCTGGTCAGATTTTGGCCCCGCGGAGTCCGGCGGAAAATACAGTTTCCATCCCGGAAATTACCTCTTCCTATCGCTGTCTGTGAACGCCCCGCCGCCGCTCTCCATCCCCGCCCGCCGGGCGATCTGGCTGGCCGCGGGCAGCCTGGTGCTGGTGGCGCTGGCCGCCTACCACAACAGCTTCACGGGCCCGTTTGTCTTCGATGACCTGCCCGGCATTGTGGAAAACCCGTCGATCCGCCCAGGCTGGTCGCTCGGCGGGGTGCTGGCGCCCGGGCTCGATGGCGGTCTGACGGTCAGCGGCCGGCCCCTGGTCAATCTCAGCCTGGCGCTCAACCAAAGCCTAGGGGGCGAATCGGTGCGTGGCTACCATCTGGTCAACCTGTTCATCCATGTGCTGGCAGGACTGACGCTGTTCGGCCTCACGCGGCGGACGTTGCTGCAACCGCCGCTTTCGGCCCGGTTTGGCCCGGCGGCCTTGCCGCTGGCGGTGGTGGTGGTGGCGGCGTGGCTCCTGCATCCCCTGCAGACGGAAGCGGTCACTTATGTTGTGCAACGGGCGGAATCATTGATGGCCCTGTGCTACCTGCTGACACTTTACTGTTTCGTCCGCGCGGTGGAATCGGAGTCCTCTAGTGGCGGTCTGCGACCGCCGGGTTCGGAAACGGCGGTCATAGACCGCCGCTACAGTAAGACTTGGTTCGTATGGTCCTTCCTGGCCTGCCTGCTCGGCATGGCCAGCAAGGAGGTCATGGTGTCGGCGCCGTTGATCGTGCTCTTATATGACCGCACGTTCGTCGTCGGGAGCTATCGGGAGGCCTGGCGGCGTCGCGGGCTGTATTATAGTGGACTGGCGGCCACGTGGCTGCTGCTCGCCTGGCTGGTGGCGGGAACGACCGGGCGCGGCGGCACGGCCGGGTTCGGCACCACAGTGGGAGCCTGGCCCTACCTGCTGACCCAATGCCAGGCGATCCTCCATTACCTGTGGCTGGCGGTGTGGCCGGATCCGCTGGTCTTTGATTACGGCACGGCGACGGTCGGCGGGCTGGGCGAAGTCTGGCCGCAAGCCTTGCTGCTGGTCGCGCTGGCGGCCGGCACCGGGGTGGCGCTGGTGCGACGGCCGGTGTGGGGTTTTGCGGGCGCGTGGTTTTTCCTGGTTCTGGCGCCGAGTTCGAGCGTGGTGCCGGTCGCCTCGCAGACCATGGCGGAGCATCGCATGTATCTGCCCCTCGCCATGGTCGTCGCGGTGGCGGTGGCGGGGCTCTATGCCTGGTTGGGGCGGCGCAGCCTCGTGGTCTGCGGCGCGCTAGCCGTGATCTGGGGCGGGCTGACCATGCAACGCAACGCCGACTACGGCAGCGAGCTGGGGTTATGGGCTGACACCGTGGCCAAGCGCCCGGCGAACGGCCGCGCCCACAACAATCTCGGCAAGGCGCTGGTGGCCGCCAACCGCCTCGACGAGGCGCAGCTCCATTATAAGGAAGCCATCCGGCTCCAGCCGGGCGTGCCGGAACCGCATTACAACCTCGGGCTGGCCCTGGCGCGCCGGAACCGCCGGGGCGAGGCCATCCACCAATATGAGGAAGCCCTGCGCCTACAGCCTAGCTATGCCGAGGCGCACAACAACCTGGGCAACGCCTTGCTCGCCGGCGGTCGCCTCGAAGAGGCCACGGTCCATTATGAGGAAGCGGTGCGGCTCAAACCCGGTTTCGCCGAGGCGCACAGCAACCTGGCCAATGTCCGGTTGGAGCAGGGGCGCGGCGGCGAGGCCCTCCAGCAGGGCGAGGAAGCGGTGCGGCTGGATCCGCGCTATGCCGAGGCCCACTACAACCTGGGCAACGCCCTCGCCCAAGCCCGCCGGTTGCCGGAGGCCCTGGTGCAATACGAGGAGGCGCTGCGGCTGAAACCCGACCATGCGGATGCGGCCAACAATCTGGGCAACATCCGCGCGGAGCTCGGCCGGCTGCCCGAGGCAATCACGGCCTACGAGCGAGCGCTGCAGCTCGATCCCGGTTATCCCGATGCGCGGCACAATCTCGCCCGGGTGCTGATCCACCTGGGCCGCCTGCCCGAGGCGATCGCCCGCTACCGGCAACTCGCCGCGGCCCGGCCCGACGACACCGCGATCCGGTCCGAGCTGGCGGAACTGCAAACGCTGGCGCGCTGACGACCATGCCCGCTGCCTACACCGAACGCGAGGAACTGGCTAACAGCCTGACGCACGCACTGGGCGCGGTGCTGAGCGTGGCCGGTCTGGTGCTGCTGGTGGTTTTCTCCGCGCGGAACGGCGACGCGTGGCATGTCGTGAGCACGGCCATCTTCGGCACCACGCTGGTGCTGCTCTACACGGCCTCGACGCTCTACCACAGCCTGCGCGGCGAGCAGCTGAAGCACCTGCTCCAGAAATTCGACCACGCCGCCATCTTCCTACTCATCGCGGGCACCTACACGCCGTTCGTGCTCGTCACGCTGCGCGGCCCGTGGGGCTGGAGCCTGTTCGGGGTGGTGTGGGGCCTGGCGGTGGCGGGGGTGACGATCAAGTTCTGGCTGGCGGGGCGCTTCCGGCTGGTCTCGACGCTCATCTACCTCGCGATGGGCTGGCTGGTGATGGTGGCGCTCAAGCCGCTGCTCGCGGCCCTGCCGGCGGGCGGGATGCGGTTGCTGGTCGCCGGCGGCGTGTGCTACACGGGCGGTGCGGCCTTCTATCTTTGGAAGCGCCTGCCGTATCACCACGCGATCTGGCACCTGTGCGTGCTGGGCGGCAGCGCGTGCCACTGGGCGGCGATCTTCTTCTACGTGGTGCCGGCCGCCTAGGCTAGGGCGGCGCCGGGCGATCAGCGGCCGCCTGGTGTTCGGCCACGGCCAGCAACCCGGCGGGGGCGGTCACGGAGAAATCTCGCGTGAGCCGCAGCCAGATTGCGAGCAACTCCGGCGAAAGGCGCCGCACCTCGCGCTCTTGGAACGTCGCCCAGCCCAGCGCCACTTGCGCGCGGGCCGCATCCAGGGAATTCCCTGCGGCCAGTTCCAGCGCCAGCGCGACGCGGTCGTCGGCTTCGAGCGCGGGCGCGGCGGCGAGAAGCGGCAGCACGCGTTGGATCGTGGCGGTGTGGGCGGGGCGATCGCGGGCCGCGCGCTGGAGTTGCGCGAGCAAGACCAACCCGGGGAGGTGCCGGGGATTTTCGGCCAACACTTGCCGCACGAGTTCCCGGGCGGCCGTTGGATCGCCCATTGCACCGAGGAATTGCGCGCGGCGGATGGCGGCATCGGCGGCGGTCTGCGCCGGGACGAGCTCGAGCACGAGGGCGAACTGGTTCTTGAATTGATCCGACTCGGGCAGCCGGTAGGGCAGCGGCCGCACCCAGTCGGGCAGGCCGTGGCCGGACGCCAGCAATTCGAGGGCGAAGGCCCCGGCCGGCACGGCCGCGGTGGCGCGCAACCCGCGGGCCAGTCGCGCCGACTCCGGGGCAAAGTTGCCCCAGGGCAGCAGCACGAGGTGCGTCACACCCCGCGCCCGCAGCAGTGCCAGGGCGCGCGCCGGGTCGGTGGCGCCGTAGATGTCCACCAACGCGCGCAGGCCGGCGAGATTCTCCCAATACAGCGTGCCGACGCCCTGCAGCCCGCCGTGATACACCAGCTCGGTCGTCGCGGTCGGTCCGCTGAGCACGACGACGGGGTCGCCGCCGGTCCGGCGGCGGAGCCAGAAAGCGAGGTCGCGCACCGCGAACTGCCGGATGTTCTCCGCCGAAAGCCCGGTCGGGCCGCCGACCGCATCCCGCCCGGCCCGCACCGGGTAAGGCAGCAGCACGGCCGCGAGAAAAAGCGCGGCGAGCATCCGGCGCGGCCGGCTCCAAATGAAAGAAGTGCTGCCCGTGGTAGCCATGACCACCACCACCAACACGGCGAGCCAGAGCGCGCAGGCCAGGTGCAGCCAGCGTTGCTGCGACCCGGCGAGCAGGCTGACGAGCACGGCCGGCGGCAGGCTCAGGGCTAGCCGCGCGCGGTGCACCGGGGCCAGGTTGCCCCGCCAGAGCAACCACAGCGCGCCGAGTCCCAGCAGGGGAAGGAGGTTGATCTGCACCAGCAGGGATTCCCAGCCATGGAGCCGGTCCGACAGCGGCGCAAACTCGCTGATGTAGTCCACGTGCAGCGTCCAGAGGAACTTGTCCGCCACCACGAAGGTGCGCGCCGGCGCCAGCACCATGAGTACTGGCGGGAGAGCTACCGCCAGCGCACTGACAATGGCGCCGCGCGAGATCCGGCGTTCGCCCCACCGGGCCAGCAAGTCGCCCGCGCCCGCCCACGCGAGAGAGTAGAGCGGATGATTGACCTCCAGGCGCCAGCTGAAGTGCCCGGGGAAATATTCCACGAGATAGAAGAGCAGGGAGGCCGCGCCGCCCGCCAGACCCCAGGCGCGCCACAGTCGCGGATCGAGCGGCGGGGATTTTCCCTTTCGCTCGAGCCACGACGTCAGCAGCGCGCCGGCGCCGAGGCCGATGAGCACCGGGATCTGCGAAGCCGCGTTGACCCAGAGTCCGGCGGCGCCCGCGAGGCCCGAGGCGATGAAGGCGCGACGCGCCGGCTCCGGCGGCGACAGCCAGCCGGCGCACAGAAACAGCACCGTCAACAACGCACAGCTGGCGACGACGCCATGGTGGTCGAAGCTGCCCGTGCCGTATTCACCGCTGAAGGGCACGATGGCGACCAACCCGGCGGCCAGCAGCGCCGCCGGCCACGCACCGAACCGCCGCGCGGTCCACGGCACGACGGCGAGCAGGAACAGTCCCAACAAAAGCGGCCCCGCATAAAGCGCGGCGTGCTCGACCGCGACCAGCCACGAGCGGCCTGTCACGAAGTGGTCCGCCCAAGCAACCGCGGCGAGCCACCAGTGCAGCGGTGAACACCAGTGCACTTCGCGCCCGTCGGGCGCATTGTCGTAAGCCACGCGCCGGATCCGCCAGTCGCCGGCCGCGATCATGAGCTGGGTTTGCATGACCCAATGGTAGCCGTCGGTGGATTGAAGGATCTGGCTGCGCCGTCCGTCCCGATAGCCGGTGGGCGATTCGGGATCGAGGGCCGGCGCCGGCCGGCCGGCCTCACCTTGCGCGGTGACGGCGCGGAACGCCGCGAACTGGCGCGCACTGTCGGCCGCGAGAAAAAACAGCGCGCCGCCGAGCACGGCCAGCCACCACATTTTTACCAAAGGTTTTTGGGCCGACACGCACGGAGTTGTTGCCCAACGCCCGTGAAACGTCAATCTGGGCGCCACATGAAAATCGCGATCATCGGAGCGGGCAACGTCGGTGGCGCGCTCGGCAAAGCCTGGGCCAAGGCGGGGCATTACATCATCTTCGGCGTGCGCAACCCGGGCCAGGGCAAGACCCAGCCCCCGCTCGCGGAGATCGGCGTCGGCGCCACCGCGGTGACCGTGCCGGATGCAGCGCGCAGCGCGGACATAATCGTGCTCGCCACGCCGTGGCCGGCGGTGGCCGACGCGATCACGGCCATGGGCGACCTGCGGGGCAAGGTGCTGGTGGACTGCACGAATCCCCTGTCCCTCAACGGCGACGGCAGCCTGAGCCTCTCCGTCGGCTCGACGACCTCCGGCGCGGAGGAGATTGAGAAGCTGGCGACCGGGGCGCAGGTCGTGAAGGCCTTCAACACTTACGGTTGGGAAAATTTCGCCAACTCCGCCTACCCGAACGCCGCCGGGCTGAAGCCCGTGATGTTTTATTGCGGCGACCACGACGGCGCGAAAGCCACGACGGCCAAGCTCGCCAGCGACCTTGGTTTTGACCCGGTGGACACCGGCGGGCTGGGCATGGCGCGCAGCCTTGAGCCGCTGGCGCTGCTCTGGATCCGGCTCAGCATCCGCGAGGGTCGCAACCCGAATTTCACCTGGGCGCGGCTGACGCGCTGAGGCGCGGCGTGCTGCTCGCCCTGCACAAACCCTACGGGGTGCTCTCGCAGTTCACGCCCGAGCCGGGCTCGGCGTGGCGGACGCTGGCGGATTTCAAGCTGCCGCCGAATACCTACGCGCTCGGTCGGCTCGACGCCGACTCCGAGGGTCTGCTGCTCCTGTGCGACGAACCCGGCTTGAACTCGCGCCTGCTCGACCCGGCGGCCGCGCATCCGCGCGAATACTGGGCGCAGGTCGAGCGGATCCCGACCGCCGCGGCGCTGGCGTCGCTGGCGCGCGGGGTGAAGATCGGCAACTACACGACACAGCCCTGCACCGTGCGCCGGCTGGAGTCCGCGCCGGCCGTGCCTCCGCGCGACCCGCCGGTCCGCGCGCGCAAGTCCGTGCCCGATTGCTGGCTGGCGCTCGAGCTGACCGAGGGCAAGAACCGGCAGGTGCGGCGGATGACCGCGGCCATCGGTCATCCCACGCTGCGGTTGCGGCGCGTGCGCATCGGGCGCTTCGAACTCGGCGATTTGGCGCCGGGAAAATGGCGCGAGCTGACTGCCGCGGAACGCACGGCAGTGCTGGCCTGATTACTTCGCCAGCAGGGCGGTGACGAGGCGGTCGACGGTCACCGCCGGTTTTTCGCGCAGCGGCACGGTGGCGCTGAAGGTGACGCTGGCGTAATACTGTTCCTTCGTGGGATCGCGGACTGTGATCTTCAGGAAGACGAGGTGTTCGCCGAAGTCCCACGCCCAGCTGTCGGCGAAGCCCACGACCGCCTGCGTGTCGTCGGGCATCATGGTCAGGGGGCCGACCTCGGCGGTGAGGCCGTGGGCCTTGAGGGCCGTCGCGATCAGTTGGTCCAGGGCGCGGTTGTCGTTGTGATTGCTCACGACGAAGAAGCGCTGGACCTTTTTCAGGCTGCGCCCGCTGTCCACCGTGGCGTCAAACGAGGCGCAGCCGCCGAGCAGCAGGCCGAGGGCGGCGAGGAACAGGAGGCGGACGGGGAGGGTTCTCATGCGGAGCGTTCGTCCCAGACTGAGGCCAGATGAACGAGGGTTTCAACCGCTTTCGCCATGTCCTGGAGGCTGACCCACTCGCGCGGGCTGTGGACCTCGTGCATGCCGCAGAAGAGATTGGGAGTGGGCAGGCCGCGCGCGGTGAGGTTGGAGCCGTCCGTGCCGCCGCGGATGGCGGTGGATTTCGGCGCGAGGCCGGCGCGGCGGATCGCCTCCTGGGCGAATTCGACCGGCCGCATGTCCTGCTCCAGCCAGTAGCGCATGTTGCGGTATTGCTCGGTGAAGGTGAGGTCAAAGCGCGCGCGCGGCTCCGCAGCGCGGAGGTCAGCGACAATCTTCTCCACCACGGCGCGCTTGGCGGCGAGGCCGTCGAGTTCGAAGTCCCGCAGCAGCAGCTTCACGCGGGCGACCTCGGCGAACGCGGCGCACTCGACCGGGTGGATGAAGCCGGCCATGCCGCTCGTCCGCTCGGGCGACAGGTCGGCCGGCAGTGCGGCGAGGAAGCGGCCGGCGAGGCGCGCGGCGTTCACCATCAC
>JANYAM010000290.1 GCA_025361365.1 Opitutus sp. | reverse complement strand
CTCGGTTTCCGCGGCGACGAGGCGGCTTACGGTTTCAACCTGTGGACGCCGGACTTCCCCGCGGAGTTCCAGCGCCGCAAGGGCTACGACCTTCTGCCCTGGCTGCCGGCCGTCGCGGCGATCGAGATCGGGCACGCCCGCGCCAATGCGGCCCCGGTCGCGGGGAGCCTCGACCCGGCGCACCGCGTCTATGCCGACTACTGCGACGTGTGGTCCGACCTGTTCGGCGAAAGATTCTTCGCCGGCGCCGGGACATGGGGCGTGGCGCACGGGCTGGAGATGCAGGCACACATTGAACACGAGGAAATCCTGCCGCAGCTCGCGCTGGCCAACGGCGATTACTTCAAATGTATGCAGGGCCTGCAAATCCCGGGCGTCGATGTGATCTGGCACCAGATCTGGCACGACGTCGTTGCCGATTTCCCGAAGCTCGCCTCGTCCTCGGCACACCTGAACGGACACCCGCTTTCAATGAGTGAGACCTTTGCCGCGATGAGCGGCCGCTACCCGACGCCCGACCTCGAGGAGTGCGGCTGGATCCTGCACCACCAGGTCGCACTCGGCATCACCCATTTCGAATACATGTTCATGGCCGCCTCGACCCCGCGCACCCGCCAGCCCGCCGCCGGCTCGACCCAGAGCGGGGCCAACATCACCCAACCGCCCGCCGCACCGGCGCGCGGCGTCGCGCCGCAGGGCTATCGTTACCTCAAAGACCCCCGGTTCCCTGCACTGGCGCTCGAGATCAACCGCCTCACCTATGTGCTCGCCCAAGGGCGGCCCGCCGCGCAGATCGGCGCCTACATTCCGTCGTCGAGCTTCTGGTTCGGCGACACGGTGACCAACCAAAGCTTCGTGACCTTGGTGCACGCGTTGCTCGAGGCGCAGCGCGACGTGGACTTTATTGATGACGGTTCCCTCGCGAAAACACTCAAGGTAAAGGATGGCGCCTTGGTCAACCTAAGTGGCCAGGGTTACCGGGCGATCCTCGTGCCGCCGGTCGTGGCGATCTCGCAAGCCGCGCTCGACCAGCTCAAGGCCTTCGCCCAGGCCGGCGGCAAGGTCTTCTTTCTGGGTGGCGTGCCGCAGATCGTCATGGGCAGGAATTTCCTGACCGCCAAGCCGCCCGGAAATCTGGGCTGGGCGACGCACGAAGAATTAGCCGGTGTCACCGCGCAGTTGCTCGCCGCCCTGCCCGCCCCGGAGGTCGCGGTCGGTCAGCCTGCCGCCAACTTGAAATACAACCATCGCCACCTCAAGGACGGCGAGGCCTACTATCTCTTCAACGAGGGCGATGCGCCGTTGACACTCACCGTGACGCTTACCAGCGCCGGCAGGGCCGCGGCGGTGCAGGACTGGAGCCCTCGCACCGGGGATATCCGGACGATCACCGGAGCCCGCCTGGAGCAAAACCACACGACACTCCCGATCGAACTCGCCCCGTGGGAGACAAAGCTGGTCGTGATTACCGCGCGCTGAAGCCGGCGGACGGGAGCGCGGCTAAAGTTTAGTCACTTCTTCAGACCAGCGCAGAACCGCGCCAGCCGCTCAATGCCCTTGCGGATGATCTCGTCCGACGTCGCGTAGCTGAGGCGCAGGTAGCCTTCGGCACCGAACGCCGAACCGGGCACCGCCGCGACTTTCTCCTGCTCGAGCAGCTTTGCACAGAACTCGGTGTCCTTGAGGCCGAAGCTCGAGATGTTGGGGAAAAGGTAGAACGCGCCGCCTGCCAGCAGGCAGGTGATGCCGGGGATTTTGTTCAGCTCGGCGTGCAGGTGCTTCCTGCGGCGGTCGAAGGCGGCCTTCATCTCGGCCAGCGCGGCGTCGGCCTTGGCCTTCTCCTTCAGCGCGGCGAGTGCGCCGTATTGGGCGAAGGTCGTGGCGTTGGACGACATCTGGCTCTGCAGCTCCGCGCAGGCCTTGGCGATCGGCGCGGGCGCGACGAGCGTGCCGAGGCGCCAGCCGGTCATCGAGTAGCTCTTCGAGAAACCGGCGACCGTGATGGTGCGCTTCTCCACCTCGGCACCGAGCATGGCGAAATTCACCGGCGTATTGCCGTCATACATCAGGTGCTCATACATCTCGTCGGCCAGCACGTAGAGGTTATGCGCCACGCAGACGTCGGACAGCGCCGCCAGCTCCGCGCGGTTGTAGATGGCGCCGGTCGGGTTCGAGGGCGAGTTGAGGATGAGCAGCTTGGTCTTCGGCGTGATGGCGGCCTGGAGCAGCGCGGGCGTCAGCTTGAAGCCGGCCTTGTCATCGCAGAGCACGAACTTAGGCGTGGCGCCGGCGAGCTTCACCATCTCGGGGTAGCTGACCCAATACGGCGCGGGGATGATGGCCTCGTCGCCCGGGTTGCAGGTGGCCAGGATGGCGAGGTAGCAGGAATATTTGCCGCCCGGTGACACGACGACCTGGGACGGCGCGATCTTGTAGCCGTATTCGACGGCGTAGCGGTCGGCGATGGCCTGGCGCAGCGGCTCGATGCCGGGCGTGGGCGCATACTTGGTCTTGCCGCCCTGGAGCGCGGCGATGGCGGCATCCTTGATGAACTGCGGCGTGTCAAAATCGGGCTCGCCGGCGGCGAAGCTGCAGACGTCCTCGCCCGCGGCCAGCATGGCCTTGGCTTTCGCGTCGATCGCGAGAGTCGGCGACGGCGAGACATTGCGGGCCCAAATGGACAACGGATGCGGAGTGCTCATTCGGGTTCTGGAATAAAGGCCCGGTGTTTCCGAACGCAAGCCAGCCGTTGGCACAGTCGCTGTCATAGATGGTCCTTTCAGAATGTAGGGTCGCCGCTAGCCGGCGGACCGCGCCATGCCTAATTCGCGGCCCGGGCGACTAGCACCGGTCCTGCACAATCTCACCGCTTTTTCTTCCGCCGTTTCCGCGGCTTCGGCCGCGCGACCGCCTCTGCTGGCGCCGGCAGCGCCTCCAGTTCGGGCAGGTAAGCTTCCACCGCGGCGCGGACCAGGTGGCCGACGCTGGTGTGCTTGCTGCGGGCGGTCTTCTTCAACTGGCGGCGGATCTCCACCGGCAGCCGCACCGAGATCTGCAACTGCGCCGGGTGCATGACGAGCACGTCGGTGAAATCGTATCGCCCCAGCGCCGCGCGGATGATGTCACTGACGGACTTCGCCTTGCCGTCGCGCACGGGCTCGCTCAGGCGGTCGAGGAACTCCACCTCCATCTGGATCGGGAACGGCTTGGGGGTTTTCGCCGGCATCTCAAAGCTCCTGCATGCTGCCGTGCGGCACCGCCGGGGGTGGCTCGGCCAGCTGCGCCGGCGTGAATGTGTCTGCCGGCAGCGCCAGGTTCAGCGCTGCGGCCTTGAACGTGAGGCGGGTTTTGTCGCGGGTGACCAGGTTGCGCAGGTCGATGGATTTCACCAGCCACTGGCCGCCGACCTTCTTGAGATCGAGCAACCTGACGGTCTTGACCGGCTTGCCGTCCGGGCCGAGTTGCTCGACCTGCACGAGCGCCTGGAATTGGGTGTCGAGGAACACCCGCACGCCGCTGAGATCAGGCCGGGCCGCGGCGAAGTCGGCCGGCGGATAAAGCACGAACTGGTGCGCCGGGCGCCCACGCACCTTGGCGAGTCCCTCGTAGACAAAGTCCGTCCAGCGCAGGAAGGGCATCTGCAAATCGAAGAGCGTGAAGTCGGTGCCCGCGACCGGCTGCAGCGTCTCCGCCGTGGTGGCCTCGTGCACCCGCCCCTTGTCTGACTGGATCCACGCCACCGGCTTCGGTCCGGACTGGATGAGCCAGCGCGTGGGCCCGACGGCGAGGCGCGTCAACGGTCCCGCGGCGTCCGGGGTGCCGAACAGCTCGCCGGTCAGGATCCGCTCGTCGCCTGATCGCGGCATCACGCGGAGCTCGAAGGACAGCCAGTAGGTGCCGGCGATGCCCGTCTCGCGAAATTCTCCGAGGATCCGCGCGCCCTCGGCCTGGTCGGCCTTGCCGCCGGCGACGTAATTGGGCGCCGGGCGGAACCGGGTGCCTTGCGCGCTGAGCGCCGGCAACACCGCCAGCACCAGCGCCAACAAGAAAGCCCGGCGGGGAGCCGGGCTTGAGTGGTTAGGGCTTCTTGGGCTCAACCGGCGCAGGGGTTGCGGGTTTCGGGGCCGTCAGCGGCGCGGCGGGCGCGGTGCTCGTCGGCGCCATGATGGTGGGCAGGCGGTTGTCGGCGTCGTCGCGGTGCTTGGACTGGTAGATGTGGGCCAGATAGAGGGTAAAGCTGACAACGAAGAAGACGATGGCGCCCTTGATGGTCGCGCCGCTGAGGACGTTGTTGGTGTCGGCACCGAAGGTGGACTCCATGGCGCCGCCACCCATGGCCGAGCCCATGCCGCCGTCGGTCTTGGCGCGCTGCATGAGGACCAGGAACACCAGGACGAGCGAAGTGATGATCAGGACGAAAGTTAGGATGCCGATAACGAGACTCATAAAGGGTGCAGAAGAAGCGTATTCGGACCGGCTTTGTCAACCAAAGTTCTGAACGGCCCGGCGGTGAAGGGACTCACCGCCTTACCCACAGGCTTACAGCGGGATACCCATCTTCTCCAGCACGCGGGAGAGATCCTCGTTGCCCTGATACTCGATGATGATGCGGCCGCGCTTCGGCGAGTGCTTGA
>JANYAM010000256.1 GCA_025361365.1 Opitutus sp. | reverse complement strand
GGAAGGCATTCGCCCGCTGGTCACCCGGGGGGAAAGTCGAATTTTCATCAACGCAACCTCGTCATTCGATGGCGTGGAAATCACCACCAGGCCGAACAAGGTGGCGATCAATCTGATGGCCGTATCGGAGGATTTTCAATACGTCGACCTTCACGATGGATTGCAATTCATTCTGCTGATCAACAACAAGCGCGTGCGCGTTTCGGCAAAGTTTTTAAAATCCGGGACGACCAGGGACCACACTCCCAAATCGATCGAGTCATTTGTCGCCATTGTCGACGCTGACGTGCTTGTGGGAATGGCAACGGCTGAATCAGTTGAAGCGCAGCTCGGGGCGGCGGAATTCAAACTCGGTGCGATGGAGCAGCTCTCACTGCGAAAATTCGCCGAGGCGGTAAATCTGGTGGCCCCGCTGCCCAAGGCCACAACCGCCGTTCTGGATGACGTGCTGACCCCCGGACCGTTAAGGCCAGATGCCGTGGCCCTTCATCTGGCCCAGGCCAAAGTCGATGAAGCCCAGGAAAAAGTCGACCAGTTGACCCGCCTCAGCATGCAACGGCTGGAGGAATCACCGCAGTACAGCGCCGCCGTGAAAGCCACGCGGGAGTTGGAAGAGAAAAAAGACAAAACCCCCGCCGGCTCCCAGCGCGGTGAAATCAGCCAGCAATGTCTTGAGGCCAAGGCGAAGGTCAGCCTGATCAAGTCATCGGCATTGCTGGAAAATGAGGAACTATCCTCGGCTCGCCGGGCGTTGGCGGATGTGCAGACCGCGCTGCGAACTTTGCAGCGTTCGATGAACCGGACAACTACCCCGTCCACACCGCGGTGAATTTCTGAATGGGTAGATGGCATGATAGTTGTCGGGTGCGCCCACGCGAGCTACACCCGACAACATGCGTAAACAGAATCCCATCGTAAATAGCCAACCGGCCTCCTTCTGTCGAGAGGAGCGTTTCTCGACAACCGCCGCGCCTGTCGGTCTTTCATCGGTTTCGCCGGTGGCCGGGCCGGTCCCCGCGGCGGCGAACGCGGCGGATGTCGCGACGTCGGTAGTTGCGGCGGTTGCGGCATCGGCGCCGTCCGCATCGCCGCCGGCGCACGATTTGATCAAGCTGGCGATCGATGTGCACCTGGCCTTCTGCATGGTGGCGCGTCAGGTCGACAACGCGGTGGCCCAGCCGCCGCAGAAGCTGGACGAGGAACAGTTGCTGCGGTTTGTCGCGAAGCAGAAGGCGATGGCGAAGCGCGTCGTCTGCTGCTACGAGGCCGGATGCTTCGGCTACGGGCTGCACCGGAAGATCATCGCGCTGGGGGCCGAGAACCTGGTGGTCGCGCCACAGGACTGGGACGAGCGGAAGGTGGGCGTGAAGACCGACCGGGTTGACGCGAAGCTGATGCTCGGCCGGCTGGATCGATACCTCGCGGGCAACCGCCGTGCGCTGGCGGTGGTGCGCGTGCCGAGCCTGGCCGAGGAGGTGGCCCGCAGCCGGGTGCGGGAGCGCAAGCAGTTTCAGTCGGACCGCAACCGCTGGGCGAACCAGGGCAAGAGCCTCCTGCTGGAGTATGGGCTCAAGTGCGGGTGGAGCTGGTGGCAGGCGGAGCGCTACGGGAAGACGCAAAAGGCGGTGAGCGGGGCGCTGCCGGCGGAGCAGGCCGGTGTGATCCTCACGATGCTCTCGGACCTCCAGGAGATGGTGATGAAGCTGGCCGAAAAGCTCGAGGAGCTGACGAAGGAGCAGAAGAAACAAGTGCGCGAGAGATTGGCGGCGCATCAGAAGGCCGCCGGGAAGAATGCGGTGGAACAGGGCGCGGCGCTGTACCGCATCAAGGGTCTGGGCGAGTTGAGCATCGGGCAGATCCAGGCGGAGATCGGCGACTGGAACCGCTTCGCCAACCGCCGTCAGGTGTCGAGCTACACCGGCCTGTGCCCTGGCGTCTCCGGCAGCGGTGGGAACTTCACCGGGCTGTCGATCACCAAGCACGGCAACCAGCGCCTGCGCGCGGCGCTGATGGAGGTGGCGTGGCTGATCACGCGGTACCAGCCGAACTACGGACCGGCCAAACAGTGCCGGCTGGTGCTGGCGGGCAAGAACCGCTCGGCAAGGAAGAAGGCGATCGTCGCCCTGGCCCGCAAGCTGGCGGTGGACCTGTGGCGGATCGAGACCGGCAGGCTGACGCCGGAGAAGCTCGGCCTGCAGCTGTCGAAGGCGGCGTGAAGCGCTTACCGCGCCGTCTTCCTCCGAATAAAAGAAGAGAAGACAAAAGACCTCTTCAAATGAAGGAAGAGCCGCAGGCCGTAAGGAAGTCCATCCACCAGGAGCAAAACAATGAACGCCACGTAACCTCGTATCCCTCAGCGTCAGTGACAGCGCCAAGAGGCAGACGCCGCCCGCGCGGACCCTTGAACGATCGCCACAGTCGTCGTTCGCTTTTGTAGATTGGGTTGAGCGTTTTGCCGGCCTTCGACGGATTTGAATAAACCATAGTGTACCGGGCCCAGGCTCGAGTACGGATAGCAGGCGAAACGGTCAAGGCGATGCAAGTCGTCGAACAAGAATTGACCCGTTTACCAGAAGGCCGGGCCTCCCCGGGCGAAACATGACCCACGAACCGAGAAGAAAAATGTAGAAAAGCGAATCGGCGCAGTTGACAACTATCATAGCAGGGTCCGCTTTAGCGCCTGGGAATTTATTCGTAGCATGGGCTACCAGCCCATGTTTTCAATTCAAAACATGGGCTGGAAGCCATTCCTGTCCGGTATTTTCAGTAACATAGGTTGAATTGGCAAGCATGCGTGTTTCCCGGGTTCATTCAGGCGGTGGCAAACGGCTGTTCAGCTCCCGGAGTGCGCATGCG
>JANYAM010000220.1 GCA_025361365.1 Opitutus sp. | reverse complement strand
CCCGCACGGAATTCAAGCCGCGGGGTGAGGGCACCCCGCCTCCATGCGTAGCTTCATTCCGACAACAACTCCGCGCCTTCCAGCGCGAGCAGGCGGGTCTTGGTGCGGACGCCACCGGCCCCGGAGAAGCCGGTCATCTTGTCGCCGGCCGACACCACGCGGTGGCAGGGCACAATCAGCGGCCAGGGATTCGTCGCCAGAGCGACGCCAACGGCGCGCGCCGCCTCGTTGCCGAGGGCCATGAGCTTGGCGATTTCGCCGTAGCTCTTCTTGTAGCCGGGCTTGATGGCCTGGGCCTGCAAATAGACGGCCTGTTGGAAATCCGTGACGCGCGCCCAGTCAAGCGCGGTGCCGGCGAAATCCTGCAGCTTGCCCTCGAGGTGCAGTTGCACGCGGTCGATGAGAGCCTGCACCCACTCGGGCGGCGGCTCCGCGGCCGGCTGGCTGCGGGCCTTGCGGGCGAGGTGTTGCTCGGTGAGCGCCTCGGTTTCTTCGGCCAACTGGAAGCCGGTCAGGCCGGTGTCGTTCCAGGCGATGCCACAGGTCCCGAACGGAGTGGGGAAGAGGACGTGGGGCATGGCAGGGACTATGGTGGCGGCGAGCATGACGGCAAGCAGGCAGCGACGGCAGTGGGAGCCAAGGACGTTAATCAGGCGTTATATTTATGGAGGGCACATCTCCTGATGTGCCGCGGTCCAGCTGGAGCTGGGCCCTCCACGAGGCAGAATCAATTTTCGCCGATATAGCGGCGGAAGAACTCCTCGTAGCGCACGAGGGTGTCGAGACGCTGCTTGGGTTCGCCGCTGCGGCTGAGCTCGTGCGTGGCGCGCGGGTAGCGCACGTATTCCACGTCGCGGCCGAGCTGCTTGAGGCTCTTGTAGAGCACCTGGCTCTGCACGAAGCCCGTGCGGAAATCCACGTCACCGTGCTGGATGAGCAATGGCGTCTTGATATTGTCCACGTAGGTCAGCGGCGAGTCGCGGTCGAGCAGCGGCCGCACGTCCTTCTGCCAGGGATAGCCGCCCCAATAGAGCGGCAACAGGAACCACGCGTTGCCCTCACCGAAGAAGGTCGAGAGATCATAGACGCCGCGCTGGGCGACCGCCGCTTTGAAGCGATTGTCGTGGCCGATGATCCACGCGGTCAGGTAACCGCCGTAGGAGCCGCCCGTCAGCACCTGCCGGTCCTTGTCAATGTAGGTCTCCTTGGCCGTGAAGCTGGCGGCCGCGAGCACGTCGCTGGCGGGCCCGATGCCCCAGTCCTTGAAATTCGCGCGCTGGAAATCCTTGCCGTAGCCACCCGAGCCGCGCGGGTTGGCGAACATCACGACGTAGCCGCGCGCGGCATAGAACTGGAACTCGTGCCACATGCTCGCCTCGCCCGGGCCCCACATGGCCGACGGCCCGCCGTGGATGTTGACCAGCAGTGGGTATTTCTTCTTCGGGTCGAAATTCGCCGGCTTGATGGTCCAGTAATCAACCATGATGCCGTCGGCCTGGACCAGCCGGTGACCCTCGTAGGGACTGAGCTTCCGGTCCTGCAGCCACGCGCTGTTGCCGCGGGTGAGTGGCTGCGGGAGCTTGCCGTCGGCCGGGCCGCGGTAGAGCTCCGAGGGGTTGCCCGGGTTGGTCACGGCCTGCACAAGCAGGCCCGCCCGCACGTCGAAGGCATTGACGCCCCAGTCGGTCTGCGCGGTCAAGGTCTCGGGCACGGTCTGGTCGACGGCGGCGCGATAAAGCGGGAAGCGGCCGCGGTCGGGCGCGGTGAAATAGACGAACTTGGCGTCGGACGACCACTTGAGGCCCGCCACGGCGCGATCGAGATCCGGCGTCAGCATTTTCGGCGTGCCGCCACCCGCGGGCACGATGGCCACCATCGCCTGATTGAAGCTGAGCTCGCCACCCGTGGCCACCGCGTAGGCGATCCACTTGCCGTCAGGCGAGGCGACCGGCCCGGCGTAATTGCAGCCGGGCTCCTCCAGTAGTACCTTCGCGGCGCCGGTGGCGACATCAATGGTGTAGAGGCTGCTCAACCGGTCGCGGTCGGGATGGAGCTTGGGGTCGCGCGGGCCGACGCAGACGATGCCCTTGCCGTCGGCCAGCCAGCTGGCGGCGGCATAACCCTCGTAGCCCATCGTGATGGCCTGCGGTTCGGCGCCTTCCTTGGCGTCCACTGCGTAGAACTGGTTTAAATCCGGGTCTCCCTGCAGGTCGCCCTCGGCCAGGAAGTTGAGGCGATCCATGACGCGCGGGTTGCCGTCGGCCTCGTTCTTGGCGAGCCACTCGCGGGTTTCCTGCAAGCTGCCGTCGGGTTTGGCGTCAGCCTTCGCCGGGCCAACGGCTGACAGGTCGGGCTTCTTGGCGTCCTTAGCCTTGTCATCCTTGAGTCCCCAGTTGGCGGTGTCGTTGGGTTTGCGGCGGGGTTTCTCGTTGCTCCAGGTGGGTGCGGCCTCGGCCGACTTCTTCTCGAGCGCGGCGCGCACCTGGGCATAGGACAGCGAACTGGTGAAGAGAATCCTCGTGCCGTCGGGCGACCAGCGCGGATTGATGGCGCCGGTCTCGGTCTTCGTGAGCGGCATGGCTTCGCCGCCGCTGATAGGGAGAATGTAGACCTGCGGTTTTTCCTTCTCCACGTTGCGGACGAAAGCGAGGCGGTCGCCGGCCGGCGACCAGGCCGGGCTGGAATTACGCGCGGCGCCGAAGGTGAGCTGGCGCGGCGAGGTTTGGCCGTCCGTGGCGGCGAGCCATAGCTGCGTGCGGTAAATCCAGTCCTCCTTCGCCGAGGCTTCGGAGGACACGGTCGTCCTTTCAATGGAGCGGACAACGTAGGCGACCCACTTGCCGTCGGGTGAGAGGGCCGGGGTTTCGACCGTCTTGATGTTGAACAAGTCGGCGGCGGTGATCGGGGTCGGGGCGGCCGGCTCAGCGCTGCGCAGGACGGGCAGACTGGCGACACACAGGGCCGCCAGGAACAGAAGGGGACGTGAGTTACGCATAGGAAAAATGATTGTCACTGTAGGAGGGGCTTTACGCCCCGATGGTTTTCGCTTGTCGGAGAATCGGGGCGTAAAGCCCCTCCCACAAGGTTGACCATCCATAAGGCTGGCATCCTGCGAAATCCCGTGCTTCTGTCGAAACGAATATGCCGCAGAACCGATTCTACAACGCCTTCGACCTGCAGGAGTGGGGCACCGCCCGCAAGACCGACTATCGCAGCCCGTTCCAGATCGACCGCGACCGCATCATCCACGCGCAGGCTTTCCGCAAGCTCCAGTCGAAGACCCAGGTGTTCCTGAGCGGCGAATACGATTTCTACCGCACCCGGCTCACGCACTCGATGGAGGTCGCGCAGATCGGCCGCTCCATCTGTGCCTGGTTGCTCAGCCGCGGCGACCCGCTGACCGGCGACTTCTACATCGACTCC
>JANYAM010000199.1 GCA_025361365.1 Opitutus sp. | reverse complement strand
CTGCCAGCCGGCAGCACGCCGAGCTTGCCGTCTTCGATTATATCGAGACGTTTTATAACCCGACGAGGCGCCACAGCTCGCTCGGTCAAATCTCCCCTGTGGCCTTCGAAAACCAACAAAAACTAAACGACATCAAAGCCGCCTAAATTGGTGTCCATTTTTTCGAGGCACGCCCAGTCCGCCGCCAAGCGGCGACCCTACCTCCGGAACCCGGCCGGGAATTTTATTTGCCAGCGGGCATGGTCTAAGCACTGTTTGGCCCTGACGCCGCAAGGTGTCCTTCATTACATGACCAATTCTGATTCCGACGGGTTGTTCGATAACGACTGGGAAGATCGCGGCGAGCTCGCCTGGACCGAGCTGGATTGGCAGAAGTATTTGGCCACGCAGGAGGCCGCCGTCCGCGATTATATAAAGCACTACGACCAGTTGCCCGAGGCCATCGACCGCATCGACGAGGCCGCCCGGCGCATGGGTTGGGAACTCGCCGAGACGCCCGAGAGCGCCACCGAAGACGAGACCAAGGATGAGGAGGCCGACGAGGTGTTTGCCGGCGACTGGGATCCCTACACCCTGCACCGCAACCCGGTCTACATTTCCACCCGCGCGCTCTACGTGAGCCTGCTGGCTCACTGGGAACGCGTGGCGGCCCAGCCCGAGCGCGTGCCCGCCGCCCTAGGCATCACGCTCCAGGCCCTGCTCTACCGCGGCAACGAACAGGCCCTGCAGGCCGTGCAGGCGCTCGAGATGGGCGACTACACGCTGGCCGTCTGCCTCTTCAAGCGCGCGCTGAAGGAACTCAACCTCACGCTCGCGCGCCTGAGCCAGCCCGATGTCGCCGAGACGCCGCTGGCCATGCGTTACCGCGAATACGCCCTGCCCCGCCTCTTCGATCTGCGCGAGATCTGGCTGCGCGTCATGAACGAGTGCCGCCAGAGCGGCCGGGGCGACGACTCGCTGCCGGAGTAAATCCGCGGGGGCCGGCGCGCCTCACCCGACGGGAGAGCCCGAACCGGTCCGGGCCGCCAGCACCGCCAGTTCCTTTTCGGCCTGGGCCACCCGCGCTTCGCGCGCCTTCAGTTTTTCGGCGGCTTGGTGCAAGGACGCGACCACTTCATCGACATGGGTCTGAGCTTGGTCGGCCAGCAACTGGGCGGCCTCGAATTCCTCCATTTCCGCGTCGAACCGGGCGGAAGCTTCCGCCTGCGCCTGCTGCTTTTCCGCCAGTTCCTGCTCGCGACGGGCCAGGTCAGCGACCGCTTGCTCGCTGGCGGACTGCGCAGCCTTCATCTCTTCCACAAATTTCCGCTTTTCCTCGGCCAGCACGGCCCGGTCCTTCTCGATCTTCCCGGGCGGGGCCTCGACGACCCGCGATTTGATGGGCATGGCGGGCATCGTGCCGCCTTTCTGACGGGTCTGCGCATGCATGAGTTCCTCGGCCTCCAATTTTTCCTGCAGGGCCGCAATCTCAGCGTCGGCTTTGGCGTGGCTTTTGCCTTCCGCCGTGAGGCGGCCGTTTTCCTTTTCCAGTTCGGCCAGTCGCTGCTGGGCGTCCGTCACGGTTTGGCGCAGCTGGTTGCGCTCGGCCGCCAATTCATCGCGCTGCTGGCAGGCCAGCGAAAGCTTGAGAGCCACGTCGCCGCCGCCCGATCCCGGGGCGGCCTTGGCCGGCGGGGTGCCCTCGGCCAGCAGCATCAGAAACTCGCTCCATTGCTCCAGGCCGCGCGGCGCCACATCGGGCTGCACCACCTCTTGGACCCGCTCGATGATCGCCTTGAGGTCGACCGGCGGATGGAAAAGATCCTTCACGCCGAGCCGGATCGCCTTGATCACCCGCGGCAGATCGAGTTCCTGGGCGCTGAGCAGGAAGGTCGGGGCGTCGTGCTTCAGCTCCTGCAATTGCTCGATGCAGGCCAGCGGATCGCCCGGCGCGGCGCGATGATCGACCACGATCAGGCTGAAATGCTCTTTTTGCAGGGCCTCCTCCCACTCCGGTTCCGTGGTGAAGCACCGCCAGTAGAAAGCCGTTTCCGTCAACACTACCGCCGTGCCGCGCGTCTCCGCCGGGAGCTTTTTCAGGAAAAGAATTTTGTTCGTCATGATGCGGTATGACACAAGGTGCGGACTGGGACAGACACTGAATTAAAGGGATCGCGGGATAAGGCCAGCCCTCGGAATTGAAATTCCCGTAAATCCCGCCGCGCGCTCCGTCATGGATGGAATTTCCCGGAACCGCCGTTATCGATGTCCGCCCGACCCGCGCACTCACCACCACCCCATGACCGACACTTCCGCTCCGACCTCGACTTCATTCTACCTGGAGCAAACCGACTTTACGCTGCGGCTGGCCCGCTGCGTCGGCGCCCCTGGCAGTCGCTGTGTGGAGGCGATGGGCGAAGTTGAGCTGGGGGACCCGGCGGGCATCGAGGAAGCCTTGCGGACAATTTTCACGGGAGCCGACGCCCGCGTGGTGTGCGCGCTCCGCTCACGCTCCCAAGTCATCCACCGGACCACCCCGGCGGAGGCGCGCAATCACCCGGCCCTGCTGGGTGTGCGGCAGATCGCCGGCCAGATGGCGCGCGAATCCGCCTGGTTCGCCGCCACGCAGGCCCGCGATGGCACGGCCCCGACCGATACGCCCTGGCTGGCCGCCTTTGCCACCGCCCGCGACCGGAGCGAAATCCTGGACCAGCTGGACACCCTGGACTTGAAGCCCGGCCGGTTGGTCTCGGCGATCCACCATGACGCCGGCGCGCTGGTCAAACTCGTCACCACTCCCACCCTGCTGCTGGAAATTGGCGCGGACCGCTCGCAAGCGTTGCTGATCGGCCGGGCCGGAGTGCTGGCTTCCGTCCCGGTCTCGCTCAACATCGACCAGATCGCCGCAGCGGTGCAGGAAACGTTGAGCCTGAAGCTGCGCGGTTCGGCCCAGAAACTGTTCTTCGCGGATCAATACGACTTCACCGAGGCGGGACCGCATATCGCCGCCCGGCTCGCGCCGGCCTTGAAGGCAGAACTCGCCGGCCTGCAGGCGAGCGGCGTGCCCACGGCGTTGTTTTGCAGCGGACTACCGGCGCAGCAGCAGTGGTTCGCCACACAGCTAGCCATTGCCCTGGACCTGACACCGGTCATCCCCGACTACCCGGCGTGGTGCGAGGCGGCCGGACTGACTTTCGCCCCGCCCGCCGAGGCGGCTGACCTGTCCCCCATGTGTTTGGGATTTCTCCATATGCTGGCAACAGCGCCCGCGGGCCCGGCCCCCTGGCATGCGGAATGGCTCGATGTCGCGGAGCGCAAGACCGAAGCAGCCCCCGCGATATTGCCGTCCGAACTCACGAGGCCGCCCATGTCGGTTGCCACTATGCCAGCCGTCCCGGTGGCAGCGAAGACCGAGTCCGCGCCCGCGGTGGCCGTTCTCGCCAAACCCGAGCCCGTGATTATTTCCGTTTCGCCGCGCGTGGAGACCAAACCGGCGGTCGCGATCCCGCCGGCTCCGGCTCCCGTCCAACCCGTCGTGCCCAAGCCGGTCCCGGTGGCCGCGACCGTCGAATCCGAGCCCGAGGTCAGCGCCCCGCCCTTTCACAAGAAACCCTCCGTGCTCATCGGCCTCGGTGTGGCCGCGACGCTCGCCATCGGCGGCTATTTCTACGTCCAACACCAACAGGAAGTGGAAACGGAACGCCTCGCGGAGAAGGCTCGCACTGAAAAACGCCTGCACGATGAAGCGGAACGCGCCCAGCTGGCTGAGCAGAAGGCCCGCCAGGAAGCCGCGGAGCGCAAGAAATTCGAACTTAACATGACCCAGCGACTCGCCGCCACCGAAGCCGCCCGGGCCCAGGCGGAAAATGAAGCGCAGACCCAAGCCGCCGCCCGCCGGGCCAATGCCCGCGGACGGATCGTCATCACCGCCGAACCGGCCGGCGCCATGGTCACCGTCGGCGCCCTGGCGCCGCGGCCGAGTCCCGCGACCTTCGAGGACATCCGCACCGGCGATTACGCCGTGCAGGTGACGCTCGCCGGTTACGACCCCGCGGAATTTCATGTGCAGGTCAAAGAGGACGCCACCGCGGAACCCGCCCTGGTGCAACTCACCCGGATCACCGGCGGCCTCACGATCACGAGCGAACCCGCCGGCGCGACCTTTGAAGTACGCCCGGCCAACTCATTCACGGTCGCGCCGGAGGCGCGGCATTCCGGCCAGACGCCGGCCACGTTCTCCGATCTCGTGCCGGGCGACTACACCGTGACCTACACGCGTCCCGGCTGGGCGCCGCACAGTGAATCCGTCGCGGTGGCGCGGAACAGCACCGCCCAGAGCGCGTGGATCTTTCCTCAGGCGACCGTGAAGATCACCAGCGTCCCGGCCGGAGCCGCAGTCATGCAAGGCGACACCAGACTGGGCACGACGCCACTCGTGCTGCCGGACCTGGCGCCCGGCGAAGCCCGCTACCAGCTCATTCTCCCGGGCTACCAGCCGGGCATGGTGCGTGGCCGCCTGGAGGGTGGCGTCACTCTCGCCCTTCACGCGCAGTTGGTTTCCGTCGATGGCTTGACCCCCGTCGACCAGTTGGAGTCCCGCCCGGTGCCCATCACCATGGTCCAGCCGGATGTGCCGGGTAATCTCGCCACGGAAAAAGCCTTCATCGAAATCGAAGCCACCGTCGACCGCACCGGTCAGGTCAGGGACCCCAAGGTTATCCGCATCACGGCTTCGGGCATGAGCAAGTTCGACCAGAACGATCTCGGCAAACTGTGCCTCGCGGCGGCGGCAAAGTGGAAATTCAAGCCGGCCGTCGCGCACGGCCAGCCGGTGAACGTGCGCGTCACCCTGCCCTTCGACCTGAAATAGCCCGGCGGCTCGCGCTCACCGCCGGCGTTTCTTGTTGCCCACCTGAACCGCCTCGGTGCGGCCGGTGGTCTTGAAGTCGCCTGACTTGAGGGAATTGATCTGGTCGCGCAGCAGCGCGGCGCGCTCGAACTCCAGCTTGTTGGCCGCTTCCTGCATATCGTCCTCCAGCTCGGCGATGACGGCCGCCACGTCGTCCGCTGACTCGGCCACGGCGAGCGTCGCCTCCGTGCCGCTGCCGTCATAGGTGTGCAGGCTGGCCTGGACGCCGCGCTTAACGCTGCGGGGCGTGATGCCGTGCTCGGCATTGTAAGCCAGCTGCTTCTCCCGGCGCCGCGTCACGACGTCGACAGTCCGCCGAATGGACTCCGTCACGACGTCGGCGTAGAAGATCACGCGACCCTTCTCATGCCGCGCCGCGCGGCCCGCGGTCTGCATGAGGCTGGTGGCGCTGCGGAGAAAACCCTCCTTGTCCGCATCGAGCACGGCGACGAGCGCGACTTCCGGCAGATCGAGCCCCTCGCGCAGGAGGTTGATGCCGATGAGCACGTCGAAGTTGCCCTGGCGGAGATTGCGGAGGATCTCGACGCGCTCAAGGGCGTCGATGTCGGAGTGGAGATATTCCACGCGGATCTTCGATTCGCGCATGAAGGTCGTCAGGTCCTCCGAGAGGCGCTTGGTCAGCGTGGTCACCAGCACGCGCTCGCCCTGTTCCACCGCCTTGCGGCACTCGCCGATCAGGTCCTCCACCTGGCCCTTCGTGGTGCGCAGAGTGATCAACGGATCGAGCAGGCCGGTCGGGCGGATCACCTGCTCGGCGATAACCTTCGAGCGCTCCAGCTCGAATGCCGCCGGGGTGGCCGACACGTAGAGCGTCTGGCCCGTGATCGCCTGGAACTCCGCAAAGCTCTGCGGCCGGTTGTCGAGCGCCGACGGCAGCCGGAAGCCAAAGTTCACGAGGGTCTTTTTGCGGGCGATATCACCGTTATACATCCCGCCGATCTGCGGGATGCTCACGTGGCTCTCGTCCACCATCAGCAGGAAATCCTTCGGAAAGAAATCAATCAGGCAGAACGGGCGATCGCCGGGCTTCCGCGCCGTCAGGTGCGCCGAGTAGTTCTCGATGCCGCTGCAAAAGCCCATCTCCTGCAGCATCTCGAGGTCGTAGTTCGTCCGCATGCGGACGCGCTGCGCCTCGAGATATTGCTGGTTCTTCTCGAAGAAGGCCACGCGCTCGTCTAGCTCGGCCTTGATCGCGCCGATGGCATGGTCGAGCCGGCCCTTGGTCGTTACGTATTGGTTGGCCGGATAGAGGTCGAACTGGTCGATCTTGCGCAAGATGGCGCCGCTCACCGGCTCGAATTCCGTCAGGGCCTCGATCTCGTCGCCGAAGAACTCCACCCGCAGGCCGTGCTCCAGGTAGGCCGGCATTACGTCCACCGTGTCACCGCGGACGCGGAACGCCCCGCGCTTTAGCTCGTAGTCGTTCCGCTCGTAGAGGTTCTCGACAAGGCGCTCGAGGAACTTGTTGCGGTTAAAACTGCCGCCGCGGGTGAGCGCGATGCGCATCGCGGCGAAATCTTCGGGCGAACCGAGGCCGTAGATGCACGAGACACTCGCCACGACGATCACGTCGCGCCGGCTGACCAGCGAGCTGGTCGTCGAGATGCGCAGCCGCTCAATCTCCTCGTTGATGGAGGAATCCTTCTCGATGAAGGTGTCGCTCGACGGCACGTAGGCCTCGGGCTGGTAGTAGTCGTAGTAGCTGACGAAGTATTCGACGGCGTTTTCGGGGAAGAAACCCTTGAACTCCGAGTAGAGCTGCGCCGCGAGGGTCTTGTTGTGCGAGATGATCAGCACCGGCCGGTCGAGCTGCGCGATGACGTTCGCCATGGTGAACGTCTTGCCCGAGCCGGTCACTCCGAGCAGCGTCTGGTCCTTGTTCCCCGCCCGGAACGACTGCACCAGCTTCGCGATGGCGGCCGGCTGGTCGCCCGTCGGCTGGTAATCGGACTTCAGCTGGAAAAGGGACATGGGCTCTATTCAGAATCCAAGAAACCAGGAAACGCAACGCGCCTACAGCCCGAAGATCCGCAGCACCCCGCCCCACAGGCCGGCCCAGAATTTCCGGACCTGCTCCTGCGGGCCCTTGGCCGAGGTTTCCTGGCAGAGAAACACTCCCTCCCCCTCGAAGAGGTCGTCGAACAGCGGGTTCATGCCGCGGAAATATGCCCAGAACGTCTCCGCCCGCACCGGCCGGTAGGCCAGGCCCGGGGTGAAGCCGATGGTCGCGTCCTGGTTTGTGCGCCGGGCCGGCGCCAGGTTGCCGGGCATGGGCGTCAGCACCTCCGCGCGCACGCCGCGGCTCCCGGCCACCAGCAGACGGCAGGGGCCGACAAATTCAAAGTAACGGAACTGCCCCGTCACCCACGACTGCATCTTGAACAGCCGCCAGTGCCGCCGGATGTTGACCTTCCCGCCGCCGATTCCGACCGCCCCGGCAAGGAAGCTCGGCCGCAACACCAGGGAAGCGCCGGGCGGCACCGAGACCAGCACCAGCTCGGTGTTGGGATTTTCCTGGCTGGAAAAAGTGGCGCGGTAGGTCACCTCGGTCGTCGGGTTCGCCATTTCGATGAGCTCGGTGAGCCCGGCCGCCACGCAGGTGAGCGGCATGCCCCAATCGAGCACGGTCTTGGTGCGTTTGCTCAGCCCCTCGTCCGAGGCCTGCAGGAATCTCTCCTTCACCCACAGCGTGTCGCCCGGCCCCAGCGCCATGTCCATTGACGAGCGGCTCGTCGTGATTCCCAGCTGCGCTTCCGTCGCCGTGCCGAGCAGCACCGGCGCCCGTCCCGACACAAACGGCGCGAAGACCGCATAGAGGAAAATCCGGCCGAGCGGCGGCCCGAGGAAGTAAAGCCCGACGATCAGCAACACATACGGTCCGTGCTGCGCCCACGCTTCGCGGATATAATGCAGCACCTTCGATTTGTTTTCCTCGACCGACTTAAGCTGCACTTGCATCCGGCCGAGCGCGATCTCAAGGCCGTCCTTTTCCCATTGCGTGCGCTTCAGGCCGTCCTGCAACTGGGCGACGCGCTGGAGCGAATCCGCCTCCATCTGTTTCATGCGCGCCAGCCGTTCGTCGTTCTCCTTCAGTTGCGCCGAGTCTGTGGTCAGCCGATTCAGGCCGCCACTAAGGCTCTCCAGGTCCCGAGCCACCTTTGCGGCTTGGGCGGCGCGTTCCTGCTGGGCGCTGATCTCGACGCGCGCCGCCGCCATCCGGGCCTCGACGTCGGACAGCGCCGCCTTGAGCTTGGTCGTCTCACCGGTCAGGGCCCGGACGATCTCCAGCCGGCGCACGTCGAAGTCCACCTGGTCGCGGAGGTAGACCCAGAAGCCGAAACCGGCCAGCCCGACCACGGCAAGGACCGCCCCAAAGATAAGCTTGTGCGACAACCACGAGATAAATCGACCGAAGGTCCCCATAAATCATGCAGACTTCATTAGTGATTAGATAGTTTCATTGAATTCGATGCCAATTGCTAAACGCCCCCGAATAACGCAACCTGCGGCAAAACAAACCCCTGGGCATCCCCTTGCCCTCATTCCCCATGGCTCTTAACCAAACGATCTACAATTCGCCTGTGTTTCAGCAGGCCTGCACCCAGTTCGACGCTGCCGCCGACTTTCTCGGCATGGAAGCAGGACTCCGCGAACGCACCAAGCGACCCCGCCGCTGCGTCGTCGTCTCGATGCCCGTCCGCATGGACAGCGGCAAGGTCGAGATCTTCGAAGGCTACCGGGTGCAGCACAACCTCTCCACCGGCCCGGCCAAGGGAGGCATCCGCTTCCACCAGGACGTCACGCTCGGCGAGGTCGCCGCGCTGGCCATGTGGATGAGCTGGAAATGCTCGCTCGCCGGCCTGCCCTACGGCGGCGCCAAGGGCGGCGTCGTCGTCAACGCCCGCGACATGTCGCCGACCGAACTGGAGCGCCTTTCCCGCCGCTACATGCAGGAGATCCTGCCCTTCATCGGACCCAATGTGGACATCCCTGCACCCGACGTCGGCACCAACGAGCAAGTCATGGCGTGGATGGTGGACACTTATTCCAACCACAAGGGGCACTTCGACCCCGGCGTCATCACCGGCAAGCCCATCGCGCTCGGCGGTTCGCTCGGCCGCCGCGAGGCCACGGGCGAAGGCGTGGCCTGGTTCGTGAAGGCCTACCTGCAGGACCTGGGCATCCCGGCCGAGAAGACCACCATCGTCATCCAGGGCTTCGGCAATGTCGGCAGCGAGGCCGCCCTCGCCCTCTACCACTGGGGCGCCGAGATCACCGGCATCTCCGACTTCACCGGTGGCGTCTACAATCCCAAGGGCATTGATCTCAAGGCCGCCCTCGCCTACGTCGCCGCCAACAAATCCCTGCAAGGTTTCCCCGGTGGCGAGACCGTCACCAACGAGCAGCTCCTCGAACTGCCCTGCACCGTCCTCATTCCCGCCGCCCTCGAGCGCGTCATCACCGCCCAGAACGCCGCCAAGCTCAAGTGCCGCATCCTCGCCGAGGGCGCCAACGGCCCGACGACCAACGAGGCCGACCAGATCCTCAGCGACCGCGGTGACATCCTGGTCATTCCCGATGTGCTCTGCAACTCGGGCGGCGTCATCGTCTCCTACTTCGAGTGGCTGCAGAACCTGCAGAACTACTATTGGACGAAGAACGAGGTTTTTGACAAATTGCACCGCATGCTCGCCAAGGCGAAGGCCTCGGTCGACGAGACGAAGAAGATATACAACTGCAGCCACCGCACGGCTGCCCTCGTGCTCGGCATCAGCCGGGTCGCTGAAGCCAAGGCCAAGCGCGGGTTGTTCCCGTAAGCGGCAGGTAGGGCGTGGACTCCGTTCCGCGCCTCGGCGGGGAGCGGAGTCCCCGCCCTACCCTCACAGCACCATGAACGAGAACGCCACGAGCAGCGTCGGCGCGAGCGCGCCGAGCAGCAGGCCGAGTGGCGACACGCCGTCGGGAAAGTAACGTTGCAGGATCGACTGCCCCGCGGGGTTCGGCGCGTTGGCGATCACAGTCAGCCCGCCGCCGGTGACGGCGCCCGACACGACGGCGAACTTCAATTCCTCGGTGAAGTTGGGCACCAGCGTGGCCAGGTATGTGATGAGGGCGTTGTCATTGAACGCCGTCAGGATCATGGCCCCCGCAAACAATGGCACCTTGCCGAGGCCGCCGAGCACCGGCTCGATCCACCAGCCTTGCAAGCCGCCGTGAACCACCAGCCCGGCCAGGAAGAATCCCACGAGCAGCGGACTGCGAAATGCCAGCTGGTCCTGATGCCGGGCGGTCAATCGGACGAACCCGACAAAGACCGCAAAGCCGGCGATGAACCACACGGGATAATGCGCGGCCCAGACCGTGAAACCGAGAAAGGCCAGATGCACGAGCGTCACCCAGATCGGCACCGGCGTCTCGCCGCCGCCCGCGGCGGCCGGAGCCCGCAGCGCGAGCAGCTCGGATTTGAATACCAGCAGATAAACGACATTGGACATCACGATGCCCGCGACGGCGTGCCAGCCAAAATGGGTGAACATGTAAACGATGTCCCAGCCCCACGGGGCCGCCACCATCAGCACCGGCGGCGCCGCGAAGTGCGTGAGCGTGCCGCCGATCGAGATGTTCACGAAGAGCAGCCCGAGCGTCGCATACATCAGCTTGGGCGACGGCTTCAGGTCATAGAATTGCTTCGCCAGCAGCAGCGCCGCGATGGTCATGGCCGCCGGCTCGGTAATGACCGAGCCCAGCAGTGGCGCGACCGTCAGGATCGACAGCCACCACGCCACCGGCCGGCCGCCGCCCAACGATGCCACCAGCCGCAGGCTTTGCTCGGCCAGCCGCATGACCGGCCGGGTCGAGGCCAGCACCATGATGACGATCACGAAGAGCGGCTCAGTGAAACTGACACCGCTGAAATAATGCCCCAGCGCGCCGGCACCCTTCGCCCAGAGAAATACCACGGCCAGGACCGCCACCCAAAGGCCGAACACCATCTCGACTTCGCCCAGCACGTGCAGGACCCGGGCGCGCGGGCTGCCGGGCGGTGCGGCATGCGCTGCGTGCATCAGTTTCGGGCAGAAAAAAGTGTGCAGCACCGCCAGGGCGAAGATGGCTGTCACCACCACGTTGAACGGCTCGGCCGCGGCGCGGGACTTGATCACCTCCCACATTCCCGCATTCGCGGGATCGGCATAAGCGGACAGGTCGCGCGGAAAGCTCATCCCTTGAGCAGGGCTGGCAGCTCGGCCAGGCTGTTGATGAAGGCGTGCGCCCCGGCCTTCACCTTGGCGCGCGGGGTGTAGCGCCCGAAACCGACGAAGAGATCCACCACGGGCTTGGCCTCGAGGTCGCTCGCCCCGTCGCCCACCATGACCGTGCGGGCCGGAGCCAGTTCGCGTTGGAGCGCGGTGATTAATTCGGGCTTGCCGCCGGAACGCGTCGTGGGGAATTTGGCATCATAGCCGGCATAGCTGCCCGCGACGTCGAAAGCCAAATCCACCGCTTCGATCCGCGCGATACCGAGATGGGCCGCCAGCGGCTCGATAATCTGGCGGAAGCCGCCGCTCAGGATCAAGGGCGTCCAGCCGGCCGCCTTGAGCTGGGCGATGGTTGCAAGCGCCGTGGGCTCCACGCGTTCGATATACAGTCGGGCGACCGCGGCGACATCGGCACGACGCGGCTGGATAATGGCCAAGCGGCGGGCAAAAACATCCTCGACGGCGATTTTGCCCTCCATGGCGGCGGTCGTCATGGCCTCGACCTCGGCGAACACCTGCGGGCCGCGCGCGCGCGCCAGCTCGTCAATGCCCTCGATGGCACTGAGCGTCGAATCACAGTCGAAGATGATTAACCGGGGCGGCACCACGAAACACACGAAACACACGAAATTACCCCGTGCCTACACTTTTTCGTGGGTTTCGTGTATTTCGGGGTGACACAAAAAAGCCCTCCGCCATGGGAGGGCTTCGGGGAGCAGGCTGAAAGCCGGCTTACTTGACCTTGGTGGCGCGCTTGAACTTCGTGGTGAACTTCTCCACGCGGCCGGCGGTGTCGACCATGCGCTTCTCGCCGGTGTAGGCGGGATGCGAGTCCATGGTGACGTCGCGCACGATGACGAAGTAGTCCTGGCCGTCGATCTTCTCGGTGCGGGCGGACTTCATCGTGGACTTGGTCAGGAATTTCTTGCCTGTTCCGATGTCGAGGAAGCAGACGTTGTTGAGAGCGGGATGGCCTTCGTTCTTCACGGTAAAGAGGGGATTAATTAGCCTTGGCGCGCCTTGTAACGCGGTTCGACTTTGTTGATGACGTAGATCTTGCCCTTGCGCCGAACGACCTGGCAGGCCGGGTGACGCATCTTGGCGGATTTGATGGAGGAGACGACTTTCATAAAAACTAAGGAAGAAGATGGCGGCGGCCTACCCTGTCAAAGGAAAAGATTTCTCCCGGGCGGGCCGCCGGCGAAAACGCGAAAGCGGCGTTGGGCCCGATTCCCTAACTACCTAGCCATTGCCCATTAGGACTCGTCTTGGGAGGCCGTGTCGGCAGCCTCGTCCCAGCCCCCCAATCCCATGTGCCTTGACCGCAGAGCCTTTATTCGCCTCTCCGCCGGCGCCACCGGCGCCGCCCTGCTGGGCGGCTCGTCCGCCCAAGCCCAGAACATGACCAGTGCGCCGACCGCCCCGGCCGCCCTGCCCGAGTCCATCCGCGCGCTCCGCCGCATGACCGACGGCGTCGCTCCCATCACCCTCGACGAACGCCGCGCCCGCATCACCCGGGCCCAGCAGCTCATGGCTGAGCACAAGATCGGCGCCATCTATCTCGAGCCGGGCTCGAGCTTCCATTACTTCACCGGCATCCGGTGGAGCAACAGCGAGCGCATGTTCGCCGTGGTCATTCCCGCCACGGGCGAACCGGCCTATGTCTGCCCGAAGTTCGAGGAGGAGCGCGCCCGCGAGCTCATCAAACTTGGCCGTGACGTGCGCACCTGGGAAGAAGACGAGAGTCCTTACAAGCGCGTGGCGGAGATTTTCCACGACCGCGGCCTCCGCACCGGCCGCATCGGCATGGAGGAACGCGTGCGCTTCTTCCTGTTCGACGGTATCCGGCGCGAGGCGCCGGCCTTCGATTACGTCAGCGCCGACCCCGTCACCGCCGGTTGCCGGATGTTCAAGTCTCCCGCGGAAATCGCGCTGCTCAAGCGCTCCAATGAGATTGCGCTCGCCGCCTACCGCGCCACCTGGCTCACGGTGCGCGAGGGCATGCCGCAGCCGGAATTCGCGGGCAATTGCGCCGCGGCCATCGCCGCGCTCGGCGGCGCCGAGGGCGGGATCTTCTGCAGCTTCGGCAAGTTCACCGCCTTCCCCCACGGCAGCATCACGCCGCAGGTGCTCCAGGAAGGCGACGTCGTCCTCATGGACGGCGGCTGCACCTTGGACGGCTACCAATCCGATATCACCCGCACCTTTGTCTTCGGCCGGCCGACGCAGCGCCAGCGGGACATCTGGAACATCGAGCGCGAGGCGCAGGACGCCGCGTTTGCCGCGGTCAAGATCGGGGCGCCTTGCGAAAATGTCGATGCCGCCGCGCGCGCAGTCATCACCAAGGCCGGCTTTGGCCCGGACTACCGGCTGCCCGGCCTGCCCCACCGCACCGGCCACGGCATCGGTCTCGATTACCACGAATGGACGAACTTCGTCCGCGGCAACCGGACCCCCATCCAGCCGGGCATGTGTTTCAGCGACGAGCCGACCATCGCCATTTATGGTGAGTTCGGCATCCGCCTCGAAGACTGCCTGCACATCACCGAGCACGGGCCGGAGTTCTTCACGCCCCAAAGCCCATCCCTCGACCAACCGTTCGGCTGAAGCGGCCGCCGCTGCGATTAGTTGACGGTCGGATCCTCGGGCTCGTCCGCCATCAGCTTCAGTTCCGGATCAATCGATCCCAGAATCTGGCGCCAGAGCGCGACGCCATCGCTGTAGCCGAGGATCTCGCCCTCGACCGTGGAGACCAGCCAGGTGTCGTGCTTCATCTCGCTTTCGAGCTGCCCCTTGCCCCAGCCGGCATAGCCGAGGAATGCCCGGAGGGTCACGCCGGGCGATCCGACCAGGTCCCGGGCCTTGTCGGGGTCGATGCCGAAGTGCAGCTGGAAGGCATGGTCGGCCTCCAGCCACTGCCAGGAAACGATGATGAGCTGCTCGGGCTCGACCGGCCCGCCGGCGTAGACCGGGACTCCGGCGAGCAGGCCGAACGCGAACTCGGCGTTCACTTCGCCCAGCTGCTTGTCCAGCGGGCGGTTCAGCACGACGCCCATCGCCCCGTCGGCGTCATGCGCGGACAGGAGGATGACGGTGCGCTTGAAGTTCGGATCGCGCAGCGCCGGGTGCGCCAGCAGCAGCTGGCCGGCGAGGCGGTCGGCTTTGCGCGCGGTGCGGCGTTCCTTCATCGGGGAGTGGACGCCGGGCGCCCGGCGCTCAGAGCTTGGTGATGTTCACGCCCGCATCATTCAGGATGGGCGCGACCAGCGGATCGTTGTGGTAATCCTCGTGGTAGCGGATCTCGGCGATGCCGGCGGCCGCGAGGATCTTGGCGCAATTGATGCACGGGAAGTGCGTCACGTAGGCCGTGCAGCCGTCCACGCTCGAACCGCGGCGGGCGGCGTCGGCGATGGCGTTCTGCTCGGCGTGGACCGTGGCCTGCTCGTGGCCGTCGCGGATGCGCGAGGCGTGCGGCGTGCCTGGCAGGTAGCCGTTGTAGCCGGCGGCCACGAGGCGGTTCTTGCGCGCGCCGCCGGTGACGATGATGCAGCCGACGTTCAACCGCTCGCAGTTGGACCGCGAGGCGATGAGCTTGGCCGTGGCCATGAAATACTCGTCCCAGCTCGGCCGGTGGGGGAAAGCCTCGGTGGCCTGTGCGATGAGGTCGATCGGGTTCTGCTTTTTGACGGCTGCCATGGCCCCAACGGTGGGAAGCAGCCGCCGTCTGGCAACCCGTAAACGTCCACTTGCGCGGCCCCGCCCCGCCCCTCAATCTGCGACATGGCCTCGCTCCAGCAACTCGTCGATTATTGCGACAAACGCACCCGCCGGGCGGCGTTCCGGGACTTTCCCGGCGCGCACAACGGCCTGCAGGTCGCCAACGACGGCCGCGTGACCCGCATCGGCGCGGCGGTGGATGCGGGGTTGGTGCCGTTCGAGCGCGCCGCCGAGCGAGGTGTGGATTTCCTCCTCGTGCACCACGGCCTGTTCTGGGGCGGCGTCCAGCCGCTGACCGGCCCGGTTTACAGCCGCTTCGCCGCCCTCGTCCGCGGCAACTGCGCCGTTTACTCCAGCCACCTCCCGCTCGACGCCCACGACGAACTCGGCAACAACGTCATCCTCGCCCGCCAGCTCGGCCTGAAACCCAAGCGCCAGTTCCTCCCGCATGAAGGCGAGTTCATCGGCTGGATCGCCCCCAACAAGCTCAAGCGCTCCCAGCTGTGCGCCCGCCTCGAGGAGCTCTACCCGCGGGTCACCACCATCGACTGCGGTCCCGCCGTCCCCAAGCAGGTCGCATTCTGCAGCGGCAGCGGCAACAGCGCCGTGCCGCAACTGGTCGCCGCCGGCGTCGATACGCTCATCACCGGCGAGCTCCGCGAGGAGTGGTTCAACTACGCCGAGGAGCACCGGCTCAACCTCATCTGCTGCGGCCACTACGCCACGGAGGTGCACGGGGTGAAGGCGCTCGCGGCCGAGCTGGCCAAGAAATTCCACCTGCCCTGGGAATTCATCGAAACCGACAATCCCTTGTGACCACCACGAAATACACCAAACACACGAAATGAACTTCACCTTTCGTGTATTTCGTGTGTTTCGTGGTGACCTCCTCCTGTGAAAATCGCCATCCTCCACGGCCCCAACCTTGACCGCCTCGGCAAACGCGAACCGGGGATCTACGGCACCGCCACGCTGGCCGACCTGGAGAAATTCATCCGCACCGAGGCGAAGCGCCTCGGTTGCTCAACCGTGTTCTTCCAGTCGGCCCACGAGGGTGCGCTGGTGGACAAGATCCACGCCCTCACCGACCGCGGCGTCGACGCCTTCATCGTCAACTTCGGCGCCTACTCCCACACCAGCATCGCCCTGCACGACGCCCTGAAGGCTGCCGGCCGGCCCGCCGTCGAGGTCCATATTTCCGATATCAAGAAGCGCGAGAAATTCCGCCGCAAGTCCATGACCGCCGGCGCCTGCATCGCGATGGTTTCCGGGAAGGGCTTCCCGGGCTATGGGGAGGCCCTGCGGTTGCTCGCCAAGCTCTGAGCATGGGCCAGCACCTGCCCGATTTCGCCAGCCCGCGCTGGTTTGCCTGTCATACCAGGCCACGGTGCGAGAAAAAATTCGCCGACCTGATGGCGCGCGAACAATTCGCGCACTACCTGGCGCTCATCCAAAGCGTGCGCCGCTATGGCACGCAAAAGAAGACCTTCACCAAGCCACTTTTTGCCGGCTACGTGTTCGCCCGGCTCGAGCCCGCCCGCAAGGACCGTATCTACCAGCAGGACCTGCTGGTCCGGGCGATGCTGGTCGAGAACGAGGAGGTCTTCCTGCGCCAGCTGGAGGCCGTGAAGCTCATCTGCGCCTCCGGTTTCGAGGCCGCCATCCACCCGCTGGTCCGCAAGGGCACGCATGTCCGCGTGCAGGGCGGGCCGCTGCACGGCCTCGAGGGCTATGTCGACAATCCCGCGAACCCGCAGGGCATTGTCGTGTCCGTGGACGTGCTGCAACAAGGCTTGCTGGTCCGCCTTCCGCTCGAAAACCTTCAACTGCTACCCTGACTTCCCACGCCATGGTTCGCTCCCTGTTCCTCTTCGCCCTGCTCGGCCTCACCGCGCACGCCCAGACGACCTCCGCCGACCCGGTTGTGCCGGCGCCACCGCGGCCGTTTTTTTCGCAGATCCGCGGCCTGTTCGATTTTGAACTGCCCGACCTGGATCCGCCTGGCACCGTCAAGCTGATCTTCCACCCGCACATCAGCGACCTGATCCGGCACGATTACCTCCGCACCGACATGGGCCTGCGCTGGGCGCTGAACGACAATTTCGAACTTAGCTCCGAGGCGGCCACCTATATCACCCACGGGCTCGGCGACCAGGACGTGGGCTACGGTGTCGGCGAGATCCGCATCGGCACCAAATATGTCTTCAAGGAATGGCTCCGCCCGCAGCACGAGGCCAGCATCGCCTTCAACTTTTCGCATCCCCACGGCACCCCGCCGATCGACATGACGGATGGGCAGAACCACTACCAGCCGAGCCTGACGATCCAACGGCATTCGCGGCGCAACCCCAAGCTCACCACCTTCGCCAGCGTCGGCCTCGACGTCATCACGGCCAGTTCCGCCCTCGGCCGCTTCGGCACCAACGAGCCCCATGACGACTCCGCCTCGCTCACCGGCGGCGCCATCTATGACCTGGGCCAGGTCAAGTGGACGTTTTCGGCCACCTACGCCACCACCGCGCTGATCGGGAGCCGGACGGATAGCTTTTTTTATCTGCAACCCAGCGTGCTGTGGTATGCGCCCAAGAAATACACCTTCAATTCCAAGACCCAGTGGATCATCGGCCTCGGGCTGCGCTCGTCGTGGGGCCCGGATGGTTATGACTTCGGCACGAACACGCGGCTGCGCGCGGAGATCACCTTCCGCCAGGTCATGGCCAACGTCCGCGACACCATGATGCCGAAACGCGCGCCCTGACTCAGCGCAGCCAGGCCCAGAGCGCGGCAGTGAGGTGCAGCGTGCCGCAAGCGGCCAGCGCCGCGACAAAATCATCCACCACGATGCCCCACCCGCCCGGCCACCGCTGCAGCCGCGCGATGCCCAGCGGCTTGAGGATGTCGTAGAAGCGGAACAGGCCGAACCCCGCCAGCAGCGTCACCCACTCCGGCCAACTGCTGGGATAGCCGGCGCGCCAGCCGAGAAACACCAGCGGCATGACGACGAACTCGTCCAGGACCACCTCACCCGGGTCGGTCCGGCCGATCCGTCGGGCCGCGTCGCCGCAAAACGCGACGGCGAAATAACTGGCCAGCACGGTCCACGCAAAGATCACCTCCCAGCGCGAATGCCGGAAAACCAAAACGAAATACGCCAGGCCCGCCAGCGACCCCCACGTGCCCGGCGCCGGCAGCCGCCGGCCGACCGGACCCAGCGTGGCCACCGCGCAGGCAAACCGGGTGGAGAAGATCCGCGGCCAGCGTGGTTCCGGCAATTCCATGTTCAATCCTTCACCACGTGCCCGTGCCGTCGGAAATAGGAGATGCCGGAGGTGACCGTCAGCACGGCCGACAGCACGTAAAGGCCGAGGCCACCCCAGTGCACGACGCGGACCATGGTGTCGTCGCTGCCGGCGAACAGTTCGCTGAAATCCCGGGCGAACATCCGCGCCGCCAGCAGCCAGCCGATGGCATTAAGCTGCACGAAGGTCTTCACCTTGCCGCCGGCGTCGGCCTCGACCACGAGGCCCCGCGTCGCCGCCGCCATGCGCAGGCCGGAGATGGTGAACTCCCGCGCGATGATCAGCAGCAGCAGCAGCATCGCGGTGATACGATAGCCCTCGAAATAACCGCCGTTCACCAGCGCAATCATCAGGCCGATGACCATCACCTTGTCGATGACCGCGTCCATGAACCGGCCGAAGGAGGAGACCTGGTTGGCCTGGCGCGCGAGCAGGCCGTCGAGCCAGTCGGTCAGGGCCGCGGCGATGAACAGCCAGAACGCCCAGGTGGCCGCGCCGTGCCAGTCCGAATACATCAGGGCCACGATGACGAACATCATCGGGACGCGCGAAATGGTCAGCACGTTGGGCAGGGTGAACTTCACGCGCCCAGTCGAGACAACCGCCCCACCCTTGGCAATCCCTTGCTGTCGCCGCACCCGCATTTGACACAAAACGTCCTCGCCATCCCTTGGTGCTGTGCAATCCTGCCCCCGGTCCGCCGCATGAAACTCTGCATCTACCCCGGAACCTTCGACCCCTTCACCAACGGTCACCTCGACGTGCTGCAGCGCGCCGCCAAGTTGTTCGGCCATGTCCGCGTGGCCGTCGCGATCGATTCGACCAAGAAGCCCCTGTTTAGCCCGGAAAAGCGTGTCGCGCTCATCCGCGCGAACCTGCGCGGGCTGCCCAACGTGAGCGTGACGAGTTTCGACGGCCTGCTCGTCGAGTTCGCCCGCAAGGAAAAAGCCAGCGCCATTATCCGCGGCCTGCGCGCCCTCTCCGACTTCGAGTTCGAGTTCAACATGGCGCTGATGAACCGCCACCTCGAGCCCAAGGTGGAAACGATCTTCGTGATGCCGAAGGAATCCTACAGCTACACCAGCTCCTCGCTGGTCAAGCAGATCGCCAAGCTCGGCGGCGACGTGAAGAAATTCGTCCCCGCCAACGTGGCGCAGGCCTTGCGCAAGGCTTACCCGAAGAAATAGCCACCCGGCCGGTTAGCGGACCCCGGCGCCCTTCAGGGTCTCGGCCATGTAGGCGCTGAAGTCGGCCTTCAGCTTTTTCATCGAGTCCATGTGGATATACATCATGTGGCCGGCCTCGTAGTAGGTCAGCTTGATGTTGTTCCGCACGGCCGGGTCGAGGCCCATGTGCTTGACGGTGTATTCCGTGGCGAAGAACGGCGTGGCCAGGTCGTAGTAGCCGTTCGCGATCCAGACCTTCAGGAAGGGATTCTTCGTCATCGCCGACTTCAGGGTCTGGGCCACGTTGAGGTATTGGTTCTGGACGTTGGCATAGCTCCAGGGCTGCACGTTGGCCGTGAGGATGTCGTAGGACAGGTCGTTCTCGTATTTCAGGTCGCGGCGCGCGTAATCGTTGAACGCATTCGTGTAGCCGCCGTTGATGGCCTCGAGGCTCGGGTCGAAAAACCCATCGCCGTCGCCACTCGCGCCGGGCGCGATGCCGGTGAAGCGGCTGTCGAGCCGGCCCACGGTGCGGTCCTCGTCCTTCCGCAGTTCCGTGACGAACTGGAAGATGCTCACGCGGAGGTTCTGCTTTCGGACATAATCCGGCGACAGGCCGGTGAGCGCGGAGAGTTCCTTCACAGTCTTGTCACGGTCGGCCGTGGAAAGCCCGTCGCCCTGCATGAGAGCGAGCGTGTAATCCTTTGCCGCGAACTCCTTCGCGCGGGCCAGCGTGGTCGGCAGGTCCTTCGCATAGTCGCCCTTGAGCTTGCCGTGGTAGAACGCTGCGGCCGTGTAGGTCGGCAGGAAGAGCTGATACGGCAGGTCGTTGCCCGGCGTGAAGCGCGCCGTCTCAAAGTTCATGATCGAGGAGATCAGGACGATGCCGTTGAGATAGAGGGTGTATTTCTGCTGCAGGTAGTCGGAGAGGCCGGCGGCGCGGGTGGTGCCGTAGCTTTCACCGACGAGGAACTTCGGGGAGGCCCAGCGCTGGTTGCGCGTCGTCCAAAGGCGGATGAAGTCGGCCACGGACTCGATGTCGCCGGTGAAGCCGTGGAATTGCTTCGCGTCGACATCCTTCGCGGCGCGGCTGTAACCGGTCGTGACCGGGTCGATGAACACGAGGTCGGTCTCGTCGAGCCAGGAGAATTCGTTGTCCTGCCATTTGTAGGGCGGCGGGAGCGACTCGCCCTTGTCGGTCATGACCACGCGCTTCGGGCCGAGGGCACCCATGTGCAGCCAGATGGAGGCGGAACCGGGGCCGCCGTTAAAAGAGAACATCAGCGGCCGCTTCGCGGCGTCCGCCTCGTCGGTCTTCGTGTAGGCGACGAAAAAAATGTTGGCCCGCGGCTTGTCCTTGTCGTCCTTCAAGACGAGGTAGCCGGCGGTCGCCTTGTATTTGATGAGCTTGCCGTTGATCGTGACCTCGTGCTCGGTCACGGAGAGCTTTGGCTCCTTCGCGTCGGCCGGGGCGGCGGCCTTGTCCCCGCCTTTTTCCTTGGGTTCCTCCTCGGCGCGCCCGGGCAGAAGGGAAATCGAAAGCAGGGCCAGCCACCACAGACTACGGAGTATTTTCATGGGGAATATGACACGAGCGAATTCAGCGTCGGCCCGGGAGGCAACAGGAAATACGGCGCACAAACTGCCTGAAACCTTCCCCGGGACGTGGCGTCTCAACGTTCGCTTGCCTGTCCGTCCACGCCAAGGGATTGTCTTTGTGTGTATCCGTTGACACGGCTTAGCATCTTTCGTCCACGCATGAAAAAAGTCCTCGTCTCCCTCATCGTCCTCGCCGGCCTGGCCGCCGGCATTTATTATTACCGCTTCGCCGATGAGGCCAAGGCGCCCGAATTCTCCACGACGACCATCGCCAAGGGCAACCTCACCCAGGCGGTCACTGCGACCGGCGACCTGGCCCCCGTCCTGAACGTCAACGTCAGCAGCCAGATCTCGGGCAACATCCTGAAGCTCTACGTGGACTGGAATTCCACGGTCAAAAAGGACCAGGTGCTCGCCGAACTCGACCCCTCCAGCTACAAGACCGCTCTGCAGCAATCCGACGGCCAGCTCGCCAACGCCAAAGCCAGCCTCCAGCTCATGCAGGCCAATGCCAACCGCTCGCGCGAGCTCTTCCTGAAGGGCCTGATCCCGCAGAGTGATCTCGATACCGCCGAGGCCCAGCTGGCCCAAGCCGAGGCCCAGGTCCAGATCCAGACCGCCAACAACGAGACCGCCAAGGTCAACCTCTCGCGTTGCACGATCTACTCGCCCATCGACGGCACCGTGATCTCGCGTTCCGTTGACGTCGGCAACACCGTCGCCGCCAGCCTCAGCGCCCCCACTCTCTTCGTCATCGCGAATGATCTCCGCAACATGCAGATCGATGCCGCCGTCTCCGAAGCCGACATCGGCAACATCGAGGTCGGCCAAAACGTGAACTTCACCGTCGACGCCTATCCCAACCGCCAGTTCCGCGGCACCGTCTCGCAGATCCGCAACTCCCCCAAGACTTCCCAAAACGTCGTCATCTACGACACCATGATCGATGTGCGCAACGACGACCTGAAGCTCCGGCCCGGCATGACCGCGAATGTTTCCGTGATCGTCGCCAACCGTCCCGACAGCCTGCGCGTCGCCAACAGCGCGCTGCGTGTGCGCCTGCCCGAAGGCCTCACGGCCCTGCCGGCCGTCGAGCCCGCCAAGCCGGCCGACGGCATGGCGGCCGCCGATGCTCCCGCCGGCCTCCGGCCCGCGACGGATGAAGAGCGCCGCAAGCTGATGGTCGACGCCGGCTTTGTCCGCGGGGGCGGTCCGCCTTCACCCGAAGTCATCGCCAAGATCGCCGCGCTCGCCAAGGAACGCGGGCTCGAGTTACCCGCCTTCGGCGGCCGTGGCGGCGGCGGTGGTGGTGGCGGTGGCGGTGGTGGCAACCGCGCCAGCAACGCCCCGGTCACCCGCACTCTCTACAAACTCACTGGCGACCCCAAAGCGCCCCTCCAGGCTGTCTCGGTCAAGCTCGGCATCACCGACGGCATTGCGACCGAGGTCATTGATGGCCTGAAGGAGAAGGACGTGATCGTGACCGGCATTTCAGTTCCGGGTGCAAAGGCCTCCAACGCACCCGCCAATCCGTTCAACGCGGGTGGCGGCGGCCAACGGCGCGGTTTCTAATTCCAGCCCCTCCGTCGATGGCTCCCGTCGTCCAACTCCAGGACATCCATAAAACCTACGACTCCGGCGAGGTGCAGGTGCGCGCCGTGCGTGGCATCTCGCTCGATCTCGAGAAGGGTGAGTTCATGGCCATCATGGGCGCCAGTGGCTCCGGCAAGTCGACCCTGATGAACACGCTCGGCTGTCTCGACCGGCCGACCAAGGGCACTTACCTGCTCGACGGTGTCGACGTGGGTAAGCTGGACCGCAACCAGCTCGCCGACTTGCGCAACGAGAAGCTCGGCTTCGTCTTTCAGGGTTTCAACCTCCTTGCCCGCACCACGGCGCTCGAGAACGTCGAGCTGCCCATGCTCTATGGCAAGCACCGCGGCTCCAATGTGGAGATTCGGAAACGCGCCATGCACTGCCTCGACATTGTCGGTTTGGCGAACCGCCATGACCATTTCCCGAGCCAGCTCTCCGGCGGCCAGCAGCAGCGTGTCGCCATCGCCCGCGCCCTCGTCAACCAGCCGCAGGTCCTCCTCGCCGACGAGCCGACCGGCAACCTCGACTCCAAGACCTCCATCGAGGTGATGGGCGTGTTCCAAAAACTCAACAACGGGGGCATCACCATCGTGATGGTGACGCACGAGCTCGACATCGCCCATTACTGCAAGCGCAACCTCATCGTGCGCGACGGCAAGGTCGTGAACGACATGCAGATTGAAAACCGTTCCATCGCCGAGCTCGAGCTGAAGAAGATCCTCGAGGCGGAAGCGGCCGCCAAGCTCACCGGCACCGACTAATCCCCATGCGCATCGGCTCCACCGTCACCGTCTCCTTCCGGGCCCTCCGGCGCAATACCATGCGCTCGATCCTCACCGCGCTCGGCATCATCATCGGCGTGGCCGCCGTGATTGCCGTGTTCAGCATCGGCAATGGTGCCAAGTCCCAGGTGGAGGCGCAGATTGCCAGCCTCGGCCAGAACGTGCTCCTGATTTTCTCCGGCAGCTTCAGCCAGGGCGGCGCCCGCAGCGGCGCGTTCGGCGCCGGCACGCTCACGCCCGACGATGCCGAGGCCATAGCGCGCGAGCTGCCGAACATCACCGGGGTCAGCCCGGAGGTGCGTTCCGGTGCGCAAGTGCTCGCCAACGGCCTCAACTGGTCCACGCAGGTCCTCGGCGAGGGTGCCGATTATCTCAGCATTCGCCTGTGGCCGCTCAGTTCCGGCGCGATGTTCACGGACCAGGATACCAAGAGTGTCGGCAAGGTCGCCGTCGTCGGCGCCACCATCGTCAAACAGCTTTTCCCGGACGACGATCCCATCGGCCAGACGCTCCGCATCCGCAACCAGCCCTTCCGCATCATCGGCGTGCTCCAGGCCAAGGGCCTTTCGGTGCAGGGCTCGGACCAGGACGACATCGTGGTCATTCCTTACACGAGCGCGATGAAACGCGTCACCAGGCAGACGATGCTCCGTTCGATCAATGTCCAAGCCGCCACGCCTGACACCATCGACGACGTGCAGGCGGACATCACCGCCCTGCTCCGCCAGCGCCACCGCACCACGGAGCAGACCGACGATTTCACCGTGCGCAACCAGGCGGAAATCGCCGCCGCCGCCAACGCCACTTCCCAAACACTGACCCTGCTCCTGGCGATCGTCGCCTGCGTCTCCCTGGTGGTCGGCGGTATCGGCATCATGAACATCATGCTCGTGTCTGTCACCGAACGCACCCGCGAGATCGGCATCCGCATGGCCGTCGGCGCGCACGGCAGTGATGTGCTGCTGCAGTTCCTGATTGAAGCGGTCATCCTCAGTTCGATGGGCGGCATCATCGGGATCCTCATTGGCATTGGGGCGTCCAACCAGATCACCAAGTTCATGGGCTGGCCGGTGCTCGTCTCCGCTTCGTCCGTGATCGGGGCCTTTGCCTTTAGTGCGGTCGTCGGGGTATTCTTCGGGTATTATCCCGCCCGCAAAGCGGCCCAACTCGATCCGATCGACGCCCTTCGCTACGAGTAGACCGGCGCCCTTTCCCATTCGTGGGAATCGTGGCTCCCGCAGGTGGCGGAATCCGGCTTAGCCGAAGGACGAAGCCTTTCTAGCCCGGATTATTTATCTGCCTGCCGGCAGCGAGGTTAGCGGCACGACCGAAATGTTGGCACGGCGCGAGCAAAGAGCGGCGCATCAACACGACTCCTCGCATGAAAAACTACCGCTCCCTTCTTTCCCTCGCGCTTGTCACCGGCACCGCCGGTCTCGCCGCCTTCGGCCTCGCCAACACCGAGTTCGCCGCGCGCTTCCCGCTCGAAGCCGTTCTCGCCATCACCGCCTCGCTCGCTCTCCTGCGTTTTGCGTTCTCCGATTACTCGCGCCGCCTGAAGCCGCTGAGTGTCCCGGCCGCCATCGTGCGTCCGACTCCGGGCCACGCGCGTCCGGAATTCTCCCGCCATCGGCTGGCCGCCTGAGTAGCAAGCCAGGTGCCGGCGCTGATCCTCGGGCGCTCTTGACACTTGTCGCCGGCCCACCGTCACTTCCTGCAATGGCAGCCAACGATCCCGCGCCCCACCGCATCCTTGTTGCGGACGACCAGCCCGACGTGCTCGAAGCCCTGCGCCTCCTCCTGAAGGCCGAGGGCTACCAGATCGAGACCGCCAAGTCCCCCGCCGCGGTGCTGAAGGCGGTCGAGGCTCGCGATTTCAGTCTCGCCATCATCGATCTGAATTACGCGCGGGACACGACGTCCGGCCAGGAAGGCCTCGACTTGCTCGCCAAGCTGCAGGCCGCCGACGTCACCCTGCCCGTCGTGGTTATGACCGCGTGGGCCAGTGTCGAGATCGCCGTCGAGGCCATGCGACGCGGCGCCAAGGATTTCATTACCAAGCCCTGGGAAAATCCCCGCCTGCTGACCATCGTCAAGACCCAGATCGAGCTGGCCGGTGCTGTTCGCGCCTACCGGCGCCTCGAGCAGGAAAACCAGATTCTCCGCGGCAAGGGCGGCCCCAACCTCATCGCCCAGTCCGCCGCCATGCGGCCCGTGCTGGAAATTATTTCCCGCGTCGGCCCGTCCGATGCCAATGTGCTCATCACCGGCGAGAACGGCACCGGCAAGGGCGTCGTCGCCCAGGCGCTGCACGCCGTGTCCGTCCGCGCCGGCAAGGCCTTCATCGCCGTCAACATGGGCGGCCTCCCCGAGGGCGTCTTCGAGAGCGAACTCTTCGGCCATGTCCGCGGCGCCTTCACCGACGCCAAGGTGGACCGCGCCGGCCGCTTCGAGCTCGCCGACAGCGGCACGCTGTTCATGGACGAGATCGGCAACATCCCGATGAGCCAGCAGGCGAAGATCCTGCGCACCCTCGAGACCGGTGAGTTTGAGCGCGTCGGCTCCTCCCGCACCAGCCGCACCAACGTCCGCCTCATTTCCGCCACCAACTCCGACCTCAACGCCGAGGTCGCCGCCGGCAAGTTCCGCCAGGATCTGCTTTTCCGCCTCAACACGATCCACCTCCACCTGCCGCCGCTGCGCGAACGCCGCGAGGATATCCCGCTGCTCGCCCAGCATTTCCTCAAGGCCCACGTCACCCGTTACAGCAAGCCGATCACGGGCTTCGACGATGCCGCGCTCGAGGCGATGAAGAATTATTCCTGGCCCGGCAACGTCCGCGAGCTCGACCACTCCGTCGAGCGCGGCGTGCTCATGACCCAGGGCAAGGTCGTCCGCGCCCCCGACCTCGGCCTCAACGCCGGCCAGTCCGCACCGCGCCTCGAGGACATGAGCCTCGAGGAGGTCGAGTCCTTCCTGATCAAGAAGACCCTCGCCCGCTGCGACGGCAACGCCCGCAAGGCCGCCGAGGAACTCGGCCTCAGCCGGAGCGCTTTTTATCGGAGGCTCGAGCGTTACGGGCTCTGAGCGTGCCACTCGTTCGCGAGGCCTCATCCCCGTCGCGCCCCCATGCCACCCCCGAAGCCACGCCGCACCGCCCACGAGCAACGCGTGTTCTACTACACGCTGCTCAGCGGCCTGCCGGCGGTTACGACCGTCATGTGGATTCTCTGGGCCGGCGACTACGAGGCCAAGGTCCAGTGGACGGTCACGCTGTTCATTGGCCTGACATGGCTGGGCTTTGCCCTGGCCGTGCGCGAACAGGTGGTGCGGCCGTTGCAGACGATGGCCAACCTGCTTACTGCGCTGCGCGAAGGAGATTTTTCCGTTCGCGCCCGCGGCGCCAACCGCGACGAGCCGCTGGGCGATGTGCTGGCCGAGATCAACATGCTCGGCGGCGTGCTCCAGGAGCAGCGCCTGGGCGCGCTCGAGGCGACCGCCCTGCTCCGCACGGTCATGGAGGAAATCGATGTCGCCATCTTCGCTTTCGACGCCAACGAGACCCTCCGCCTCGTCAACCGCTCCGGGCAGGAACTGCTCGCGCAGCCGGCCGAGCGCATCCTCGGCCGTCAGGCGACGGATCTCGACCTCGCCGATTGCCTGGCCGGGGAAGGCACGCGCGTGCTGAGCCGCACCTTTGCCGGCGGCGCCGGCCGCTGGGGAATGCGCCGCACGAGTTTTCGCGAGGGAGGCCTGCCGCACAAGCTGGTGGTCATCGCCGACCTCAGCCAGCCACTTCGCGAGGAGGAACTGAAGGCTTGGCAGCGCCTCGTGCGCGTCATCGGCCACGAGCTGAACAATTCGCTCGCGCCGATCAAATCCATCGCCGGCTCGCTCACCACCATGCTCCGGCGCCCGGTGCGCGCCGAAGACTGGGAGAAGGACATGATGGGCGGCCTCGAAATCATCGAGACGCGCGCCGAGGGCCTGAACAAATTCATGCAATCCTACGCGCGGCTGGCCAAGCTGCCCGCCCCCAACAAACTCGCCTGCGAGATTGCACCGTTGTTGCGCCGCATCGTGACGCTCGAGGGCCGGTCCGCGGTGCAGTTGCTCGAGGGGCCCGAACTAACGGTTTCCCTGGACGCGGCCCAGGTCGAACAGGTGCTCATCAATCTCATCAAGAATGCCATCGAGGCCGCGCCCGAGGCGGGCCAAGCGGCCGCGGCCACCTGCTGCGTGCGCGTCAGCTGGCGCAAGACTTCCGGTCAGGTTGAAATTTTCGTCGAGGACGACGGCCCCGGCATTGCCAATCTCCAGAATCTTTTCGTGCCGTTCTTCACCACGAAACCATCCGGCTCCGGCATCGGCCTCGTGCTGTGCCGCCAGATCGCGGAAAATCACGGTGGATCACTCACGCTGGAAAATCGCGAGGACGCCAGCGGCTGCATCGCGCGCCTGCGCCTGCCGGTGTAGCCATTTGCGCTTCGCGCCAGTTGGTGGACTCATCCCATTTTCGGGACACTCCTATCCCGCCTTCGCTCTGATGTGAGGGGACGAGCACTGGACCTCGCCTTGCTTACTCCTTGCCTGCAACGCTTTAAAGCTATCTGCGTGCTTGGCATGAACGTTGCAAATGGGCGCCGCAACTTACCACTGCATGGACATCGCCCGCCCCAACGCCGCCAAGGAAAAACGCAAGAAGCGCATCATCTACGGATCCGTCGCCGCGGTCGTCCTCATCGCCATCACTGTCGGACTCTCGCGCCTGAAGCCCGCCGCCCCCACCGTAGAGCGCAACTTGGTGTGGATCGACACCGTCAAGCGCGGCCCGATGGTCCGCCAGGTCCGCGGCCTCGGCACGCTGGTGCCCGAGGAAATCCGCTGGATCTCCGCCCGCACCCAGGGCCGGGTGGACAAGATCGTCCTCCGCCCCGGCGCCATCGTCGAGGTCGGCAGTCTGATCCTCGAATTACGCAATCCCGACGTCGTCTCCGCCGCCGCCAACGCCAACTCCCAACTGGCTGCTGCCGAGGCCCAACTCGCCAACCAGCGCATGCAGCTCGAAAGCCAGCTGCTGGCCGCCGAGGCCTCCGCCGCGCGCGCCAAGTCTAACTTCGAAACCACCAAGCTGCGGTCCGATGTCCAGGAGCAGCTCTTCCGTGACGGCCTCGTCTCGGAACTCGACCTCAAACTCGCCCAGGCCACTGCGGCCGACGGCGCCACGAGCAATGAGATCGAGCAGAAGCGTTACGTCTTCGCCAAGGATTCCATCAAGCCCCAGCTCGCCGTGCAGGAAGCCGAGGTCGAGCGCCTGCGCTCACTCGCCCAGCTGCGCGCCGAGGAACTCGACGCCCTCAAGGTCCGCGCCCCCATGGCCGGCGTGCTCTCCGCCCTGCCCGTCGAGGTCGGCGCCCAAGTGCAGCCGGGCTCCAACATCGCCCGTGTGGCCGATCCCTCCAAACTCAAAGCCGAGATCCGCATCGCCGAAACCCAGGCCCGCGACATCGCCATCGGCCAGCTGGCCCAGATCGACACCCGCAACGGCATCGTCGAGGGCAAGGTCGCCCGGATCGATCCCGCCGTGCAGAACGGCACCGTCCTGGTCGACGTCACCATCGTCAACGAACTCCCCCGCGGCGCCCGCCCCGACCTCTCGGTCGACGGCACCATCGAGCTCGAGCGCCTGAATGAGGTCGTCTTTGTCGGCCGCCCGGCCTTCGGCCAGGAGAAAAGCACCGTGGGCATCTTCAAACTCGTCGAGGGCACCAACGACGCCGTCCGCACCCAGGTCCAACTCGGCCGCAGTTCGGTCAACACGATTGAGATCGTCGGCGGCCTCCAGCCCGGCGATCGCGTCATCCTGTCCGACATGTCGCCCTGGGACTCGAACGACCGCGTCCGCCTGAACTAATCCGCCGCCCCGCGACGCTCTATTATCTAAGCCCGTGCCATGATCTTCTCCACCCTCATTCTCGCCCTGCTGACGGCCCTCGTGGCCTCCGAGCCGGATGCGCGTGAATAACATTCCTGTAACCGGCAGTCCCCACCGCGTGTTAGTAAGCCATTAACCCTGTCTCCCCACCCAAATGACCACCGAAAATCCCTCCCTGATCAAACTCGACGGCGTGACCAAGGTCTTCCTGACCGACGAAGTGGAAACGCACGCCCTGTCCGGCATCCACATGGACATCCGCAAGGGCGAGTATGTCTCCATCGCCGGCCCGTCCGGTTGCGGCAAGTCCACCCTGCTCTCGATCCTCGGCCTGCTCGACACGCCGACCGACGGCACCTACGTCCTCAATGGCCGCCCGGTCCAGGGCCTGACGCTCCCCGAGCGCGCCCGCATCCGCAACCGCGAGATCGGTTTCATTTTCCAGTCGTTCAATCTCATCGGCGACCTCACGGTCTATGAGAATGTCGAGCTGCCCCTCACCTACCGCGGCATGCCCGCCAGCGAGCGCAAAACGCGCGTGACCGAGGCCCTCGAGAAAGTCGGCATGGGCCACCGCGCCAAGCACCTGCCCTCCCAGCTCTCCGGCGGTCAACAGCAGCGCGTCGCGGTCGCCCGCGCCCTGGCCGGTTCCCCGGCCGTGCTCCTCGCCGACGAACCCACGGGTAACCTCGATTCGAAGAACGGTGACGCCGTGATGGAACTGCTCCACTCGCTGCATCGCGCCGGTTCCACCATCGTCATGGTCACGCACGACACGCGCTTCGCGCGCCATGCCGAGCGCACCATCCACGTGTTCGACGGCCGCGTCGTCGAGGAACAGGTCGAGGCCGGCTCCGCACACTAAGCTTTGCTTTCGGCCGGCGCCCCCGCCTTCAGTCGGCGCGCCGGCCATCTTGCATACTAAAATTTTTGCACCTCCGCCACTCGTGGCCGGCGGGACCCATCGGTGGTCATCCCCCGGACATGATCTCGCGGCGGTGCTTTTAGACCACCGATGCTGTCCGCCCTCCGTTCCGCTGTTCGCTCGCTGGGGAAATCGCCCGGCTTCTCCGTTGTCGCCATCGGGATTCTCGCCCTGGGCATCGGCGCCTCGACCGCCATCTTCTCCGTCGTCTACGGCTTGCTCCTCAAGCCGCTCGCCTACCAGGACTCGGGACGGCTCGTGCAGGTGCAGTCGCAGCACCGGGAACAGGGCACGTCCGTCCTGGCCCCGGCCACGTTCCTGGATCTCGCCCGCGAATCGAAATCCTTCGCGGCCATTGCCGCCCAGCAGTATTACTACGTCAACCTGACCAAGACCGCCACGCCCGCGCAGCTGACCGAGGTCCAGGCGACCGACAATTACTTCAAGCTCTTCGGCGTCGCTCCGCTCAAGGGCCGCACGTGGAACCCGGACGAGACCCTCGAGGGCAGCGCCCCCGTGGCCGTCATCGGCGAGCAGCTGTGGCGCAGCCAGTTCAACGCCCGCGAGGACATCATCGGCCAGCCGGTCATGCTCGACGATGTCGCCCACACGATCATCGGCGTCATGCCCGCGAGCTTCACCGACCCGTGGGGCAACGCCGCGCTTTGGCGCCCGATGCCCATGAACGGCCGGGCCACGCAGGACCGCCACACGCGCTACTGGAGCGCCTTTGCCCGGTTGCAGGAGGGCGAGACGCTCGAGCAGGCCGGCGCGGAACTCGCCGCTTTCGCCCGTCAGGCCGAGCAAGCCCATCCCGAAGACAACAAGGGCTGGACGCTCACCGCCGCCGACCTGCAGGGCCTCGTCATCGGCAACTATCGCACCGGACTTTTTGTCGTCGCGGGCGCCGTCGCCTGCGTGCTGCTCATCACCTGCGCCAATGTCGCCGGCCTCTCCGTCGTGCGCGCCATCGGCCGGCGCAAGGAACTCGCCGTCCGCGCCGCCCTCGGCGCCACCCGCGGCCATTTGCTGCGCCAGCTTCTCGCGGAAAGCCTCGGGCTCGCCTTGCTCGGCGGCGCGCTGGGCATCCTCGTGGCCAACTGGGGCGTGAGCGGTATCCTCGCTCTTTTCAATGAGGGTTGGCTGCCGCGGTCCGGGGAGATCGCCATCAACACGCCGGTGCTTCTCGCCGCGCTGGTTCTCACGCTCGCCACCGGCGTGGCCTTCGGCCTCGTGCCGGCTTGGAGCGCTTCGCGCGCCGACGCCAACGACGCGCTCAAGGACGGCGCCGGCCGCGGTTCCGCGGGCCCGGCTTCGCGCCGTTTGCGCTCCGGTTTGGTCGTGATCGAGATTGCCCTCGCCCTCGTGCTGCTCGTCGCCGCGGGCCTGCTCGGCCGCAGCTTCGGCGCCATCCTCCGGCAGCAGCCGGGCATGCGCATCGATCCCTTGCTGGCGCTGAATGTCTCCCTCTCCTCGAAGCGCTACGATACGATAGACAAGCGCCGCGACTTCTACCAGCGCACCGAGCAAGCCGTCGCCGCCGTGCCCGGGGTCACCGCCGCCGGTTTCACCCAGACCATGCCCTTCACGTGGGGCATCCCGATCACGCTCATGCCCGTTGGGCCGAGCCAGATGAACGAGCAGAATGTCCCGCAGGTATTCTATGATTCCGTGAGCGTCGACTTCTTCAAGTCCACCGGCATCACGCTGCTGTCCGGGCGCCCCTTCACCACCGCCGATGACCCGAAGGCGCCGGGCGTGGTCGTCATCAGCGCCGCGGCCGCCAAGATGTATTTCGGCACCGAAAACCCCCTCGGCCGCCACCTGCGCGGCACCAACCCGGCCCAGCCAGCGGACTTCGAGATCGTGGGCGTGGTCGGTGATGTGCTCCGCACCGGCCTCGGTGTGAGCCAGCCGCCCCTGCAGGTCTACCGCCCGATCGTGCAGCGCCCGACGGCCTTCGCCACGCTGCTCGTGCAGGCCAATGTCCGGCCCGACGCGCTCGCCAAGGCCGTCCAGCAGGCGGTCTGGAGCGTGGACGCCGACCAGGCCATCGGTTCGGTTACGCCCGTCACGCAGCTCGTGGCGAACACCACGACCCAGGCGCGCCTTTATCTGACTCTCTTCGGGTTGTTCGCCGGCCTCGCTTTGCTGCTCTCGGCGATCGGCCTCTACGGCCTCATCGCCTATGGCGTGGCGCAACGCACCCGTGAGTTCGGCATCCGCACCGCCCTCGGCGCCAGCTCCGGCGAAGTGCTGGCCCAAGTCATGCGCGAAGGCGCGGGATTGATCGGCCTCGGCTTGGGGCTCGGCTTGGCCGGCGCGTTTGTCGCCGCACGCCTGCTCCGCCAGATGGTATTCGAAACCTCGGTCTACGATCCGGCCGTCTTTGTTTTCGTCCCGCTCGTGCTCGCCCTGGTGGCCGCGGCCGCCTGTCTGCTGCCCGCCCGGCGGGCGACCCGGGTCGACCCGAGCGTCGCGCTGCGCAGCGAGTAAATCATTCCCATGATCACCGACCTGAAATACGCGCTCCGCTTGTTGCTGAAAGCCCCGGGGTTCAGCCTGACCGCGGCCTTCTCCCTGGCCTTGGGCATCGGACTCGTTGCCACGCAGTTCAGCCTGATTGATGGCATCCTCCTGCGCGGTATGCCGCTGCCGGAAGCCCAGCACCTGTATCATCTGGCCAGGCAGGACCCGCATCAGAGCAGCCCCAATGCCTGGGAAGTCCTGCCGCATCGGGATTATCTACAACTGCGGCAGCGACAGACAGTCGCGGGCGACGTTGCCGCCACCCAGTGGCTGGGACTTAACCTGAGCGGCCCGCATCGCGTCCCTTCCCGGCACACTGGTTCTCTGGCGAGCGCCAACCTACTCAAGGTGATTGGGGCGCAACCGATACTCGGTCGCTGGTTCACCGAGGCGGAAGACCGTCCGGGCCAGCCGCTCTTCATCGTCCTGTCGCATTCGCTCTGGCTGGAAGCATTCGCCGGCTCTCCCGCCGTCCTTGGCAGCACCGTTAACATCAACGGTGAGCCGGGAACAATCATCGGCATCATGCCGCCGAAATTCAGCTTCCGGGGCTATGAAAAACTCTGGATCAATCTCCGCGCCGTGGCCGGCGATCCACGCGACCGGCTCGTTGACCGCGTCGAACTCTTCACCCGCCTCAAGCCCGGAGTTACCGTCGAGCAAGCGCGGGCTGAGTTCGACCTGCTGGCTGCCAGCTTCGTCAAGCTATGGCCGGAGACCAACCAGGGCTACAGCCGCATGAATCTCCTGCCTGTCGCCCAAGCCTATTCTGGTGGCGGCACCCAGCCCCTTCTTCTCCTGATGCTGGCGATGACCGTATTTATCTTGATCTTGGCCTGCGTGAATGTCGCCAACATGCTCTTGGGACGCGCCTCGCGCCGCACGCGCGAACTGGCCGTCCGCACGGCCGTCGGGGCCAGTCGCGGCCGCCTGATCCGACAGCTGCTTCTGGAATCGCTGCTCCTCGCTGTCGTGGGCTGCGTCGGCGGCCTGCTGGTGGCGCAGTATGGCGTAGACTTCCTGCAGGATTATCTGGTCAACCAGCAGACCGTGCCGGATTGGATGGATTTCCGGCTCGATCAGCGCGTGCTGGCCGTCGCCGTCGTCTCCACCTTGGCCGCCGGGGTGCTCGCCGGCATCATGCCCGCGTGGCAGGCCTCGCGGGTCGACCCCATCATGGCGTTGAAGGATGACTCCCGCGCCGCCGCCAGCCTCGGCCTCGGCCGGTTGGCCCGCTGGCTCATCATCGCCCAGATTGCCTTCTCCACCATGCTCCTCGTGGCGGCGGGCGTGATGAGCTTCACCGTTTTCCTGAGCCGTCAGGCCAACCTCCGCTATGATCCGGACAAGCTGCTCACCGGCCGGATCGAACTGCAGGAGGGCACCCAGCCCACCCCGGAGGCTCGCGCGCAATTTTATCGCCGGCTGCTGGACCGCCTCCATGCGGAGCCGGGCGTCGACGCGGTCGCCGTCACCAGCCGCAACTTCATCGGCCCGGGCGTGCCAACCCAGATGGCGCCAGAAGGCGTGGTCTACGCCCATGACAACGACCGGCCAACAGTCTGGCTGGAAGTCGTCTCGAATGATTATTTCCGTCTGATCTCAGCCGCGCCGGTCGCCGGCCGTTTGTTCGACACGCGCGAGCAGGTGGCGCAGCCCGCCCTCTCTGCCGTGGTCAACGAATCCTTGGCCGGGAAATTCTGGCCCGGGCAGGATCCCCTCGGTCGCCGGTTCCGCACCAGCCAGACGAAAGACGGCTGGGTGACGGTGGTCGGTGTCGTCCCCGACCTGCAAATGCAGGGCATTTTCGCCGCGCCCAATCAGAACGAAGCAGGCTTTTATCTCGCGCAGGACCAGATGGGCTGGGGCTGGCTGGATTTATTCATCCGCACCAAGGGCGACCCGCTCAGCCTGGTGACCCCGGTGCGGCAAGCCATCGCCGGCATCGATCCGAACCAGCCGATCCATTCCATCGGCACCCTCACGAGCCAGACGGCGCAGGCGATGCGCGGATTCAGCATGGTTGGCATGATGGCGCTGGTTTTCGCAACCATCTCCCTTTTCCTCGGCGCGCTCGGCGTCTACGGCGTCACCTCCCAGGCGGTGAGCCAGCGCACCCGCGAATTTGGCATCCGCATGGCCCTGGGCTCCACCGTCAGCCAGTTGCTCAACCTGGTCCTGAGGCAAGGCGGCCGACATATCGGAATCGGCCTGGGTCTAGGCCTGGGCGGCGGTTTTCTCCTGACCCTGCCGATGGCGCAAATCTTCGGCGGCAGTGTGGCCAACACACCGGCGATCTACCTGATCGTCACCGTGACGATCGCCCTGGTCGGCCTGGTCGCACTGTGGCTTCCCGCGCGGCGGGCCACCAAGGCTGACCCCATGGAGGCCCTGCGCAGCGAGTAAATCCGCTCTCTCTCATGTTCACCGATCTGAAATACGCCCTGCGCTCGCTGCTCAAGACCCCCGGCTTCGCCATCATCGCCATCGCCACGCTGGCGCTGTGCATCGGCGCCAACAGCGCCATCTTCTCGGTGGTCCACGCCATCCTGCTCAAGCCCTACCCGTGGCCGGAGTCGGAGAAACTGGTCTACGTCTACAACACCTACCCGTTGATGGGCCTGCCGAACGCGGGGGTATCAATTCCCGATTACCTCGACCGCCGCGCCGGGGTCAGCGGCTTCGCCGACACCGCCATGTTCACGAACATGAGCTACAACCTTTCGGCCGACGGCGAGCCCGAGCGCATCATCGGCTTGCGGACCACGCCCTCGCTCTTCACGACGCTTCAGACCGCCGCCGCCCGGGGCCGCGTGTTCACCGACGCTGACGCCCAGCCCGGCAGCGACCACGTGATTGTGCTCAGTCATACGTTGTGGAAAAACCGCTTCGGAGCCAATCCCGCCATCATCGGAACCGCGATCCGGCTCAACGCCGAAAGTTACACGGTCGTCGGCGTCATGCCTGAGGGATTCTACTTCCCAAGTCCGCGCACCCAGATCTGGGTGCCTTTCACTTTCCTCCCGAAGGAAAAGACCGACGACGAGCGCGGCAACGAATACTCATCGTCCATTGCCCGGCTCAAACCCGGCGCCACGGCCGACTCCGTCCAGCGCGACCTCGACCTCATCCAGGCGCGCAATGCCGATCGGCTCACTGATTCCCGCGAGTTCTACAAGACCAGTGGCTTCGGCGGCCGCACCATCGGTTTCCTCGAGCAGAACGTGGGCAACATCCGCGGCATGCTCTGGCTCGTGCAGGCTGGCGTCGCGGCCGCGCTGCTCATCGGTTGCGCCAATGTCGCCAGCCTGCTCCTCGCCCGCGCCGTGGCCCGGGAGCGCGAACTCGCCATCCGCGCCGCGCTCGGCGCCGGCCGCGCCCGCCTTATGCGGCTGCTGCTGACCGAGAGCCTCGTGCTGTTCCTCGCCGGCGGCGGCCTCGGATTGCTGGTCGCCTGGTGGGGCGTGGACGCGTTCGGCGCCCTTGGCCTGTCCACCTTGCCGCGGGCCTACGGCGTGCAACTTGATTTCAGCGTGTTCGCCTTCACGCTACTTTGCGCCCTGCTCACCGGGCTCGCGTTCGGCGCGCTGCCCGCGTGGTCGGCCTCGCGCGGCGATGCCGCCGCCGCGCTCAAGGAAGCCGGCACCCGCGGCTCCGCCGGCAAGCGCACCACGGCACTCCGCGCCGCGCTGGTCATCGGCGAAATCGCCCTCGCCGTCATGCTCCTGTCCACCGCCGGCCTGCTTGTGCGCAGTTTCGAGAAGCTGCAGCAGGAGAACCCGGGCTTCACGCCCGGTGGCGTCATCACCGCGCGGCTCAGCCTGCCCGACGCCAAATACGACCAGTCCGCCAAGCGCATTGCCTTTGCCGATGCCACTCTCGCCCGACTGCGGGCCCTGCCCGGCGTGGCGGCCGCCGGCCTCACTGATGTGCTACCCTTCACTGGCAACAACAGCTCCGGCTCCTATAAGCTGCCCGATATCGTGCGGCTGGCGGGTTCGCCCTCGCCCCATGGCCAGCAGCGCGCGGTGGATCCGGGTTATTTCAAGACCATGGGCATGACCCTGCTGCGCGGCCGGCTGTTCACCGAGGCCGACACCGACGGCACGCAAAAGGTCGTCGTAATCGACCGCGTGCTCGCCGACCGCTACTGGCCCGGCCAAGACCCGCTGGGCAAGCGAATCAGCCGCGGCGGACCCGACGACAATCCCACGATGTGGATCATCGTTGGCGTAGTCGCACCAGTCAAAGTGCAGGGCCTCGACGAGGACGTGAAGAAGGAGACACTCTATTATCCCTTCGCCCAAACGACGCGCACCAATCTTATCCTTGTCGTCAAAACCGCCGGCGACCCGACCGCGTTGACCGCCGCCGTGCGAGAGGCCGTGCACTCGGCCGATCCGGAACAGCCGGTCTTCGACATCAAGACCATGCAGCAGCGCATGGACGAGGTCGCGCAGTCGCGGAAGGCGCCCATGGTATTGCTCTCGCTCTTCAGTGGGGTCGCCCTGCTGCTCGCCGTGCTCGGCGTGTATGGCGTGCTCGCCTTCTCCGTCGCTCAACGCACCCCGGAGTTCGGCGTGCGCATTGCGCTCGGTGCCAGCCCTGGCGACATCGCCGCCCTCGTGCTCCGGCAGGGCGCGCGGCTGGTGCTCATCGGCATCGGCGCGGGTCTGGCGGGCTACCTCGCGCTCAGTTCGATTGTGGGCAAGCTGCTCTACGGCGTCGCCGCCACGGATCCGACCACCCTGGCCGTCGCCCCGGTGGTGCTCGCCCTCGCCGCCCTGGCGGCCTGCCTGCTGCCCGTCCGCAAGGCCGTCCGGGTGAATCCACTCGAGGCGCTGCGTGCGGAATAGACCTGATTTTGGTGCAACTGCTGACCGGGAACTGTGTTCTCCGGGGAAGCACCGCTGTCTTCCCCTATGAACACCCTCCTGCAGGATCTTTAGTTCTCCCTCCGCCTCCTCGCCAAGACCCCCGGCTTCACCCTCACCGCCATCGCCGTCCTCGCGCTCGGCATCGGCGTGAACACCAGCATTTTCAGCGTCGTCCACGCGATGGTCTACAGCCCGCGGCCGTTCGCGCAGCCCGAGCAGGTCGTTCAGCTCTACACCCAGGACAAGAAGGACCCCAAGAAATACCGCACCTTTTCCTACCCGACCTACCGCGATTTCCGCGACCAGGCGGGCGGCCAGTTCAGCGGCATCCTCGCCCATAACCTCACGATGGTCGGCATCGGCGCCGGGGCCGACGCGCGCCGCACCTTCGCCGGAATCGTTTCCGCAAACTACTTTGACGTTCTCGGGGTGAAACTCGTCCGAGGCCGCACCTTCACCCCGGCCGAGGAGGCGCCGGGCAGCGCCACGCAGATCGTCATCGCCAGCTACCTGTATTGGCAGAAAACCGGCTTCGACCCCGCCCTCGTCGGCTCGACCGTGCGCATCAACGAGCGGCCCTACACCGTCGTCGGCATCGCCCCCGAGAATTTCACCGGCACCATGATGCTGTTCGGCCCCGAGCTGTATTTCCCGCTCGGGCTCTTCGACCAGCTCTCCAATGATTTCCAGTCTGAGGCCAAGCGCACGCTCGAGCGCCGTGACGCCTACAACCTCTTCGTCGTGGCCCGCCTCGCCCCGGGCGTCTCCACCGTGGCCGCGAACGCCGCCCTCGCCGCCTATGCCGCCAACTTGGAAAAGGCGTTCCCCGTCGAGCAAAAGGACCAGACTTTCGTCACGGGCAAGCTGCCGCGCCTGAGCACCAGCAGTTCGCCGTCGGGCGAGACGGAACTCAGCATGCTCGCCGGCCTGCTCCTCGGCATGACCGGCATCGTCTTGCTCATCGCCAGCCTCAATCTTGCCAACATGCTCCTCGCCCGTGGCGCCGCCCGCCGCAAGGAGTTCGCCATCCGCCTCGCGCTCGGGGGCGGTCGTGGTCGTATCATCCGCCAGTTGCTCACCGAGGGCTTCGTGCTCTCGCTCGCCGGTGGCCTCGCCGGGCTCGTCCTCGCCCTGTGGAGCTCCAACCTGCTCATCAACTCGCTGGCCGCCCTGGTGCCCGTCGCCATCTTCTACAATGGCACCGTCAACCCGGCCATCCTCGCCGCCACGCTGGGCTTCAGCATGCTCTCGACCCTCTTCTTCGCGCTCGGGCCCGCCCTGAAGCTCTCCCGCGGCGACGTCATCACCGACCTCAAGGAGCACGCCGGCGAGGACACCGCGCCGCGGCGCCGCTGGCTACCGCGCAACCCGCTCGTCGTCGCCCAGATCGCCCTCTCCCTTGGGCTCCTCACCTGCGCCGGCCTGTTCGTGCGCGGCGCGCTCGCCGCCGGCAGCGCCGACATCGGGTTGCAGGCCGACCACACGATCATCATCGAAGCCGACGCCAGCCTCGGTGGCTATGATGAGACCCGCACGCGCCAGGTTTACAATGACATCAGCCAGAAACTCGCCGCCATCCCGGGCGTCTCGGCGGCCAGCGTCGCTTCCACCGTGCCCTTCGGCATGATCACGCTGGGCCGCTCGATTCAGCGGGCCGGCTTCCATCTGGCAAAGGACGCCAAGCCGGCCACCGCCGCCGAAGGCCTCGCCTACGATGCCCGCTGGAACAGCGTCGGCGCCGGTTATTTCTCCGCGCTCGGACTGCCACTCCTGCGCGGCCGGCCCTTCACGGCCGCCGAAGCCGACACCAAGGGCGCCCCAGCGGTCGCCATCATCGACGAGGCGCTCGCCCGGAAGCTCTGGCCCGACGGCAACGCCCTGGGCCAGCGCATCCAGTATGCCAACCGCGACGCCGACAGCGTCCCGGTCAAGAGCGGCGGTGGCATGAGCATGAACGACGACGGCACCAACCTGCCCCAAGATCCAAAGTCGATCGAGATTGTCGGCATCGTCCCGGTCGTCCGCGCCTCGCTCTTCGGCAACGAAGCCGGCACCGCCATCTACGTGCCCTATGCCCAGGGTTACCAGAGCACAGTCAATTTCCACGTGCGCACCACCGCCAACACCCCCGCGGCCGCCCTCGCCCTCATCGACACGGTGCGCCGCGAAATCCGCGCTACGGCGCCCGGCGTCCCGGTGTTCAACATCCGCACGTTCCGCCACCACATCGAGTCCTCCTTCGACCTTTGGGCCACCCGGTTGGGCGCGACGATGTTCTCCGTCTTTGGCGGCTTGGCCCTCGTGCTCGCCGTGGTCGGCCTCTATGGCGTGAAGGCCTACTCGGTCGCCCGCCGCACGCGCGAGATCGGCATCCGCATGGCGCTCGGCGCAGAGCCGCTCACCGTTCAGACCATGATCCTGCGCGAGGGTCTCGTCATGACCCTCACCGGCGCTGCCCTGGGCCTCCTGCTCGCGCTCGGACTCGGCCGGCTGTGCGCCAGCCTGCTCTACCACGTCAGCCCGGTGGATCCCGTGTCCTTCGTGCTCGCGCCGGCCGTGCTGCTGCTCACGGCCATGGTCGCATGCTGGCTGCCGGCCCGACGCGCCACCCGGGTCAGCCCGCTCACCGCGCTCAGAAGCGAGTAACCTTTTTCGCTGAACCCAGTTTAACCTCCCAATGAAAGCCAGCGCCCTCCTGTTCTCCGCCACGCTCATCGCCCTCGCTCCGACCACCCGCGGAACCGTCACCGAAACTTTCAAGCAGACCTATCCCCTCGCACCGGAAGGCATCATTCATCTCGAGAACGTTAACGGTGACATCACCATCAAGGCATGGGACAGGTCCGAAGTCGCGCTCGAAGCCGAGAAGCAGGCGAAGAACGATGAGGAGTTGCAGCAGATAAAGCTGTTGATCAGCAGCTCCAATTGGAATGTGAACGGCCGGTCCACCTCAAAGCTGACCATCAAAACCCAGTTTCCGAAGGCGCACTTGGGATTTCTCTCCTTTGGGCACGGTAGCAGCACCGGCTCCGTCCGCTATCGCCTCATGGTGCCGGCTGGCGCCCGGCTTGACAAGATCGACTCCGTCAACTCCGACATTACCGTGGCCGGCGTGCGCGGCTCCGTCGAACTCGAGACGGTCAACGGCCGCATCACCGCCACCGGGCTCGCCGCCGACGCGCGACTCGAATCCGTCAATGGCAGTCTCAGTGCCGAGTTCGCTTCGCTCGACGGTGTCCAGAAGGTGAAACTGGATTCCGTCAATGGCCGTGCCAGCGTCGTTCTGCCCAAAGGCGCCGGCGCCCGCATCGACGCCGACTCGGTTAACGGCGGCGTCAGCATCGATCAGGCCGTGACCCTCGGCAAGATTCACCGCCATTCGCTCACGGGCCAGATTGGCAGCGGCGGTCCCGACATCTCGCTCGAGACCGTCAACGGCGGCATCTCGATCAAGGAAAAGTAAGCGTCCGGGCCTGCGTCGTTCGGGGCGTGAACCAAGCCTCTTGTTTCATCCCACATTCGGGACGACCGAATTTCATTTTCAGAAGTTTTCGTCGCTGAGGCTCAGCGCAGATATCGCCTAACCATTCTATTCCAAAAGCTAACAAGAGTCGACGGTCTTGGCATCATGCATGCAAGCGAGCGCACTCCCCACATGTTCGGCACCGAATACAACTGGCTGATTTCCTCTTCGCCTCACCCTGAAAACGGCACGCCCCAAGTCCGCATGGCCACAGGCGGATTGCTCACTCTCGCGGTCGCCGTTTTCTGTTTTTTTTGCGTGGCGCTCAAGGCTGCTCCGCCGGTCACCAACACCACCCGCGACGAGACCGCCTGGGCCATCACCGGCATGGATGGGATCATAGAGGGCCTCGCGCTCCATCCCACTACGCATGAGGCCTTCTTCAGCGATGTCCGCAATCGCTGCATCTGGTATCGCGACGTCAGCGGAGGATATGCCGTCGTGAAAAAATTTTCCGCGGACTCCGACTCCCTGCCGGGAGTATTCGCCCTGAAATTCTCGGCGGATGGCAGAACCCTCTGGGCCAGCACCTCTGCCGTGCCGGAGATGATCGGCTTCACACAGGCGGACCGGGGCCGGGGATTTCTTGCCGCCTACGATCTGGGCACCCGCAAGCTGCGCGCGACCTATCCGTTGCCGGCCGATGGCCGACCGCACGTGCTGGGAGATTTCCTGATCATGGCAGATGGCGATGTGCTGGCCACGGACTCGCTCTCGCCGGTGATCTGGCGACTCGCCGCCAACGGCACCGGGTTGGAAAAGTGGCTGGAGCGGACCGATTTCAGGTCCCTGCAAGGCATCGCCGGCGGGCCGGACGAGCATTTCGTTTACGTCACGGATTATGCCAACGGCTTGTGGCGCATTGACCGGGCCACGCGTGAATGCGTCCTGCTGCCGGCCCCCGCGGGCGCCAATCTCCGCGGACTGGACGGACTGTATGCCGCACCCGGCGGCTTTGTCGCGGTGCAGAACGGCACCAAGTCCCAACGCATCCTCCGCCTTGCCGTTGATTCCACTGGAAAGCTTACCGGTATCACCACGCTGCGCGAGGGCCACCCGGCGATGACCGACCTGAGCCTCGGGCAGGTCGTCCATGGCCACTTCGATTTCATCGGCAACTCCGGCTGGGAACTCTACGGCAACCCCGCCGCCCACCCACCCGCCCGGGACGTCATCATTCTCCGCGCCGAACTCAATTAACCCTACCGACTATGATCTTCGAAACCTTCCTCCAGGACCTGCGCGTCGGCTTCCGCGTGCTCATCAAGGAAAAATCATTCTGCGCGCTCGCCGTCTTCGTGCTGGCCGTCGGCATCGGCGCCGTCACCACCCAGTATGCCGTCGTGAATGGCGTGCTCTTGCGCGGGTTCAAGTTCCGCGACGCCGACCGGCTCGTCGACGTCCAGTTGGCCGATCCGGCTAATTTTCAGCCAACCAACTTCAACTCCCGCCTGACGACGGCGGACTTCGCCGATGTCCGCGCCCAGCAGAAGTCCTTCTCGGAATTTGTCGGTTACCTCAACGGCTCGACGGTCAACCTCACCTGGAACGGCCAGCCCGACCGCTTGCAGGGCGGGTATGTCACATGGGATTTCTTCCGCGCCCTCGGCGTCGCGCCGGTGCTCGGCCGTGATTTCCTCGCAGAGGAGGACCGCGCGGGCGTCGACAAGGCCGTCATCCTCAGCGACGCGCTCTGGCGCGGCAAGTTTGGCAGCGACCCCGGGGTCATCGGCAAGGCGGTGCGCGTCAATGGCCGCGCGGGGACTATCATCGGTGTCATGCCGCCGAAGTTCCAATTCCCGTCCAACGAGGAACTATGGATTCCCGTCAACGCCGAGTTTCCGGTCAAGCCGCGCAACGATCGCGGCATCAATTTCATTTCCGTCATCGCGCGCCTCAAGCCCGACGTCAGTTCCCAGCAGGCCGAGACCGACCTTTCCGCCATCGCCAAGGGCTTCGCCGAGGCCTACCCGGATACGAACAAGCAGTTCACCAAGGGCTACGTCCGCCCGCTCATCGCGGCATTCACCGGCGGCAACCTCAACGGCCTGCTCTATACCATGCTTGGCCTCTGCGGCGGCGTCCTGCTCATCGCCTGCATCAATGTCATGAACATGCAGTTCGCCCGCGCCTCGCTGCGCGCGAAGGAACTCGCCATCCGCTCCTCGCTCGGCGCCACGCGCATCCGCCTGATCCGGCAGATGCTGACCGAGAGCCTCCTGATCGCGGCCATCGGCGCGGCGCTGGGCATCGGCATCGCCTTCTGGACCACGGATTATCTCAACGCCTACGTCCATACCGGCGATCAGAACACGCGAATTCCTTCTTGGATGACCTTCGATATCGACGTGATGGTCCTCTCCGTCGTCGTGGTCGCGGCGATGTTCTCGGCGGTCGTCTCCGGCTTCGTGCCGGCTTGGATGTCGTCCCGCGCCAGCGCGATCGATGCCCTCAAGGAGGGCGGACGTGGCAACACCGGCCGCGCCGTGGCCGTCATCACGCGGGGCCTCGTCGTCTTCCAGATCCTCATCACCTGCCTCCTGCTCGTGTCCGCCGTCGTCATGGTCCGCTCGATCATAAAGCAGCAGACCCTCGACTACGGGTATGACACCAAGGGAGTCTTGGGTGCCCGCATGGGCCTGATGGAGGGCGACTACCCGGACTCGGCGCGCCGCCAGCTTTTCTACGAACGCCTGATCCGCGAACTCCGAGCTTCGCCGCAGTTCGAAGCAGTCGCGCTCACCAACCGCTTCCGCATGGTTTTCTCCGGCAACGGCCCGGTTGAAATCGAAGGCAAGGATTACAAGCAGGACAGCGACCGCACCCAGTCGGAGTTCGAGAACGTCACCGCGGGCTACAACGAGGTGCTGGGCCAGAAGATTATCGAGGGCCGCTACCTCACCGACGAGGACAGTGACCAGAAGATGCCGGTTGCGGTGGTCAACGCCGCCTTCGCGAAGAAGCACTTCGGCGGGCAGGCCTTGGGCCGTCGCTTCCGTACGGTCAACCAGAACGGCACCCAGCCGGGGCCGTGGCGCCAGGTGGTTGGCGTCGTCACCGATGTGCGCATGGCCGGACCATTTAACAACAAGTCCGACGGCACTGGATTCTACGTGCCCTACTTTGCCACCGCGTTCGGGCCGGTCGCCCCCACCCCGCAGGCTCAGCAGTTCGGCACCGCCCTCATCCGTCCGCACGGCGGCCAGCGGCCGGAAGCGCTCGCGCTGGCGGTGCAGGATGTGGTCAAGAAGGTCGACCCGAACCTGCCGCTCTACTTTGTCGGCACGCCGAAGGACGCGATGGACTCGTTCCTGTCGCAGCTTCGGCTCACCGCGGTGATGTTCATGACCTTTGGCGTGATCGCCATCGTCCTGGCCTCGGTCGGCCTCTACGGTGTGATGTCCTTCTCCGTCAACCAGCGCAGTCAGGAATTCGGTGTCCGCATGGCGCTCGGTGCCGACGCGCAGCGCATCCTCCGCATGGTCCTCGGGCAGGGCGCCTGGCAACTCGGCCTGGGCATGTTGCTCGGCATCCTGGCCACCGTGGGCATTGCCTGGGGCTTCAGCGGCCCCCTCACCAACTTCCTGTTCCAGACCGATCCGCTCGACCCGCTGCCATATGCCGCCGTCGTCCTGCTGGTCGCAGCGGTCTCTCTGATCGCCATCCTCGTCCCCGCCCGCCGCGCCACCCGGGTTGACCCGATGATCGCACTGCGCGCGGAATAAGGTCCCGATGTTTCCGAACCTCAAGTTCGCCTGCCGCGCCCTGCTCAAGTCGCCGGGCTTCACCGCGGTCGCCGTGCTCACCATCGCCGTCGCCATCGGCGCGAACACCGCCCTGTTCAGCATTTTCAACAAGCTCGTCCTCCATCCGATCGACCTGCCCGACGCCGGACGGCTCGTGCGCATCTGGACCAACAATCCCGACCGCAACGTCGTGGCGCCAATCATGTCGGTCCCGAAATACGAATTGTTCCGCGACTCGCAACAGTCGTTCAGCGGCTTCGCCGCCTCGGGCTTCAACTCGCACATTCTCACCCGCCCCGATGCGGAGCCCGAACAGCTCACCAGCCTCAACGTCACGGCCGGCTGGGTGCCCACGCTGGGCCTGAAACTCACGCGCGGCCGCAACTTCACCGCCGACGAGGACAAGCCCGGCGGCGCGCCGGTGACGCTCCTCAGCTATGCGATCTGGAAGACCCATTTCGGCCAGCGCGACAGCATTATCGGCGAGACGGTTATGCTCAACGGCATCGGCCATACCGTCATTGGCATCCTGCCGGAAACCCTGCCCGCGCCCATCGCCGGCACGCAGCTTGTCGTGCCCTACCCGCTCGAGCCGCCGGGCCTCACGCGCGAACAGATCCAGGGCGGCGCGGGCTTCCTGCAGATCACCGCGCGGCTCAAGCCGGGCGTCACGTTTGAGCAGGCCGCCGCCGAGGTGAAGACCATCTCGCAGCACTACAAGGACGCCTTTCCCGGCCACCTCGACACGACCAACAACAACGAACTCCGCAGTTGGATCGAGGAGCAGGTCGGGCCGGTGCGCGCGACGTTCTATACACTGCTCATCGCCGTCGCCTTTGTCCTGCTCATCGCGTGCGCCAATGTCTCCAACCTTTTCCTCAGCCGCCTCACTGCGCGCCACAAGGAGATCGCGATCCGCCTCTCCATGGGCGCCACGCGCGGACAGTTAATCCGCCAGTTCCTCACCGAGACGGCGCTCTTCTCCCTCATTGCGGCCGGGCTCGGCGTGCTCTTTGCCGTGTGGGCACTCGCCGGGCTGGAGAATTTCCTGGCGAGTCAGCTGCCGCCCAATACGACTTTCCCGCTCGATAGCTTGACGCTCGCTTTCACGGCCGGGCTGTCGGTGCTGGCCTGTCTCACCATCGGCCTCGTGCCGGCACTGGCGGCTTCCCGGGTGAAACTTTCCGAGGTGCTCAAGGACTCCGCCCGTGGCTCGTCCGGGGCGCGGGGCGTGCGCTTCCGGGGTTTCCTCATTGTCGCCGAGGTCGCGCTCTCCGTCATGCTGCTCATCGGCTCCGGTCTGCTCCTCGCCAGCTTCATCAAGCTGACGTCCACCTCACCGGGTTTCCAGAGCAAGGGCATCGCCAGTGCCTTCGTCAGCCTGCCGGGCGGACGCTACGCCACCGCCGCCCAACAGGCGGATTTTGTCTACCGGGTGAGCGAGAAGCTTCGCACTTACCCGCAGGTGAAGCTCGCCGGGGCCTCGCTCGGTCTGCCGCTCTCCGGCTTCAGCCCGCGGGCCATCTACGCGGTGCAGGGCCAGCCCATCCCGCCCACCGCGCAACGCCCGGTGGCCAACCTCAACGTCGTGACCGAGGACTATTTCGCCATGTTGCACATCCCGCTGAAGGAAGGCCGGCTCTTCACGCCGCTCGACCGGGAAGGCGTGCCGACGGTGATCGTCGTCAGCGAGACCTTCGCCAAGCACCTGTTTCCGAATGAATCGGCCATCGGCAAGGTCCTCCTTCGCGGCGCCAACGCCGACATCAAGCTTGAGATTGTCGGCATCGTCGGCGACGTAAAATCCAACGGCCTCAACGCCGTGCCACCCGATTCGTTTTATTATCCGCTTCGCCAATTCGGCCGGCCCGGCCTCGCCCTGCTCGCTTCCACCGATGGCGACCCGGCCGCCCTCCAGGGGCTCATGCGCTCGGCCGTGGCGGCGGTGGACAATACCATCGCTATTTCCTTCTTCAGCACGCTGGACAACACCGTGCAGACCTCCTTCGGCTTCCAGAAAATCGTGGCCTGGCTCACGGGTATCTTTGCCGGCGTGGCGCTCGTGCTCTCCGCCGTCGGCCTCTACAGCGTGCTGGCCTATGCCGTCACGCAGCGCACCAGCGAGATCGGCATCCGCATGGCGCTGGGGGCTGCGAAGGGACAGGTCGTTTCACTCGTCCTCAGCCAAGGCATGAAGCTGGTCGCCCTCGGCCTGGTCATCGGCCTCGGGGCGTCGGCCGCCGGGTCGCGCCTGCTGGCGTCGCTGCTTTATCAGATCGAGCCGCTCGACCCGCTCGTTTTCGGCGGCGTCACCGTGCTCTTCGCCGTGGTCGCCGCTTTCGCCTGCCTGTTGCCCTCGCTGCGGGCCGCGCGGATCGACCCGATCATCGCGCTGCGCACGGATTGACGGAACTCCGCCTCGCGTCCACGTTCTCAGCCGCATGCAACGATTCTGCGCCGCCCTCGCCTGCCTCAGCCTCGCTGTCCTTGGGGTCGCCGCGGTTGATCCGGCCGCTTTTAAAGCGGCCACGGACCTTTACCAGCAGCGCAAGCCGCTCGAGGCGCAAAAGGCGTTCGAGGCGCTCGCCCAGGCCGACGGAAAAAACGCCGAGGTCCAGTTCTATCTCGGCCGGCTGGCGCTGCAGCGCGACGACGCGGACCAGGCGGTCACTCTGCTCGAAAAAGCAGTGGCCCTCGCACCCGCCGAAAGCCGCTATTTTCTCCGGCTCGGTGACGCCTATGGCAGCGCGGCGCAGAAGACGGGTTTGTTTTCCAAGATGGGCCTGGCTGGCAAGTGCCGCACCGCCTACGAAAAGGCGGTCGAGCTGGACCCGAAGAGCATCGACGCGCACTTCAGCCTCCTCGGCTTCTATCAACAGGCTCCGGGCATAGTGGGCGGTGGCATGGACAAGGCCTATGCGGAGGCCCGGGAAATCAAGAAACTGGACGCCGGGCGCGGGCGAATGGCGGTCGCCGGTCTCTACGTGACGGAAAAGAAATACACCGAGGCTTTCGGCGAGTTTGACGAAGTCCTCGTCCAGAAACCGGATGACTATGCCGCCCTGTTCCAGAGCGGCCGGCTCGCGGCCATCACGGGCGAGCGGCTGGACCGCGGGCTCGCAGCCCTGCGGCAGTGCCTCACCCAGACTCCACCCGAGGGCCAGCCCGGACACGCCGCCGCCCACTGGCGGATGGGAAACATCCTGGAAAAACAGGGCGACAAGCCCGGGGCCCGCGCCGCCTATGAAGCGTCGCTCAAAGTTGATCCAAAGTTCCCCCAGGCTATCGACGCGCTGAAAAAGCTTTGAGCGGACCGCGGCGCATCGCGCTCGCAATCGCCGGGTTTTCACTATGCTCGTGGCCGTGACCACCATCGTCCCGCCCCGCGAGGATTTCCTGATTCAACTCGGCGCCAGCATCCGCGACGGCAGCTTCGTGAAGCTCACGCTCGGCAAGCCCCGCGGAGCCGACGCCACCCTCCGCAACCTGCTCGTGCGCCCTGTCACGTTGCGCGCCGCGCCGCACCTCTGCTTTGTCTGGCGGCATGAGCGGCAGGACATCACGAAAAACCACGCGCCCGAGGATGCCATCACGGCGCTGGCGGCGCTCATCGGCGCCGACTTTCACAGCGCCCACCTCTTCACCACCGCGCGGATGACCCAGCTCGAGTTCAACAAGAAAGGCGAGCCGCGCCTCACCTACGGCCCGGCTGCGGTGGAAAAGGCGGACGGGGAGCACGACCGCACGAAACAACGCCTGCTCACGGACCAGAGCCATCCCTGGCTCGAGAAACTCGGCGTCACCACGCCGACCGGCGCCGTGCGCGAAGCCCAGGCCGACAAGCACCGGCAGATCCACAAGTTCGTCGAAATCCTCAGTCATCTCGCCGCAGACGCCGCCCTGCCGACGCACCGCCCGCTGGAAATCGCCGACATGGGCTGCGGCAAGGGTTACCTGACTTTCGCCACGCACGATTATTTCAACCTCGTCGAGCAGCGCGCCGCCCATGTCCGCGGCATCGAAGCCCGCGAGGAACTCGTGACGCTGTGCAACCGCATCGCCAGGGACACGGCCCGGGAAAACCTCAACTTTGTCCAGGGCACGATTGAGTCGGCCAAGCTGCCGGCGCTCGATGTGCTCATCGCCCTGCACGCCTGCGACACGGCCACGGACGACGCGCTCGCCAAGGGCGTGCAGGCCGGTGCCGCGCTCATCGTGGTCGCGCCTTGCTGCCAGAAGGAGCTGCGCCCGCAGCTCACCGCCGCCCCCGTGCTGGCGCCCGCGCTGCGCCACGGAATTTTTCAGGAACGCCACGCCGAGTTCGTTACCGACGCCCTCCGTGCCCTCTTGCTCGAGTGGGCCGGCTACGAGACCAAGGTCTTCGAGTTTATTTCGACGGAGCACACCGCAAAAAATCTCATGATCGCCGCGACCAAACGGAACGGCCCCGCACGCACCGAGGCGGCCGCGCTCAAGGTCCGCGAACTAGCCGCGTTCTACGGCATCAAGTCGCAGGCCCTGGCGCGGCAGTTCTATTTCGACCTCGGCGCATGAACCTGGAGAGCCTCGACTGGGAAGTTCTGGACCGGCTGCGCGAGACGTTTTTGTCCGACGCCAAGTCGGCCGGCCCCTACTGGCACACGATCACCGACCTTGAAGGCTACAATCTCACCTATGGCGAGCGCATCGGCTGGAAATGGGATGCCGTGCTGGCGGAATTGAAGCTGCGCGCGTGGTCCCCACCGGCCGGAGCCACGGTGCTCGACTGGGGTTGCGGCAGCGGCGTCGCCGGGCGGCGGGTGGTGGATTTTTTCGGAACCGGAAATTTCAGCAAGCTGGGGGTGCACGACCACTCGGAACTCGCGATGGATTTCGCCGAGCACCATGGACGCAAACTTTACCCGCAGCTTGAGGTCCGCCGCGCCGATACCCGCTTCCTGCGCTCGAACGAGCCGATCGGGGTCCTGGTCGCCAGCCATGTGCTTAACGAGCTCGACGACGTGGCGCGAGCCGAGTTCGCCGAGTTGTGCGCCCGTGCCCAGACCATTCTCTGGGTCGAACCCGGCACGCATGAGGTCAGCCGCGCGCTCGGCGGTTGGCGCGAGAAACTGCGGATCAGCGGGCTGAACCCCATCGCACCCTGTCCGCACCAAGCGGCGTGTGGCGTGCTCGCGGCCGGCAACGAACGTCACTGGTGCCATTTCTTCGCGGCTCCGCCCGCCAGCCTTTATGCCGACTCCGCTTGGGTTAAGTTTGGCCAGCGCGCCGGCATCGACCTGCGTTCCCTACCCTATTGTTTCCTCGTTCTCGACCGGCGCCCGGCCGTGCCCTCGGTAGCCTTGGTGAAGGAGGGGCTCTCCTGCATCTTGGGCGAACCGCGCCACTACAAGGGCTACGCGAAAATTTTCAACTGTGACGCCGGCGGCGTCGCCGAGCTGATGCTGCAGAAACGCGACGCACCCGAGCTCTTCAAGGCCCTGAAGCAGGGCGCCGGCCCGGACCTGCATCGTTGGTCGCATGCGAACGGCCGCATCACGCAAATCAACCCGCTTTGAACAGCCCCGCCTTGCGCCTTTTCCCTTCATCCCCTAAATTCACCGCCAATGATCACGCTTCGTAACATCGAAAAAGTCTACCCGCTCAAGGGCGGGGTCTTCTATGCCCTGCGCAACATCAGCCTCACGATCAATGAGGGTGAGTTCGTCTCCATCATGGGCAACTCCGGCTCCGGCAAGTCCACCCTGCTCCACATCCTCGGCCTGCATGACAGCGCGTGGGGCGGCGAATACACCCTCAAGGGCGAGGCCGTCCACAAGCTCGACAAGAAGAAGCGCTTTGAGCTGCAGAAAAAACACATCGGCTTCGTTTTTCAAAGCTACCACCTCCTCGACGATCTCACGGTCTACGAGAACCTCGAGATTCCGCTTTCCTACCGCGATATACCTAAAAAGGAACGGGAGTCGGTCGTCTGCGATGTCCTCGACAAGTTCGGCATCGTCGGAAAAAAAGACCTCTACCCGAGCCAGCTCTCCGGCGGCCAGCAGCAACTGGTCGGCGTCGCCCGCGCCCTCATCGCCAAGCCCTCGCTCATTCTCGCGGACGAACCCACCGGCAATCTCCACTCCGACCAGGGTCGTGAGATCATGAAGCTCTTCAAGAAGCTCAACGAGGAAGGCACGACCATCATCCAGGTCACGCACTCCGCCGAAAACGCGACTTACGGCAGCCGCATCATCCGCCTCGCGGACGGCCTGCTGATCAACTGATTTCCGGCGCGCCAGCCCTCCAGTCTGGTTCTGTTCAATCGCGCCGACCTGACTGACTAGACGCGTCTGAAACAGTCAAAATAGAGCCTTATAGCTCTAGCTGGATAGAGTCTTAGGATTGCCCGCGCTGAATACTGTTGCCCGGGAAAAATCCCCCGCCTGCATTCGCCAAGCACCTGCATGAGCATCAAAGTCCGAATGACCCTATTGCTGGGTCTATTGCTGGTCACCTTTCTTGGGGTGCTGCAATACCTGCGTCAAAAAGAGCAGTCCCGGATCGACGAACTGCGGCAGGAAGCGGTGCGGACCAGCCAGCAATCCCTCCAGCAGTGGATCAGCCTGGCCAACCAGCCGCTCGAGCGCTTCGTCCGTGACTTCAGCGAGTGGCCCGAGATGGAGGCATTCCTGGAGCGACGCGATCCGGCCTGGGCGGATGACACCCTCAAGCAGAATCTGGTCAATTACGATGCCCACGCGTTGTGGGTGCTGACGGAAAAAGGCGAACTCATCTATTCGGCCCAGCAACACCCGGGACCGCCGCTGCCGCTGCCGGCGACGCCCGCTCTCCTGGCTTCGCTAGGCAACGGCCAGACCCGGCATCTCTTCACCGAAAGCCGCGACGGACTGCTTGAAACGTGGTGCGAGCCTATTGGAGCGGCGCACCCGGGCGGAAGTCCCCGCGGCTGGCTGCTGGTCTCCCGCTGGTGGAGTCCGCGCTTTCTGGCAACCCTGAGCCGGCTGTCGGAAATGCGCGTGGAGCTGGTGCCAGCAGGGGGGCCGGCAAACCCGGCCCATCTGCTGCTGCCACTGCGGGACCCGCAGGGCCGCATCCTTCGCCAGTTACAGACCACCCTGCCCGACCCCAAATTCGCCGAGGCTATCGATGCGGACACGCTCGCGGTCCGCGTGCTGCTGTTGTTCGGACTGCTGGTGATTGCGACGGTCTGGCTGGGCGTCCGCCAGTGGGTGCTGCGTCCCCTGGCCCGGATCGGCACGAGTCTCGCGCAGGAGGATGCCTCCGTGATCTCCTCCCTCCAGCAGGAGAACAATGAGCTGGGCCGCGTCGCGCAGCTCATCACCCACTCCTTCGCGCAACGCCAGGCACTGCAGCAGGAGAATGAAGAGCGCAAGCGCGCCGAGGAAGCGTTGCGCCGGAGCGAGGAGCTGGTGCGGCGCTCACTCGAGCTGCGCGCGCGACTCGCCCGGGATCTGCACGACGGCGTCATCCAGTCCATCTATGCCGCGGGCCTGGGCCTGGAGAGTGCGATGTCGGAAATGGAGCGCGACCAGGCCGCCGCGCGCACGCGCCTCTCGCACTGCCGGCAGAGCCTGAATGGCGTGATCCGCGAGGTGCGGGGGTTTATCAGCGGGCTTGAGCCCGAACAGCTGCAGCGCCACGGCTTCGCTCAGGAGCTGGCCGCTCTGGCCCGCACCATGCAGGCCCTGTGGCCCGTGCGCATTGTCCACAAGGTCGATGCCCGCGCCGCCAGCCAGTTGACCATCGGACAGGAAGTCCACGCCCTGCAGATTGCCCGCGAATGCATCAGCAATGCCCTGCGGCACGGGGAAGCGAAGAAGGTGCTCATCACTTTGACCCAGTCCGCGGGCGAAGGCGTGCTGACTGTGCGCGACGACGGCCGGGGCTTCGACCCCGCGTTGGTCACCGGTCAGGGCAGCGGGCTGCACAACCTCGCGTCCCGGGCCCGGGAGATGGGCGGACGGCTGCGCCTGAATTCAGCGCCGGCCCGCGGCGCCACCGTCACCATCACGTTTCCCTTCACGGAGGCCGCACCATGAAGCCACCCCGTTTGGCCGGTTTCACGCTCGTCGAGGTCATGGTGGCCTCGACCGTGCTGGTCTTCGGCATCGTCACCGCCATCACCACCAGCCAGCGCGGGCTGCAGGCGCTGGACACGGCCCGCAATCTCACCGCCGCCTCCCAGATCATGCAATCCGAGATGGAGCGCATCCGCCTGTTGGGCTGGACCCAGCTCGCGAGCCTGCAGCAGACGGGCGGCAGCACGGTGGCGACAGCCGATGCGGCGGACGGCAGCCGGTTCACCTGCGCCCGGGAGATCACGGATATCAAGACTGACATGAAACAGATCACGCTAACCGCGGTCTGGCGTGGCTACGATGGCGGCGAACATACCGCCCGGCTCATCACCCGCTACGGCAAGAGCGGCCTCAATGACTACTTTTACACCACGCACTAATCTGGCACCGTTGCCGGCTGCTGCCGCCCCGGTGTTTGTCCAGGACGCGCCGTCCTTCGGCGGCCGCCCGGGCAAAGGCTTTACCCTCGTCGAGGTGCTGATCGCCGCGACCCTGAGCACGTTGGTGCTTGCGGCGGTGTTGAGCTCATTCCTGTTCCTGGCCCGCACCAGCTTCCGCTCGAGCGGTTATAGCGAAATGGAGGCGGAGGTGCGGCGCGGAATGGATACGTTTGCCCGTGACACCCGCAATGCGACGGAGGTGCACTGGAACAGCGCGCAGAGCATCACCCTCACGGTCAGCGGCAGTCCGGTGACCTATGCCTACGACAGCGACGCCGCGAGCAACACTTGCGGGAGCTTTTACCGTCTCGCCGGCGACGCCGGCCAACCCCGCACCGTGCTGATCCGCAGCGTGGCGCCGGAGTTCGCCTTCAAGCGTTACAAGCTCGAGCAGCCAGGCGTGAGTGACAACACGGCCAGCAACGACAGCGAGACCAAGCTGCTGCAGCTCACCCTGCGCGCTACGCGCACCAATGTCGCGACCGTCGGTGCCAGCAACTCGGCCATCTCCGCCCGCTACATGCTCCGCAACAAAAGGGTCGCCAACTGATGCACGCCCGCCGTCATCAATCCTTGCCCCGGCGGCCGCGCGGTGCCGTGCTGATCGTGGCGCTGCTCATCACGGCCCTCATCGCCCTCGCGCTCGGCAGCTACTTGACGCTGAACCTGAGCAACGCGCGCCTTGCGCGCCAGAGCTACCAGCAGGCTTCCTCGTTCCATCTCGCGGAGGCCGGGGCCGAGGAGGCCGTGTGGTCGTTCAACCAGGCCAACGCGCACAACGCCGCGGCCTGGACTGGTTGGTCGGTCCAGAATGCCGCGGCCTGGCGCAAGTTCACCGGCTTCGACTTCGGCGGCAACACCACGGGCATGATCAAGGTCTACGTCGACAACATCAGCCCCGCCGGCGCCGACAAGCCGACCGTCGTGGCCATGGCCGTCGTGGAGTCTCCCGGCACCCCTCCGACCACCAAGATGCTTTCGGTCACGCTCTCGCGCCGTTCCTATTTCGCCAGCGGCATCGTCGCGAAGGACAACATCCGCTTCTCCGGTCTGAACACCTCGGTGGATAGCTGGAACTCTGATCCCGACAACGACCCAGCCACGCCATCCGTGGACTACAGCGCCGCTGTCCGACATGACGGCGGCAGCGTCGCCAGCCTGTCCTTGCAGAGCGGCTCGGTGCTCGTCAACCAAGCTGCCGTCTGGGGCTCTGTCGCCACCGCCGGGCCGGTCCCCGAGGTGGGCCCGAACGGTTCCGTCCGCGGCGCCAACACACCCGCCGGGGTGCAGGTCGACCCGGCGCGGGTCTCCACCGACTTCGTCGCCAATCTTCCGGTGATCACCGCCCCCGTCGACGGCACACCGATTGCCGCGGTGGGGGCTACCCTGGGCACCCTCGGGCAGGCCACCAAGTGGCGCTGCCCCAGCATCGCGCTTAATGGCAGCAAGACCCTCACTGTCCTGGGGGATGTCACGCTGGTGCTCACGGCCACCACCGGCAGCGCTCTTTCTGTCACTGGTAACGCCGCGATCATTGTACCGGTCGGCTCCAGCCTGACGGTGTATGTCGAAGGCGACTGTCTGCTCGCGGGCAACGGCCTCGGCAACGGCAACATCCGGCCGGGCACTTGCCAACTCTGGGGCACCAGCACCAGCGCCGCCGGGCAGAGCATCCAAGTCGCAGGAAATGGCGCCCTGAAAGCCGTCATCTACGGCCCCAACGCCGATGTGAAGATCAACGGCAACGGGGACATCATGGGGGCCGTGGTCGGCCGCACGGTCACCTTCACCGGCAACGCCAACTTCCATTATGACGAGTCGCTCGCTAATTTCGGTGACAACACTCCCTTCGGTCTCAGCCGCTGGCGGGAACTCACTTCGGCTGAGGAGCGGGCCCGTTGGCAGAATGTCTTTTCCGGCTGGTAGCTCCTTGCTTCACTTTCCTCCCTCCCCCAACGCCCTTCCCCATGCCCGCCTCCCTCCAAAAAACCATCAGCCTCCTGATCGTGGACGACAGCGAACTGGTCCGCATCGGCCTCCGCACGCTGCTGGACGCCCACTCCCGCAACACCACCCCGCTGCTGCGCATCGTCGGCGAGGCCAGTTCGGCCAACAGCGCCGTCGTCGAAGCGAAGCGACTCGAACCCGACGTCGTCCTGATGGATATCCGCCTTCCCGACGGTTCGGGGCTGGAGGCGTGCCGAAAAATCCTGACCGGCCAGCCCGACACGAAGGTCCTGATTCTGACCTCCGTGATCGACGACAACCTGGTTTACGAAGCCATGAGCAGTGGCGCCCACGGCTACCTGCTTAAGGAGATCAATGCCGAAGCACTCAGCCAGGCCATCCTGGATGTGGCGGCGGGAAAATTCATCCTCGGTCCGGTCGTGACCAACTACGTTCTCAATTTGGTGCGCGGGGGCTCCAACCCGCCCACCGAGACGGACAAGCTCGGCAGCCTCTCCGCCCAAGAGCGGCGGGTGCTCGCGCTGGTGGCGGAGGGCAAGACGAACAAGGAGATCGCCGAGCAAATGGGACTCAGTGACAAAACTGTGAAAAATTATCTCAGCAATATCTTCGAGAAGCTGAAAATCAGCCGGCGATCCCAAGCCGCCGTGCTTTATACGACGAGCCGCGCGGCCAAGTGACATTCGGCCCTAGACGGCAGGGCCATAATTCGGAGGCTAAGGCCTCTTACCGGTTTCATGCCGTTCCGCTAGAGTGGGAACGTGAAACCCTTCTCACGTTTTTCCACAACCGCGAGCGCGGCCGCCGGCTCCCCGCGACGGCGCCTCGCCGCGTTCACCATCATCGAGGTGGCTTCCGCCGCCGCGATCATGGCCATGGTCATCTCCACTTCGATTGTCGTGCTCCAACGTGGCTTCGCCAGTCTGGATACGGCCCGCTGCCTCAGCTACGCCTCGCAGATCCTGCAGAGCGAATTTGAGAAAGTCCGGCTGACCACTTGGGGCGACGGCACTATTGCCGGCACGGGACATAGCGGGGTCAGCTCCTATTCGACGGTCGCGACTCAAATCACCATCGACTCGAGTTATTATTCGGCGAGTGATGTCGGCAGCCGGATGACTTTGACGCGCACCGCGACCGACGTGCACACGGGCATGATCAAGATCACTTTCACCGTCACCTGGAAGGCCTACGACGGGCACAGGCTGACCCGAAACTATATCACTTATTACGGAAAGGACGGCATCTATGATTTCATCGCTCTATAATTTCCTCCCCGGCCGCCACCTGAACCGGCGCGCCGGCTTCACGCTCGTCGAGGTGCTGATGGCCACGTCGCTCAGCGCGATCGTCCTGGCTGGCACGTTGACCGCCTTTCTCATGCTCCTGCGCAGCGGCATCCGGATGAGCAACTATTCCGTCATGGAATCGCAGACCCGCCGGGCCTTCGAGCAGCTGGGTGTCGATGCCCGGATGGCCAACGGCTATGCCTCAACCTTCACCAGCGGCACAATTACCGCCTGCACCCTGACGATTCCGAGCCAGGATTTGAGCACGATCTCGCAGTTCACTTATGGTTTCGACAGCACCAATGGAATATTTTTCTCGGTGCCGGGCAGCGACCTCACGTCCACGGTGGGCCGCGTGGACCTCGTGCAATACGTCCAAACCATGTCGTTCAACCGCTACGACAGCGCGGGCACGCTGATTCCCGCCACCACGACCAGTGACAGCGGTATCAAGCACATCCAGATTTCCATCAGTGTCAGCCGCGGGACTCTCGGGGTGGCCGCCACCACCCAGGTCATTCGCTCGTCCTCCTTCACCATCCGCAATATCACCATATGAGCACCCTGACCTCCCCCCATTGCACCATGAGACTCGCCGGAAAATCACCGCGCGGCAGTGTCTTGATCACCACGTTGATTTTTTCGCTCATCATCGCGATCACCTTGACGGGTTACCTCAAGCTCAGCACGAACTCCCTCAAGCTCGCGCACCGCACTTATTTCGCCGATCTGGCCGGCAATCTCGCGGAAGCCGGCACCGAGGAGGCGGTCTGGAGCTTTAACACGCTGGGCTACGCGAGCGACACGACCCACATCACCGCCGCCTGGGGCGGCTGGACGCTGGGCAACACCGTGGCGGATACCAACATCACCAGCATGGGCTCGGGCTTTACTTCCGCGCCGACGGTGACCTTCAGCGGCGGCGGCGGCACCGGGGCGGCGGCCACGGCGAATATCGTTACCTCAACCGTGGTGATCAGCGGCGTCCAAACGACGATCACCGGAGTGTGCACCCTCACCATCACCAACGCCGGCTCGGGCTATACCTCGGAGCCGACCATCACCCTGAGTGGCGGCGGCGGCACCGGGGCCACTGCCCGGGCCATGCTGGCGGCCACGCGCACCATCAGCTTCAGCGGCCTGGACCAGAATGCGACCGCCACGGTGAAGGTGTGGTCCTCCGGCTATGATGGGTCGGGCACTGTGCCTCTGGTGGTCACTAAGGCCACCATCACGCCGATCGATGGCCCGCCGATTGAGAAGTGGATCAAAATTATCCTCAGCAAGAGCGGCGTCCTGCCCAAGGGCCTGATCGCCAAGAACACCATCAGTTGGAATGGACACCCGCTGGCGGACAGCTTCATCAGCAGCACGGCGCCAGGCGTGCCCCCTTTCACCCAATACAATACTGCCACCGCCCGGTCCAACATCACCGTCGGCAGCCTGTATGGTCCCACGGTCGACCTCGGTGCCCAAGGCGTCGTCAACGGCAACGTCACCGTGGGTTCGGGAGTGACGGTCACCAATGGAACGATCTCCGGCCAGACCATTGGCAATGCCCAATACAACTTCACCATGCCGACCTATCCGACCAATACGGGAGCGCTCGGCTACTACAGTTTGGGCGTCGTCGGCAGCCTCCCGGCGACACTGCCGCGCGTCACCGATGTCCCGGAAGTCGCCATCGACGGGACCCGAACCTACTACTATTTCTGCAGTGGCACCACGATCGGCGCCACCACCATCACCGCCGGCAAGAACGTGGTGATCGTCGGATCGGGTGGCACCTCAATGGTCAGCGGCCTGCAGATTGGCGTCTCTGGCACGAATGTCGGCAACGCGAAGATTTACATGGATGGGCCCATCAGTGAGTCGGGCAACGATGCGATCAACCCTAGCAGTTGGGCCGGCGCATTGACCGTTTACTCGACCACGACGCAAACCTGCACCTTCAGCGGCAACGCCTTTTTCTCCGGCGTCTTGATCGCCCCCGATGCTCCGCTGACCGGCAATGGTGGCGGCAGCAATCAAATAGACTTGTGTGGATCATTTGTGGTGAAGTCGGTCACCAGCAATGGCCACATGGACTTTCACTACGATGAGGGACTTGGCCAGCCCTCCTCCTCTAAGGCGTGGAGCCTGGCGTTGTGGAAGGAATTGCAGACGTCGGCTGATCGGCAGGTTTATGCCTCGAGACTGAACTTCTGATCCCCCTGCTTGTCCCGCTTTCGGGACGGCGAAATTTCAAGAGCGGACAAACTGCTTTTCTGACCCCGGCCCCAAGCGTGCAATGCGCTGGTCCGCCGGGGTTTATTTTTGGCCTGACGCTGGCATATCGAATGCAGAATCCGGCGGACCCGCGGCACCGCCCCACATGCACGATATCCGTTTCGCCCTTCGCCAGCTCCTTAAGTCTCCCGGCTTCACGATTGTCGCCATCCTCACGCTCGGCCTCGGTATTGGCGCATGCACCGCGATTTTTTCGGTCGTTAACGGTGTGCTGCTCCGCCCGCTGGCCTATGCCGAGCCGGATCGTCTCGTGCTGCTTCGCGAGAGCCAGCCACCGAAATACCCGGAATTTTCCGTCGCCCCGCCTAACTTCCTCGACTGGCAGAAGCAGACGCATTCATTCACTGCGCTGGCGGCTTCCCGCAACCAGACTTTCAACCTGACGGGTGACGCTGAGCCCAAGCGCCTGAGCGGCCAGCGGGTATCCGCCGCCTATTTCTCGATCTACGGCGTGACCCCGCAGTTCGGCCGCGATTTCCGCCCCGAGGAGGATTCCGTCGCGCAGGGCAAGGTCGTCGTCCTCAGCCATGGTTTCTGGCAGCGCCAGTTCGGCGGAGCCCCCGATGCCGTCGGCCGCACGATCCAGCTTAACGGCGCTCCGTATACCGTCATCGGCGTGATGCCCGCGGATTTTCAACCTAGCAGCACGACTGAACTATGGTCGCCCATGGCTTTCACGGATGAGGAAAAGGCGGGCGACTACCGCGGCGCGCACTACATCGGAGTCACCGGCCGGCTCAAGCCCGGCACCACCTTGCAGCAGGCCCAGTCCGAAATGGACGTCATCGCCACCCAGATGGCGACGCAATACCCCGACACCAACAAGGGCTGGGGCATCCGCGTCTTCGGCCTGACCGACTACGCCGTGCGCGACGTGAAGAATACCCTGTGGATCCTGCTGGGCGCTGTCGGCTGCGTCTTGTTCATCGCGTGCGCGAACGTCGCCAATCTCCTGCTGGCTCGCGCCAATTCCCGCATGCGCGAAATCTCCATCCGCACCGCCCTCGGCGCCGGGCGCGGCCGCATCGTGCGGCAATTGCTGACCGAAAGCGTGGTGCTTGCCCTGCTCGGAGGCGCCCTCGGTGTGCTCATCGCCAAATGGGGTCTCGACGCCCTCCTGACCTTCGCCCCCGAGAACCTGCCCCGCGCCAAGGAAATTGGCATCGATGGTGGCGCGATGGGCTTCACCCTCGCACTCAGCCTGGTCACCGGTCTCGTCTTCGGCGTCGCCCCGGCCTGGCTGGCCACCGGACACAACCTGAACGAAACGCTCAAGGAGGGCACACGCGGCTCCACCGAGAGTGGCCGCCGCTGGTTCCGGCAGGGCCTGGTCGTCACCGAAGTCGCTCTCTCCCTGCTCTTGCTGACCGGCGCCGGCCTGCTCGTGCGCAGCTTCCTCAAGCTTTCCGCCGTCAACCCGGGCTTTGAGCCGTCCAACGGCACCGCCGTCGCCCTCGCGCTGCCCGACCGCAAATACGATACTCCGGACAAGCAGCGCCTCTTTGCCACCCAGCTCGTCGCCAACCTGCAGGCGCTGCCGGGCGTCACCGCCGTCGGCCTCACGCATGTGCTCCCCATGCAGGGCAACCGCGTGCACGGCTTCACCATCGACGGGCGGCCAGCCCCCGCACCCAGCGACCTGCCCATCACCAATTACTATGCGGTCACGGCCGACTACTTCAAGGCCATGGGCATTCGCATCCTCCGCGGCCGCGCGTTCACGGACCGGGACAATGAGAAGGCGCCGCGCGTGGCCATCATCAGCGAGACGCTCGCGCAACAGCAGTTCCCGCACGAGGACCCGCTCGGCAAGCGCATCAATATCACCAACGGGCCCGACGCCTGGCGCGAGATCGTCGGCGTCGTGGCGGATGTGAAGCACTATGGCGTGGACAAGGAGACGCCGGCGGAAAGCTATGAGCCTTTCGCCCAGGTCCCTTTCAGCAACATCACCGCCGTCATCCGCACCACCGGCGATGCGCGCGCCCTGCATAATTCCATCCGCTCCCAAGTCTTCGCCGTGGACAAGGACCAGCCCGTCGCGAGCATCAAGCCTCTCGAAAGCATCGTGGCCGACAGCATGTCCCGGCAGCATTTTGCGATGCTGCTGCTCACCGTGTTTTCGCTGGTGGCCCTGATCATCGCCAGCGTCGGCATTTACGGCGTGATGGCCTATTCCGTCAGCCAGCGCACCAACGAGATCGGCATCCGCATGGCGCTCGGGGCGAGCCAGGGCAGCGTATTAAAACTCATTCTCCGGCAGGGTCTCGGCGTCATCGGGGTCGGCCTCGGCGTCGGACTGCTGGGCGCCTTCTTTGCCGCGCAGCTCGTGGAGTCGCTACTCTACAGCACCAGTGCTCGCGATCCGCTGACGCTCGTCGGCATCGCCCTGCTGCTCGGCGTCGTCGCCCTCCTCGCCTGCCTGATCCCCGCCCGCCGCGCCACGCGGGTTGATCCGCTGGTGGCCCTCCGCTCGGAATAATTTTCTCCACAACACACGCACACGACCGGGTTGCTACGAACATCTCAACCCATGCTCACTGACCTCCGTCTCGCCTTCCGCCTGCTCGCCAAATCGCCCGGCTTCACGCTGATCGCCGTCCTCACCCTCGGACTCGGCATCGGCGCCAACACGGCGATTTTTTCGTTCATCAACACGTTTTTCTTCAATCCGCTGCCCTTCGCGCGGCCCGACGAACTCGTCGCCGCCTATACGAGCGACGAGCGCAACAGCGGCTACCTGCCCGTCTCGGTCCCCAACTTCACCGACTACAACGCGAACAACCAGGTGTTCGCCGGCATGGGCAGCTCCAGCTTCGCCCCCGTCAGCATGATGATCGGCACCGAGCCGACTAACGTGCAGGGCGAACTCGTCACGGGCAACTATTTCGACTTGCTCGGCCTGAAGGCCGCGCTCGGCCGCACCTTCCGCGCCGACGAATACGCCACAATCGGGTCCGCGCCCGTGCTCGTGCTCAGCCACAATTTCTGGACGACCCGCCTCGCCGCCGACCCGGCCGTCATCGGCCGGACCTACACGGTCAACGGTCACGGCTTCACCGTCATCGGCGTCATGCCGCAGGGTTTCCGCGGCCTGAACACCTTCAACAATCCTTCGTTCTGGGCGCCCAGCACGATGTATCGCGAAATCTACACCGGGCAGATTCGCGATTTCTACATCGAGCGCCGGGCGCTCATCTGGAATCCCTTCGCACGCCTCAAGCCGGGGGTCTCCGTCGCGCAGGCCGAGGCCGGCCTCAAGCCGATGGCCGAAAAGCTCGCCAAGGATTTCCCCGTGGCGAATACCGGCCGCTCCCTCCGCCTCGTGCCGCTCGCCCAGGCAATGATCGGGCCGAACTTCCGCAACAACGTCGTGCAGGCGGGCGCGCTCCTGCTGTCGCTCTCCGGCCTCGTCCTGCTCATCGCCTGCGCCAACGTGGCCAACCTCCTCCTCGCCCGCGCCTCGGCTCGCCAGCGCGAAGTCGCCGTGCGCATCGCCGTCGGCGCCGATCGCGGCCGCCTCATCCGCCAGTTCCTCACCGAGAGCATGCTGCTCTCGCTGCTTGGTGGCCTGGCCGGCATCGCGATTGCGTTCTGGACGAAAAACATTCTCTGGTCGCTGCGCCCGCCGTTCATCCCGGACGGAGTCACCGTGTCACTCGACGCCCGCGTGCTGGGCTTCGGCCTCGTCATCTCCGTTGTCACCGGCCTGCTCTTCGGCCTCGCCCCGGCCTGGACCACCACCAAACCCGAGCTCACCACCATGCTCAAGGAGGACAGCAAGGGCTCGGCGCCGACTCCGTTGCTCAGCTTCCGGAATTTCCTCGTCGCGGGCCAGATCACGCTCTCGGTCATCGCGCTCGTCATCGCCGGCCTCTTCATTCGCAGCATGCTGCACGCGCAGAAGGTTGATCCGGGTTGGAACATGGCCAACCTCGTCACGCTCACCGTCAACACCAGTGCGCAGGGCTACGACCAGGCCGGCGGCCTCGACTACCTCCGCCGCGCCCTCGAGCGCGTCGCGACGATTCCCGGCGTCACCGGCGCCGCCGCCGCCAACGGCCAGCTCCTCAGCTTCACCGGCCGCCGCACACTCAAGCCGCAGGGCAATGATGAGAACCTCCGCCAGCACGGCCGGCTTTTCAATTTCCTGTCCGTCGACCCCGGCTATCACCGGATGATCGGCATCCCGCTTGTTTCCGGCCGCCTGTTCACCGAAAGCGACGACGGCATGCATCCGCTCGTGGCCATCATTAACGAGACCTACGCCCAGCTCGCCTGGCCGAACGAGAACGCCCTCGGCAAAACCATCAAGCTCTACAACGACGAGCGCCCGGTCGAGGTCGTCGGCATCGTTAAGACCTCCACCTACAACTCCATCGGTGAGGACCCAGATCCCTTCGTGTTCTTCCCCGCCAAGCAGACCTACACCGGCTTCGCGGTCATCCACGTTCGCACCGCCGCCGACCCGGCGGGACTGGTGGCCACGATCCGCAAGGAACTCCAGTCGCTGGATGCCAACATGCCGCTCGCCAACATCACCACGATGGACCAGCTCATGCAGCAGAATCTTTGGGCTCCGCGCACGGGCGCGGCGCTGCTCGGCGCGTTCGGTCTGCTCGCCGTGTTGCTGGCCTCGCTCGGCGTCTACGGCGTCATGTCCTACACCGTCAACCGTCGCGCCCGCGAAATCGGCATCCGCATGGCCATCGGGGCGCAGCCGGGCGACGTCATGATGATGATCCTCAACCGCGGCTTCCTGATTGCCGTGGCCGGCCTGGTGGTCGGGCTCGGCGCCGCGCTTTTTACCGCGCGCTACTTCCAAAACCTGCTGATCGGCGTCCCGGCCGGCGATCCCCTCACCTATGCGGCCATCGCCGTCATCCTGGCCGTGGTCGCGCTGTTCGCCTGCTGGCTCCCCGCCCGCCGCGCCACCAAGGTCGACCCGCTGATCGCGTTGCGATCAGAGTGAGAGTGAAGGTGAAAGTGAAAAGACCAGCAACTCACCTCACGCCTTAGTCGGACTTTCTGCCACTTTCACTCTCCCTCTCACTTTCACTTCCCCCGTGCTCACCGATCTCCGCTTCGCCGTCCGGTCGCTGCTGAAAAGCCCCGGCTTCACGATCGTGGCTTTGCTCACGCTCGCCCTCGGCATCGGGGCGAACACCGCGATTTTCTCCGTCGTGCACGCAATCCTGCTGCGCCCGCCGGGTTATCCGGAGCCGGACCGAATCATGGTGCTGATGGAAATGCGTCTGCCGCAATTCCCCGTCTATCCGGTTTCCGGCGCCAACTTCCTCGACTGGCAGGGCAACCTGAAGTCTTTCGCGAAAATTGGCGGCACCCGGAATATTTTTCTCAATTACTCGGATGGCACGCAGCCCCAGCGCCTGAACGCCCAGCGGGCCACGCTGAGTTACTTCGAGGTCTTCGCGACGCCACCGCTCCGGGGGCGCCTCTTTACCCCCGAGGAAGACGAGAAAGGCGGCAAGGTGGCCGTCCTCAGCTATGGCCTCTGGCAAAGTTTGCTCGGCGGTGACACCCACGCCTTGGGCCGCTCGCTCCAGTTCGATGGCGCGACCTACATTGTCGTGGGCATCATGCCCGCCGATTTCCAGCAGGGCAGTGGAGTCCAACTATGGGTGCCCATGGCCTTCACCGACTCCGAGCGTTCTAACGAGCAGCGCGGCGTTCACTTCCTCGAGGTCTTCGGCCGGTTGAAGACCAACGTCACACCCGCCCAAGCCTTGGGCGAACTCGACGTCTTCATGCACGGGCTCCAACTGCAGTATCCCGACAGCAACAAGAGTTGCACCGCCAATCTCCTCCCACTCGCACAACAATACAGCCAGGATGTCGGACGCGTGCTCCAGGTTCTCCTCGGCGCCGTCGCCTGCGTTTTGCTCATCGCGTGCCTCAACGTGGCGAGTCTGCAGCTCGCCCGCGGCGCGGCGCGCAGCCAGGAAATCGCGGTGCGCGCGGCTCTCGGAGCCAGCCGCGCCCAGCTCATCGGCCAGATGCTGGGCGAGAGTCTGCTGCTGTCACTCGCCGGCGACGGTCTCGGCCTCGCCCTGGCTTACGGCCTGCTCGCGGCTCTCGTTCATCTCATCCCCGCGAATCTGCCGCAGGCCCATTTTATCGCGCTCAATGGCCCGGTGCTCGGCTTCTCGCTCCTCCTCAGTTTGCTCACGGGCCTCGTCTTCGGACTGCTTCCGGCCTGGCGGGTCACCCGCGTCGACTTGGTGCAGCTCACCAAGGACGGCGCGCGCGGCAACACCGGCGGCGGGGCGCGCTCCCGCTTGCAGGCCGCCTTGGTCGTCTTCGAAGTGGCCGCGTCACTCGTGCTGCTCGCCAGTGCCACGTTGCTCGGCCGCAGTTTTGCGCGCCTCCAGGAGGTGGACAAAGGCTTCCAGTCCGAGCACGCGCTGATGTTCAATGTCACGCTGCCCCTCCACCAATACGGCAAACCGGAGCAGCAAGTGGCCTTTGCCCGCGACTTCCTGGGGCGCCTCGCCACGCTGCCCGGTGTCACGTCGACCGGCGTAACCCACCGCATGCCGTTGGTGCGCGACGCCGTGCTTCGCCTGATCGTCCAAGGCCGGCCTCCCGTTGCGAAGGGAGATCTGCCCAACACCAATTACTACGCGGTCACGCCCGATTATCTCCACGCCATGGGCATCCCGCTCCTGCGCGGACGCCAGCTCACTGAGCGCGACAACGAATCGGCCCCGCGCGTCGCGCTCATCAACGAGACCTTTGCGCGAAACTTTTTCCCCGGCGAGGATCCCATCGGTCAGCGCATCCAAATCACCAACGGCAACGAAGACTGGCGCGAAGTCGTGGGCATCGTCCGCGACGTGAAATCGCAGGGCAGCGACCACGAAGTCATTCCGCAATCCTACGAACCTTTCTACCAGCAGCCCAACAGCACCCTCTGGGTCGTGGTGCGCTTCCAAGGCGACGCCGCCGCGTTGCCGGCCGCCGTCCGCCACCAACTCGCGGAGATCGATCGCGACCAACCCATCGCCCAGCTGCGCCTCCTGGATGAGGTCGTGGCCGATTCGTTCGCCCGCCCGCGCTTTGCGGTGACGCTGATGAGCGGCTTCTCCTTGATCGCCCTCCTGATCGCCTCGGTCGGCATCTACGGCATGATGTCTTACCGCGTCGTTCAACAAACTCGGGAGATGGGGATTCGCCTCGCGCTCGGGGCCACGCCGTCCGACGTGTTCACCAAAGTTCTGTCCGAAGGCATGGCGATCATCGGCTCCGGACTGCTCGCCGGTGCCGCCGCGAGTCTGGCTCTCGCCCAAGTCCTTCAGTCCCTTCTCTTCGAAACCAATCCCCGCGATCCCGCGGCGCTGGTTGCCGTCTCGGGTATTCTTGCGCTGCTCGGCCTGCTCGCCTGTTACCTCCCCGCCCGTCGCGCCACCAAGGTCGATCCCCTGATCGCGTTGCGCTCCGAATAATCACCCACCCATTCTATGAACCGCCGTCTCTTCCTCGTCTCGTCCGCGTCGCTGGTCGCCACCGCGCCCCTGGCCGCGTTGATTTCCTCGCACTTCAACCAGCAGGTCGACCCGGCCGCGACCGCCGGCCCGCGCCCCAAGGCCCCGCCCAAGCCGCCCGCCCTGCTGCCGGAGAAAGTGCAGATGACCGTCGGGCAGGCCCACCGCAGCCTGGAAAATGTCCGCCAGCTCGTCGAGGAGACACCCTTGCTCGCCAACGCTACTTGGGACTGGGGTGGCGGCGACTTTGAAACGCCGCTCCAAGCCGCGGCTCACACCGGTGGACATGCGATCGCGGAATACCTGCTGAGCAAGGGTGCGCGCCTCGATATCTATGCGGCCGCGATGCTCGGGCAGCTCGAGTTCATCAAGACCGTGCTCGCGCTCAACCCCAAGGCCCACGAGATCCCCGGGCCGCATGGTTTCACGCTGTTGCACTGCGCCAAGCAGGGCGGCGAAAAATCCCGCGCGGTCTATGACTGGCTGCTGGCTTCCGGCGTCCCCGATGTCACGTTCCGCCCGCTCCCGTTCGTCTGGCCCGCCGGCACCGGTCCCGGCACGGAAGAGTAACTCACCTGCCCCATGCACGTCCTGTCACAAGCCATCCGTCAGCTCGCCAAGTCACCCGGGTTCACCGCCGCCGCCGTGCTGGTGCTCGCCCTCGGTATCGGCGTGAACACCGCGATCTTCTCCGTCGTCGAGGCCGCCCTGCTCCGGCCGCTGCCTTTCCCCGAGCCCGACCGGCTCATTCGCGTCTACGAGGCCTACGACCAGGCCGACACGCGCGCGAACACGCTCAATCTCTCCGAGCTCACCCTGCGGCAGTGGCGCGAGAACGGTCGTGACATCTTCACGGGCGTCGGCGCTGCCACCGGGGCAAGCTTCACGCTGACCAACGCCAGCGGCGAGGCGCCCCGCGCGTTGCCGGCCGCCCGCGTCACGGCGGATTTCTTCTCCGTGCTCGGACTCGCCCCGGCGCTTGGGCGCAACTTCACCGCCGCGGAGGACAAGCCCAACGGGCCGCGCGTCATCCTCATCAGCCACGACCTCTGGCAAAGCCAGTTCGCCGGCCGGGCCGATGCACTCGGGCAGACGATCACGCTGGACGGTTCGCCCTACACCGTCGTCGGCGTAATGCCGCCTAGTTACCGTCATCCCTATCGCGCCGACGTCTGGATGCCGCTCGCCGCCGCCTTCGATCCGCAGGGTTCACGGGGACATTATCTCTATGGCGTCGCGCGGTTGCAGCCCGGCGTGACGCTCGCCGCCGCCGACGCCGCGATCCGCCGGATGTGCGCCAACGTCAGCGCCGCGCTGCCCGATCCGGGCAACCCCGTGCGCGCCTATGCGCGTCCACTGCGCGAAGGCTTCGTCGCCGACCTCAAGCCCAAGCTGCTCGCGATTTACGGCGCGGCGTTCTGCACTCTGCTGGTGGCCGCCGCCAACTTCGCGGGCTTGCTCCTCGCCCGTTCCGTGGCCCGCGAGGGCGAGACGGCGGTCCGCGCCGCCCTGGGTGCTTCACGCGGTCGTCTCGTCCGCGAATCGCTGGTGCAATCGCTCTTGCTCGCCGCGTTGGGCACGGTCGCCGGCCTGCTGCTCGCGACCTGGGCCACGCCCGTGCTCGTCGCGCTCAGTCCCGAGGGCGCGGATGCCACGGGCAGCGCCATGCGGGAGTTCGATTACGCCGTGCGCTTGGACCTGCCCGCCTTCGCGCTGGCCTCCGGCGCGCTCCTGCTGGCCGGGCTCGGCTTCGGCCTGCTGCCGGCTTGGCGGGCGGCCCGCACGGACCTGCGGGCGGCCATGGGTAATGGCTCGCGCAGCGTAACGATCGACCGAGGCACGCGCCGCCTGCTCGCCGCCCTGGTGGTCGGCGAAATCGCCGCCGCGCTCGTCCTGCTGGTCGCCACCGGCCTCCTCACGGGTTATTTCCGCTCGCTGGTGGAGCAACCTTGGGGCTTCGCCACGGAGAACCGGCTCACTTTCAACATCAGCATGGAGCGCCTTTATCCGACCGCTGCGGCGCGCCTGCACACGCTCGACGCCGCGCTGGCGGAATTCCGCGCGTTGCCCGGAGTCCGTTCAGCCGCCATCACGCTGCCGCATCCTCTCAATTCCGCCCGCCAGCTCGTGAGCAACAATCCCGCGGGCGCCACCCCACCCGAGCCGCGCGGCTATTATCTCGGCTATCTGCGGGCGACCACACCGGGTTACTTTGCCACGGCCGGCCAGACGCTCCTGCGCGGACGCGATTTCACTGGCGCGGACCAGGCAGGCGCACCGTCGGTCTGCATCGTCAACGAATCCTTCGCCCGCCGCTACTGGCCGGGACAGGACGCCGTGGGCCAGCGCGTGAAGCTCGGCCGGCTCGACGGACCACGCCCTTGGATGACGATCGTCGGCGTCGCCGCCGACACCAAGGTTCTCGCCGACGCCAACGACGGGGAGATCAACGGCACGGTGCATATGCCGCTGCCGCAGGTGGTGGCACTTTCAGCTACGTTCAGCGAATACACCTTCGTGCTGGAGACCGCCGTCGCCCCGCACTCGCTCGACAACGCCGTGCGCGCCGCGCTCGCCCGTGTAGATTCGCGCCTCGCCGCATTCGAGATGGTCTCGATCGCCGAAGTCGTCGCGCAGACGCACGTCACCGAACGTTACGCTCTCACGCTCGTGGCCCTCTTCGGCGGGCTTGGTCTCGTGCTGGCCGCAATCGGGCTCTACGGATTGCTCGCCCTGCAGGTCACGCGCCGCATGCGCGAGTTCGGCGTGCGTTCGGCGCTTGGCGCCACCGCCGCGGGTTTGGCCCGGCTAGTCGCCACGCAGGGCCTCAGCCTGCTGGCCGGAGGATTCCTGACCGGCGGCTTGCTCGCCTGGATACTGCTGCAGCTGGTGCGCCAGCAATGGCCCGAACTCCCGGCGGTCGGGCCGCTTTCGTATGTTGTCGCCGGCGCAATGCTGAGTCTGGCCGTCTGCATCGCTTGCTGGCTGCCGGCCCGTCGCGCGGCCAAGGTCGATCCGATGATCGCGCTACGCAGCGAATAAGCTTCGCAAGCCCCCTTCCCATTTCCGGGATTGCGTAATCCCGTTGCTGAGGCGCGCCCGCAGAAGAGGGTCTGGACCGGCAAGTGCAATATATTGCAAGCCAGGCTCTTAGTTTTAGTTTTCCCGGTGGCATGAGGGTTGCAAAGCGGGCCGCAACCCAACCACCATGCTCACCCCACGGCGCCTATTTGGCCTGCTTTTTTTCTCCGTCATCTCGCTTTCCAGCTTTGCGCAATCCGTCCCCATGGATGCCCCCAGTGGGGAAAAGATCGGCCTGAACGAGGCCATCCAGCGCGCCCTCGCCAAGAATTTTTCGATCAAGGTCGACAGCTTCGGCCCCGTCATTGCGTCCGCCCGCGTCATCGAGGCCTTCGGCAAATTTGATCCCGTGTTCAACGGCAGCTATTCCTATTCCGAGAGCTTCAATCCCGCGCTCGCCGACGCCACCACCGGCTTCCGGCCTCCGACCGGCTTCGCCAAGACCGATACCGCGGACTTCAGCCTCGGCGGCGTGCTGCCCTGGGGCATGACCTACAAGTTCGACGCCAACAGCATCAATTCCCGCGGCACCTTCAACGGCTACACGGACAACTTCGACACGTTCGCCGGGATCTCCGGCACCCAACCTCTCCTGCGCAACTTCGGTTTCGGCCCCACGCTCGCCGCCGTCCGCATCGCGCAGGTCAACCGGGGCATCAGCCAGTGGCAGTTCCGCCAGTCGGTGATGGACACGGTGACCCGCGTGATCGCCGCCTATTACGATCTCACCTTTGCCTACGCCAACCTCCGCAGCGCCATTCGCTCGAAGGAGCTCGCCATGCAGCTGGTGGACGAGAACCGGAAGCGCTTCAAGGTCGGCAGCATGTCCGAATACGATGTCGGCGTCGCCGAATCCCGGGCCGCGACGCGCGATGAAGGCATCCTGTTCGCCCAGCGCGCCGTGCAGGCCTCCGAATATGCGCTCAAGCAACTTATCACCGATGACAAGACCCCGGGGCTGCTCGCACAGCGCATCGTCATCGAGCCTCCGCCGCCCTCGCCCATCGTCGTCGTGGACGCCGCCGCCGATTTCCCTCTCGCGCTGCAAAAGCGCCCGGATTACCAGCAGGCCAAGCTCGGCCTGAAGCGCGACGGCATCAACGCGCGCCTGCAGCGCAACCAGCTGCTGCCGCGCGTCGACCTCGTCGGCAGTTATGGCTACAACGGTTACGACACCGACCTGCGCACCAGCCGGCAGCAAGTGAAGGACGAGGACTACCACGCCTACAGCTGGGGCGTCGTGGTGTCCATGCCGCTCACCTTCACCACCGAGCGCGGCCGCTACCGCGCCGCCAAGATGCAGGAGCGGCAGTCGGCCACCTTCCTTGAGCAGGTCGAGCAGGGCATCGTCGTCAGCGTCGGCAACGCCGCCGGCCAGATCGAGACCGCGCAAAAGCGCGTGCAGTCCACCCGCCACGCGCTTGAACTCGCCCAGGCCACCCTCGACGCCGAGGTCAAGCGCCTGCGCGCGGGCACGAGCACCACTTTCCAGGTCGCCCAGCAGCAGGAAATCGTCTCCGGCGCCGAAGTCAGCGCCGCCCGCGCCAAGGCCGACTACGCCAAAGCCCTCGCTGAATACGACCGTCAGCTCGGCGTCACGCTGGAGAAGCTCAACATCAACATCGAGCTGCCCAAGTAAGCCTCCGGTCCCTTTTGTCAGTTACATCCCCGAGGGGGCGGCGTCGCAAGGCGCCGCCCCCGCTTTTTGACTGGCCCGGTGCGCGCAAAGCCGGCTTGCGCTGGGCCGGATTTCGCGGAGCTTAAAGGCCACATGCCGCGCATTCCCCTCGAGGACAATTTCACCGACGTCATCGGCAAGGCCCAGCGGGGGCTCAAGCTGACCGACGAGGCCCTCGCCACCACGGCCAACATCCCGGTCGCGGACCTGCACGCCGTGCAAAAGGGGGAGATCCGCGAGAATACCCTCCTCGCCCTCGCCCGCCCCCTCGGCCTCGAGCGCACTGCCCTCCTCGCCCTCGCCCGCCGCGAGTGGTATCCCGAGCAGCCGATCTTCAAGCGCGGGTTCTCGATGTTCAACACGGCCTTCGAGGACATGACGGTGAACAGCTACCTGGTCTGGGACGTGAAGACGAAGCTGGCCGCCGCCTTCGACACCGGCGCCGACTCCACCGCCATGCTCGACACGATCTCCTCCGAGCGCCTGACGCTCCGGAACATCTTCCTCACCCACACGCACCCCGACCACATCGCGGACATCCACCGGCTGGCCGAGACCGAGGCGGAGATCTGGGCGAGCGAACTGGAGCCGCTCGGCCGCCTCGGCGCGAAGACCTTCCAGGAAAACGCCCACTTCCACCTCGGCGAGCTTTCCATCAAGACCCTCTTCACCTGGGGCCACTCGCCGGGCCAGACGACCTACTTCATCTCCGGGCTCTCCTGGCCGCTGGCCGTCGTCGGCGACTCACTGTTCGCCGGCTCGATGGGCGGCAGCCCCACGCACTTCGACATGCAGCTGCGCAACAACCAGCAGAAGATCCTCAAGCTGCCGGCCGACACCGTGCTCGCCTGCGGCCACGGGCCGCTCACGACCTTGAAGCAGGAAAAGCAGCACAATCCCTTTTTCGCGCGCCGCTCATGAGCACTACCATCGGCTTCGTCGGCACCGGCCGCATGGGCGGAAACATGGCCCGCCGCCTCAAGGATTGCGGCTACACGATCACCGCCGTCTACGACGCCCACGCCACCACCGCTGCCGCACTGGCGCAGGAGATTGGCGCCGCGCCCTGCCCGACCCTCGCCGCCGTGACGGCCAAGGCCGAACTCATCTTCACCGTCGTCACCGACGACGTCGCCCAGCTCGCGGTCTTCGCCGAGACCGGCGACTCGCTGCTGATGGGTGCGCCGGGTCGGACTTTCGTCAATTGCGCCACGCTCACCCCCGAGATCCACGTCGAGGTCGAGCGCCGGGCGCGCGCCGTCGGTGCGGCCAGCCTCGAGGGCTGCATGGCCTCCAGCATTCCCCAAGCCCGCAATGGCACGCTCTATCTTATGTGCGGCGGCGAGCTGGCGACTTTTGAGCGGGTGAAGCCCGTGCTGGAAAAACTTAGCACCGCCCTCCGCTATATCGGGCCTGCCGGCAGCGCCGCGCAGGTGAAGGCGCTCGTCAATCTGGTCATGAACATCAACACCGCCGGCCTCGCCGAGGGGCTCGGCCTCGGCGCCGCGCTCGGGCTCGACCTGGACATGCTGCGCGAGGTGTTCCTCCAGACTGGTGCCAACTCGCAGGTGCTGAAGACAGACGGCGAGGACATGCAGCACCGCGCCCACGACTGCTATTTCTCCGGCGCTCACGCCGCGAAGGATGCCGGCATCGCCTGCCAGCTCGGCCTCGCTGCCGGACTGAAACTGCCGCTGGCGCAGGCCACCAAGGCGCAGTTCGACCGGATGGTGGCGCTGGGGCTCGGCGGCCTGGACAAATCCGGCGTGGCGGAACTGACTTTCAAGGATCGGCACGGGTAAGCGGCCAGGCGCCTGAGCAAAAGGTTGATTTGCGGCGCGCATTGATATCTCTCAGCTGGACCATATGATCCGGTTTGGCCGCATCTCCCTCCTTCTACTGACCTTGGCCCTGCAGCTGGCGGGTGCGGAAGCCCCGACGATGCGGGTCCTCATGGAAAGCGGCAGCGAGCCCTTTTCCTTCATCAACGCGAAGGGCCGCCCCGACGGTTTCGCCGTCGGCCTGCTCAGCGCCCTCGCGGCGGACCAGGGAATGCGCGTGGAATTTGACGTGCGCCCCTGGCAGATGGTCTACGCGGATTTCCAGCAGGGTCGCGGGGACGTCCTCGGACTCGTGGCCTGGTCCGAGGAACGCGCAAGCCAGATGGATTTTTCCCTGCCCTACGAAAAGCTCGTCGGCGGGGTCTATCAGCGCAAGGACCGCCCGATGCTGACCCGCATCTCCGACTTGGCGGGCAAGCGAGTGGCCGTGATCAAGAACGCCCTCACGCATGAGTATGCGCGCCATCAGGACTGGCACGCGGATATCCGGCCCTTCGACTCCTTCGATGAGTGCCTGCGTTCCGTGGAAACTGGCGAGTGTGACGTGTTGCTCGGGATGCAGCTGGTCACCGAATACCAGATCCAGCTGCTAAAGCTGAAGCAGGTCATGCCGAGTGAAATCAATTTCCCGGAAATCAGCTACAGCTTGTGCTTCGCCGTGCACCCGGGCCAGAAGGCGCTGCTCGCGAAGATCAACCAAGGGCTCTACAACCTGCGCTTGAACCGCGAACAGGATGCCCTGCACGAGCGGTGGTTGGGGCCGCTCGATCCCCAGAAGCTGCGCTGGCGCGATGTCCAGCCGTTCCTGCCGCCGTTGACCGCCTTCCTCATGATCATCCTGGCCGCGCTCCTCTGGCAACGCCGGCTGCTCCTGCGGGTGTCCCGACAGGCCCGCGCCATCCGCGAGAATGAGGAGCGATTGCAACTGGTCTTCGAGGGCAGCCAGGACGGATTCTGGGACTGGGACGTCACCTCGGACCGCATCCTGCGCAGCCCGCGCTGGGCCGGCATGCTGGGCTACAACCTCGAGGAGATCGGCCGCGGCCGGAATTCCTTCTTCGACCGGGTCCACCCCGACGATCTCCCGCACGTCATAGCCGACATCGATCACATGGAGAAGGGTCAGGACCACTATGCCCATGAATTCCGCCTGCGCGCCAAGTCCGGCGAGTGGAAATGGATCCTCGACCGCGGCAAGGTCGTGGCCCGGGACCCGGCGACCGGCAAGCCGCTGCGCATCACCGGCACGCACACCGACATCACGGCGCGCAAGCTGGCCGAGGAAACAGCCGACAAGCTGGAGCAGAAGATGCAGGAGACCCAGAAGCTCGAAAGCCTCGGCGTGCTGGCCGGCGGCATCGCGCATGATTTCAACAACCTGCTGACCGCCATTCTGGGGAATGCCAACCTGGTGCTGCAGGATCCGACCGTCTCGCCGCTGACCCGGGATTGCGTCAGTGAAGTCGAGACCGCGGCCCGCCATGCCTCGGGGATTGTGCGGCAACTGCTCACCTACGCCGGGAAAGCGCGTCTGGTGACGGAGCCTCTCAACCTGAC
>JANYAM010000183.1 GCA_025361365.1 Opitutus sp. | reverse complement strand
CCAAGAAACCGCTGGAATCACTGCCTACGCTGCCGGCCGCCATCAAGGCGGTCGAGACGGAGCTCGGGGCGAAAGGCCGCGTGCTCGTCCGGTATTCCGGGACCGAGGCGAAGCTGCGGCTGCTGGTCGAGGGACCGACCGCGGCGGTCGTTCAGGCCGCCCTCGATAGACTGGTCGCCGCCGCGCGGGCGGACCTGGAAATACTCTGAGTCATGGCCACAAAGAGGCACAAAAATAGTCCAACGCTTCGACCAAGTGATGCGTGCGCCAATAGGCGCCAGGATATGGCATCGCCTCGGAATGATTCTTTGTGCCTCTTTGTGGCTAAAGACTGCCTTAATTTCCATGCCTGAGGTTTTGATCAGCGCCCTGAGTTTTGCCCTGCAGAAGCAGGCGGAGAGTGCGCGGGGTGCCTTTGACCGCGGCAAGGCCGAGCAGGCGGCGGACCTGTGCGCCAAGATTCTCGACGAACAACCCGCCTGCCTGAGTGTGCGGAAACTGGAGCGGGCGGCCCAGCTCAAGATCACGGCCATGCGGCAGGGCGGGCTGTCCAAGCTCGTGCGGGCCGTTTCGACCGCCCCGTTTTTGCTCGGCGGCAGTATGAAACTGAAGGACGACCCGCGCTCGGCCTTCGCCAGCGCGGAGCGGTTGCTGCGCCGCGATCCGCACAACACCGCGGCGCTCGGTCTGATGGGGCAGGCGGCCATGGCGCTCAGCTGGCCCGAGACGGCGGTGTTCGCCTACGAGGCGGCGAGCGACGACGAGCCCGACCGGCCCGACCTGTGGATTGCGCTCGGCGGGGCCTACCTCATGGCCGGCCGGGCGAAGGATGCCGTCCACGCCGCGGACGAGGCGCTGCGGCTGCATCCCGCCAATGCCGACGCGCTTGCCTTGCAACGCACGGCGTCCGTCAGCGTGACGATGGCGCAGGGCAAATGGGAGCAAGGCGGCGACTTCCGCGGCAAACTCGCCGAGCCGCCGAAGGGCTGAGGGTCTTATTTGCTCTGCCCAACTTCAAACCAGCCGAGAGACTTCAAGGCCGCGGCGACCTCCGGTCGCATGATGATCAGCCAGTGATCGCCCTTTTCCTCGGGGCGAACAAACGTGCACAACGAGGCGAGATGGCAGCTCCGATGGCGGAATCCAACCTGCTCGCCCACCAACTTGGCCAGTCGCCCATAGTGACTGTTCGCGCTCGAATAACTCTTCCAGCCCACGGCTTCCGCGATTTGCGTCATCGTGAGCTGCCGGCCAAGCGCGCGGTAATGCACCTCGAGAATCCGGCGGCGGGTAGTGGTCATGTCAGACCCAAGCGCCAGGAACGCCTCGCGAAAGGCCTTGGCACTTGGAACCTTCCTAGATGCGGCCATAAGCGTAGCCGATCGACTCAGATCAGCCACGTCCGGCGGGCGTGGGCGCGGCCTCTTTTGAAATACGGGGCCATGTGGAGCGGAGATGACATGGACGATTCAGGTGAGAGTAAGGGCGTTGTGCTGTGGCGGCTGGATCGGCCTCTCTAGCGGGCAAGCTGAAACGCCAGCAACGAAAGAGGTGCTGCGAGAAATAGAACCACGGGAATGGCGATGACGACCATGACAAGATTGCGAGGAAGATGAGCGAAAAGGATACGGCCATCTTGCCTTCGAATCGGGAATCCGCGTGCTGCACCCCAAATAAAAACTGACTTAAACACAGCCACCGCGGCTAGAGCATAGAATACGCGTAGCACGAAAAGGCCGGCCTCCTCGTTCGCCAACTTGGTGCCGAAGTAGACACCGAGTGCGACCGTGACAGCGGCGAGTGCGACGCCGGCCGCGCTTTGCTTGGGAATTGATAATCTAGTCATGGATATTTCTTCCGCCGATCAGTGTTATTTACCTTCAGAGAAAAGCGTAAGTTCGGGGAACTGCATTACGACCTAAATGCAGGCTCGCTCGCGCAGGCTCAGGTCCTGGGTTTTGGACTTACGCTTTCTCCGGTGGTCTTGATTTCCGGCAAAGACGCAAGTTTAGGACGAGGTTCGGCGCAGCAAGGCGACGTAGAAGCCGTCGGTGTTGAGCGTGCCGGGGAGGAGTGAGGTGCCGAGGCCGTCGAAGGTGCCGCCGTGGTTGTGGGCGGGTTTCTCGGCGGTGAAACTGGGATGGGCTTTGAGAAAGGAGGCGGCGACGTCCTGGTTCTCGTGATGGCTCAGGGAGCACGTGGCGTAAATCAGCAGGCCGCTTGGCTTCACGCGCGGGGCGTTGAGCGTGAGGATCTCCAGCTGGGTCTTGGCGAAGGCGGCGATCGTCTCGGGCTTCACATACCACTTGAGGTGCGGCTGGCGACGCCACGTGCCGGAGCCGGAGCAGGGGGCGTCGACCAAGATGCCATCGTATTGGTCGGCGGGTTTCTGGACAATGGTGATGTTGTCGAGCCGGGCGCGCTTGGCGCGATCGTCGAGCTCGTCGAGGATCTCGACGCGGATATCGGTGGCGTCCACTTGACCGGCTTCACCGAGCAGGCGGGCGAGTTGGAGCGTTTTGCCGCCGGCGCCGGCGCACGCATCGAGCCAGCGGCCAGTCAGCGGCAACGGGGCGTGAGCGAGGACGAGTTGAGAACCGAAGTCCTGAATCTCTACGAAGCCGCGGCGGTAAGCGTCGGACGCGGCGACCTCGGCGTTGGGCGGCAGGCAGAGCGCGTCGGGAAAACCGGCGGGCGACTCGAAGGTCCAGCCTTGCGCCTTGAACTCATCGAGCACGAGGTTGCGGTCATTGGCCTGGATGCGGACCCAGACG
>JANYAM010000179.1 GCA_025361365.1 Opitutus sp. | reverse complement strand
CGCGATCATGGTGCCACTCTTCGCCCCCGGGGCGACGCCATGGATGCCGACGATCAGCAGCTCGGGGTGCGCGGCCATCATGTCGTTGACGATCTTTTGGGCGACGATCTGGTTGGAGGCGGCTTTGCGCCACGTGGCCATTTCCTCGGCCGAGTGGCCTTCAGCCAGCAGGCGGACCGAGACAAAAGCGACGGCAAGAACGGCGAAGAGGCAACGGGACAATTTCATAGGAACTGGGAGGGGTTGGGGTTAAGAAGGAATTCTGCCAGAATATTCTGAAGCCGAGCTGAATTCAGGGTAAATTTCCTTTCAGATGGCTTTCAGCGAAAAGTGCGTCCCGGCACGGAACGCGCCGCCTATGGTTTGAACAGGTCGGCCCGGTTGGCGGGCGTCAGCAGACGGGCCTCGTGCATGATCGCGAGGGAACGGCCGTAGAAATCGGCCGCCTCGCTCTCGGTGCGCCAGAAATAAACGGTGCAGAGCGTGCCGAAGAGCGCCCCGTCCGGTCCCCACAGGGGCATGTGGACCTCCATCCGGTGCGTGGCGGGGATGACTTGCATGACAATGCGGCCGGTCTTTTCCGTGTCGGTGTCGATCTCGTCGGAATCGCGGCCGATGAAATCGGGGCGGTTGATGCCCCAGACGCGATTCTTCGCCTCGCCGGGCTTGGTGATGTGCAGCGCGATGACGTTCACGTCCGGATGCCGGGCCAGCAGGATCTGGTTGATCCGCTGCGCGACGGTGTCGGTGTCGTCATAACCCTTGGTGTAGGGATCGAAGAGGCGGTTGTAAGGTGTGATCTGTTGAAGGTAGTTGCGAATCGCGGTCGCGCGCTCGGCGAACCAGTCCTCCCGCCGCGTGCCATCCAACAGGAAAGTCAATTCCAGCACGCCGACGGTGTTGTTCTTGTCGTCGAAAAGCGGCAGCAGCGCCTGGTAGCGGCCCTGCTCCTTGCGGGCGCTGTAGGCCGGCCGGTTGGATTTGATCACGGCGAGAACGCCGGCGTCGGATTTTGCCCCGGGTTCTCCCGCGCTGGTGGCGACCAGGGTGGCGTCGGTGGCGCCCGGCGCCACGGCGTGGATGCCGACGGCGATCACATCGGCGTGGTGGTAGGCCGCGTAATCGACGAGCAACTGGGCGTAGCAGACCTTGACCGCCTTGGCGGAGGCCGCGGTGACCGCGAGGAAGGCCGCCGCGCCGGCGAGCAATACCCGCGTCGCGCGAGGAGAGGAGAAAGTTTTCACAAGGAAGATAAAACGGCCGGCCCGGAATCGGGCTGGCCGTTGGCGGATTGGAATCAGAATTTGACGGAACCGGAGAAGAAGAACAGCCGGCCGATGGGCGAGAACTGGGCCACGTCCGCCCCGGGATTATTGTTCAGGGGATTCTGCGACAGCAGGGCAGCCGGGGGCATGCGGTTCATGAGGTTGTTCAACCCGACGGTGAGTTTCAAACCGCGCAGCAACGACCACATCTGACCGGCCGCGGCTTTGTCAAAGGTGTAACTGGTCTGGAAGTCCAGTGCCTGGTAGGGCGAGATCCCGGTCGGCGTCTTGCCCACGAGGAAGGTGGCGGGCGGCGTGGTGCCGATGTCGGTCATGCCCGTGGAGTAGGTGTCGGCCAGCACCACTTCCCAGGACTTCATGGTCCAATCGATGGTGGTGCGGAAACTCCACTTCGGCATGGAGCCGGCGATGGTCTGGCCGTTGGTGGAGTAACCGGCAAACTCGAAGAACGGGTTGGCCGGCAGCGTCTGGAACTGATAAGACTGCAGATACGTGCCGTTCGTGGAGAAGGTCCAGATGCCCATGTCCGTCGTGCGATGGCGGTATTCAACGCGGAAGTCATAAGTCTTCACGTGGATACCGCCCGAGTTGATGAAGCGGTCGGTAATGTAGATGTCGTTGTTGTAATTTCCGCTCACGAGGTAGTTCAGCAAGCCGCCAGGGGTCGCCAGCAGGGCTTGGCTGGAACCGGGCTGGCCCGCGAGGCCGCCCACCGCGATGGACCCGAAATAAATCGAGGCGGAACCGTTGGCGTTCACGTCGCGGACAATATTGTTGCCGCCGGAGCCGGCGGGCAGGCCCTTGTAGAACAGGTTGCCGTAATCGAGCGAGATGCTGAAGTCCTTTAGCTTTTTCGGAGAGAAGGTGAACCCGATGTTGCGCGTCCAGGCCTGGCTGGGCTTGAGCCCGGGATTATTGCCGTTGCCGGAGAAGAACGTGTAGGTCGGCAGCAGGCGCGGATCCGCCGGGAGATTGGCCGTGAACAGCGTGCTGGTGGTCAGCGTGGCGCCGGCGGGAGCGTATTCGTGCGCCAGGTCGGGCGCGGCGAAGGCCTTCGAGTAGGTGAAGCGGACCGTCAGCTGCTCGTCGAGCGGCTGCCAGCGGACGCCGAACTTCGGGACGCTGGAGTTGCCGACGTCGGTGTATTTCTCCCCGCGTTGCGCTGCCGACAACTCGAGGGCGTGGCCGCCCGCGACGGTGAACTTGTCCCCGAAGACCGGGATGCGCACCTCGGCGAAGTAGGAATCAACGGCACGCCCCTTCTTGAACGGGTCGAAAGCGAGGCCGGCGGCCCAGTTCTTGTTGCTCGGGAAGTTGGCGAGCGTGTAGGAGTCCTTGTCCGGGATGCCTTGGATGCGCTCCTTGCGGGTCGCGAGGCCGGCGGCGACGCCCACCCGGCCGGCAGGCAGGTCGAACACGGAACCGACCACCTTGGCGTCGAGCGACAGCAGCTTGCTGATGCCCTCCACCGTCTGGGTGCCGAACAGGTTGGCGAGCGAGGCGGGATTGGCGCCGCGGCGGGCAAAAGGATCGAGCGCGGGCTGGATGACGAACTTCACGGTCGTCGGGTAAAGGCTCATGTCGACCACCTGGCTGAACGTGCCGCCGGGGGTGGCCACGCCAGCCGAGTTGTAGCCGCCGGCAATCGCGTTGATCAGGTTGTAATTAGCGACGCCGCCCACCGTGGGAGAGAACAGGTTGTTCTCCAGGTGCTGCGTGACCGTCTGCTTGCTGTAGGTCGCGCCGACCTCCCAGCTCCAGTGGTCGTTGATTTCGCCGCGGAAGCCGCCGGTAAAGCGGTCGCCCTTGCCCTCGTTGTGCGTGGAGAGCGGATGGTCGAGGTAGGCGATCGTCACGCCCGTCGCCGCGACGGTGAGCGGGTTGAAAGGCGCCCCGGCCGGCACTGTGATGTTGCTTTTGGCCGTGCTGAGAAAATTGCTCGTCTGATAATCGCTCTTGGTGCGGGAAATGAGCACATCGGCAAACGCCACGAGCTTCTTGGGTATGATCTCGAAGGAACCGGCCACCACGCCGCTCTTCTGCTCGGAGGCCATCAGCAGGGTGACATAGGGCGAGGCGTTGAATAGCGGGATGTTGGATGAGCCCGCGGCGATGTAGGTGCCGTTGGCCACCAGGTCGGCGTAGCTTGTCGCTGTCGCGGCGGCGCCCACCGGGTTCTTCGTGCTCGGGGTGCTCAGGCTGGGGTCGAGAAAGTTGCCGCCGGCGAAGCCGGGGAACGCGGTGCCCGTCTTGAGATTATTCGCAATGAACGCGCGCTGGTTTTCAAAAAGCGGGTCGGTCTTCGACCAGCTCACGCTGGCGGTGAGGCTGGCCTGGCCGACGGCCGCGCCGGCTGTGACGTAGCCCGAGCGCTCGACGTAATGGCCGGTATTGGTTGTGAACGCGTAGCGACCGCCGATCTCCGAACCCTCATAGTTGTTCTTGAGGATGACGTTGATGACCCCGCCGATGGCATCCGAGCCGTAGATGGCGGAGGCACCGTCGGTGAGCACCTCGATGCGCTCGACGGCCGCGACGGGAATCATGTTGATGTCGACGAAGTTCTTGCCGCCGTTCAGGCCGTTGGTGCCACTCATCGCGACGCGGCGGCCGTTGATCAGGATCAGCGTATCGAGATTGCGTAGGGCGATGGAGGAGCCGCCGCCCGTGTTTTGGTTCGTGGTGGTGGCATTACTGTTGCCGGTGTTGCTGCGACCGGCAAAGGCCGGGATGCTCTTGCGCAACACTTCCAGGAGATTCGCATTGAGGCCCGTTTGCTCGATGTCCTTGTGGCCGATGATGACGACCGGGGCATCGCTGGAATCAGCCGCCGTCGGAATATTGGAGCCGGTGACGACCAGCTTCTCCAATTGTATGGCCTTGCCGGACGTATCACCGGAGGCCGGGCCGGAGGAGGTTTGGGCAGCCAGGCGGGCCGTCATTCCCACTAAAAGGAGGAGACTCG
>JANYAM010000178.1 GCA_025361365.1 Opitutus sp. | reverse complement strand
CGCGATCATGGTGCCACTCTTCGCCCCCGGGGCGACGCCATGGATGCCGACGATCAGCAGCTCGGGGTGCGCGGCCATCATGTCGTTGACGATCTTTTGGGCGACGATCTGGTTGGAGGCGGCTTTGCGCCACGTGGCCATCTCCTCGGCCGAGTGGCCTTCAGCGAGGAGACGGACGGCAGCGAGGCTGAGAGCGAGAGACGCGAGCAAAACGAGACGGGGGTAGGTTTTCATGATAAATACGGGGGTAGTTAAGAGGCCGACTATCGCGTAAATTGCTTAACCGGGACTGAATCGAAGATTAAATTGCTTTCAGCCGCAGGACCGGCGCCCTGATCAGGCCGGTCCCGCGCCCGGAAAGAGACGCTCAAAACGGGGTAGTGAAAGACAGAGTTATTTTCCGTGGATCGCCCGAGCGAACATTGGTGATTGAAGCGATGTAGGAGAAATAGCCGCGGTCGAGCGCGTTGGTGATATTCAAGGCGAGCGTGCTGCGCTTCCACTGGTAGAAGAATGCGGAGTCCAACCGGGCGTAGCCGCCCATGTCCAGCCACTGGGTGGGATCGTTGGAGAAGGCCCCGTGGCGCTCGCCCACGTAGATCACACCCAGCCCCGCGCCAAAGCCGCGCAGCGCCCCGTCCGGCACGTTGTAGCGGGTCCAGAAATTGAACTGCTGCCGCGGGGCGTTGGAATTCCGCGCATTGAGCTGCGTCGGGTCGATGGACTGGGTCACCCGCACGTCGTCATAGGTGTAACCCGCCTGCAGCTGCCAGTTCTTCACCGGTTGGTAAGTCGCGGACAACTCGATGCCCTTGCTCTCCTCCTGGCCCGACAACAGGAAGGTCTGCGCGCCGTCGATCGGCGACACGCCGTTCGGGATCGGTTCGGCGACGTTGTTGCGCTTGATGTCGTAGAGCGAAATGGTGGTGGAAAGCCTGTGCTCCATCAGGTCGGCTTTAACGCCCACTTCCACCTGGTTGGAAACGGTCGGCGGAAAATTGGCGCTGCCATTCGCGTCGACGATGGTGGCGTTTGGCGGCACGAAGGACTTCGCATAGCTGACGTAGTAGCTGACGTGCTCGGTCGGCTGATACATCAGGCCGACTGAAGGCACCCAGGCCTGGTCCGTCCGGCTGCGATGCTGGATGGGATTCGTGTAGGCGTCGTCATAGGTCCCGTCCTGCCGGTCATGGCGGGCGGCGAGGGACAGCCGCCAGTGGCGGCCCAGCTTGACCTGATCGGAGACATAGGCGCCGTAATTGGTCTGGCGCGTGATGCCCCGCGAGGTCGGAGGCACCGGGTCCGCCGGGAACGCCGGGACGGTGAACACCGGGTTGTAGAGATTGACGTTGAACGGCGCCGACCGGAGGAAGGCGAGCCGCAGGAAGTTGCTGTTCTCATAGCCGCCATTGACGCCGAGCAGCAGCGTGTGGCGGAAATTTTCCGGCCCGAATTCGCCGTAGGCGTTGGCGTCGATGAAAGTGTATTGGCGGAGATTGTATTGGTGGCGGAGCCGACGCACCAAAATCGAATTCTGCACGTCGACCAGGGTCGGCGGCGTGTTGCCGGTGCTGTTGACCGAAGTGACGTTCTGGTTCTCGAAGGCGAGCTTGCCGTCATTGTGCTCCACATGCCGGCCCTGGATCTTCAGCACCCAATTGTCGGCGAAGCGGTGCGTGAAATTCAGGCCGTAGGTTTCCCCTTTGTCGTATTCCTTGCTGTTGGGATCCTGATACACGGTGCCGAAGTTGGGATGCAACGAAGGTGTCTTGAAGGGGATCGCCAGAAAACTGTCGGAGAACCGGGACTGCTTGGTCACCTCGGCGGTCAGAGTCACGTCGGTGGCGTCGTCCACCCGGTAGGTCAGCGAGGGAAAGAAGGAGTAGTTCTGGGCCCAGCCGGAGCGGAAGCTGTTCAGGTGCTCGTAATCCCCGATGAAACGGTAAAGCCAGTGTTTGCCGGCGTCGAGCGGTCCGGTGCTGTCCAGCTGGGTAATCAGGCCCACGTTCTGGGCGAACTCCGCGCCGTGGCCGAAGGTGCCCGCATCACCGGCGTAGGTGTTGACCGAGGTGAACAGCGAGTGGCTGGGTTTCTGTTGCGGCTGCTTGGTGACGATATTGATGATGCCGCCGGGCTGCATCAGGCCGTAGAGCACGGAGGTGGGCCCCTTGATCACCTCGACGCGTTCTACATTCGCGGTGGTGGGCGAACCGAAGCGCGAGGCGAGGCCGGGCAGGCCGTCCACCTGGAGATTGTTCAGCGTGTCGTCGATGCTGTTGCTGAAGCCGCGGAGGGTGAAACCCACCGCGACCGACGCCTCGCGGGTCATGCCGACGACGTAGGGATAAAGATCATCTAGCGACTGCGCCTGCAGATCCTTGATGAAGGAGGCGTTCAGAACCTGCACTGTTTTCGGCAGGTCCTGCAGGGCCATGGGCGTCTTGCTGCCACCGGAGGATTCCACCTCGGCGTAGGTGCCGATGGTGGCGTTGACCGTGTAGGTGTCGAGCTGGACGACCGGCTCACCGGGGGCGACCGGGGTCTGCGCGGACATGGACAGGGGCAGCAAGGCCAGCAGCACGCTCAGGGCGCAGCTGGAGCGGGAATCACGATGACGGGTTGTTGGGGTGTTCATGTTTGGTGATTGGGGCAAAGGGGGGCGCACGGCGCGGTGGCGGTCAGTCGAGTTTGGCGCGTTCCGTCGCCGCGACCGCGGCGGACAAAGGCAGGTAGTGATCCAGCGCGACGAGGGCCTGGCCCTCGCGGCTGAGGACGAAGGAAATGAATTCCCTCACCAGCGGGTCCAAGGGCCCGCCGGCAGGCCGGTTGGCGTAGAAATACAGGTAACGCTGCAACGGGTAGCGGCCGCTCACCATGTCCCCAACCACGGGCTGCCCGAGCACGCCGTTGCGGTCGGACAGCGCCAGCGGCTTCACCTGGTCACTTTGGAAGTAGGAGAAATTTCCGAAGGCGATGGCGTAGCGATCTTCCGTCATTGCCGCGACGATGTCCCGCGCCACCGCGGGAATCCTCCGCTTCAAGTCGTCACCGGGCACCCGGTAGGCCGCCTTGAATGGCGCATCGAGCATCACCAGTTCGCGGAAATACCGCGTCACGTCCTCGCGCCAGTAAAACCCGTAGAGGCGCACCGGCTGGTCCGCCCACTCGCCTGTGAGGCCGAGCTGGCCCCAGGTTGTGATGGCGGCAGGATAACCGCGGCGGCGCTCGTCGGAGAAGAGCGCATCGAGCTCGGCCAGCGAGATGCGGGTGAGGGGGTTGTCCTTGTGCGTGTAGACCCCGATGGCCGAGACGTGACTGGGCAGGATGAAGGCGGCGAGACAGATCCGCACCCGGAAGGGCTCGCAGCCGTAGGCATTTTCATACGCCGTGCTGTCCGGACGGAAGACCTCGTCCGTGTTAGGTCCCAGCGCAATCCGCTCCTCGGGACCGACGTTTTTCTGGGTGATGGTGATGTCAGCCTGCGGGTGCTGCTTTTTGAACGCCGCACCCCAGGCGGCCATCATCCGCTCCACACTGTCCATGCCCGTAACGCCGTCGAGGGTCCCGGCGACCGGGCGCTCGGGCACATAGTGCGGCAGCGCAGGATCGGGGGCGACGGACAATGGCGCGGCCGGCCAAGCCGTGGTTGCGACGGCGAGCAGCGCCAGGATTCGAATGCAGGGAGATAGCATGTTCAGGCCCGGAAAGGCGGACAAGGGTGTAGCAAGGCCCGGCGGGTCCAGTTGGTCGGAACGTGATTGATCGGCTGTGGTGCGCCGGGGGCCCCACGCCCCCAGCGGTTTGACCCCACAAGGCGACGGCTCAGAATTTCACGGTGCCGGAGATGAAGAGGAGCCGGCCGACGGGTGAATACATGGCGACGTCGACGTTGTTGTTGTTGGAGCCGGCCGGCTGCGCCTTCGGGGCGAACGGCGGCATCTGGTTGGACAGATTGTTCATGCCGATCGTGACCTTCAGGCCCTTGAGGTAGCTCCACAGTGCCGCGGCATCGGTCTTGCCGAAAGTGTAGGAGCCCTGCAGGTCATAGGTCGTGTAAGCCGCCACCTTGGTCGCAGGCGGCGTGGCGGGATTGGCCAGATAGAGGGCGGGAATCTGGCCGCTGAGGATGTCCGTCATCGAGCTGATGTGGCTGCTGCCGAGCTGCGCGGCCCAGTTGCCCTGCTTCCACTCGAGCGTGGAGTAGAAGCTGTATTTCGGGAAAGTGCCGCTCATGGTCTGGCCGTTGGTGGCAAAGCCGGCGTATTCGTAAATGGGATCGGTGGGCAGCCGCTGCACCAGGAAGGACTTCAGGTAGGTGCCCGTGGTCGAGACGGTGAAGCGGCCGAAGCTGGTGGCGGGCAGCTCGTATTCCACGCTGAGGTCCATCGCCTTCACGTGCACGGCGCCGGAATTCGCCTGGTTGTCGAGGATGTAGAGGTCGTTGGCGTAGCCCGCGCTGGTCACGTAATTCTTCAGGCCGCCCGCCGTGGCGAGCAGCGCCTGGCTGGAGCCCGCGCCGCCGGGGATGTTGCCGATCGCGGCGTTGCGGAAATACGGCGAGGCGGAACCGAGCGTGTTGACACTGGCGATGATGACGTTGCCGCCGATGCCCGCCGGCAGCCCGTTCTGGGTGACGTCGACGTAGTTGACCGTCACGCTCAGGCCCTTGACCGCCTTGGGCGACACGACGACGCCGAAGGAGCTCGAATGCGACTTGCTGGGCTGGAGCCCGGGGTTGTTGCCATTGCCGGAGAAGAAGGTCTTGGAACCGACCGTCGCGTCCTGCAGCGCCGTGGCGATGATCGTGTTGGTCACGAAGCCGCCGTTCGGCGTGGAGAAAAGCGCGCTGAGGGTCGGTGCGGTGAAAGATTTCGAATAGGTGTAGCGGAAGGTGACCTGGTCGTCCACCGGCTGCCACCGCAGGCCGATTTTCGGGACGGTGGACTTGCCCGCGTCGCTGTATTTCTCATACCGCTCGGCGAGGGTGAGGTCGAGGGCATGGAGGGCGGGCGGCGCGAGCTTGTCCCCGGTGACCGGCACGCGCACCTCGGCAAACAACGAATCGATGTTGCGGCTCTGCGCGAAGGGATCGAACAGCACGCCGCCGGCCCAGTTGGATTTGGTCAGGTCGCCGCGGTAGGAATTATTGTCGGGCGTGCCCTGCAGGAACTCGCGACGGTGCGCGCCGCCGGCGGCGAGGCCCAGCGGCCCGGCCGGCAGATCCGCCAGGGTGCCGACGACCTTGAAGTCAACGGAAGTCAGCCGGCTTTTGACCTGGATGAGCTCCGTGCCGTAGAGGTTGGCCAGGGCGGCGGGGTCGAGGCCGCCGCGCGCGAAGGGATCGAGCGCGGGCTGGACCACGGTCGCGCCGTTGACGAGCGAGATGACCTTGCTGAACTTGCCGCTGGCCACGGCATTGCCGGAGGCGTCGAAGCCGCCGTTGATCGCGTTCTGGAAGTTCGGCACGTAAACCACGTTGGCCAGCCGCTGGTCGATCTTGTTTTCGCTGAAAGTATACCCGGCTTCCCAGTTCCAATTCGGGGTGATGTCGCCGCGCAGCCCGAAGGTGAAGCGTTCGCCCCGCGCGTGGTTGAAGGTCTTGACGCGGGTGTCGATCGTCCCGGCGACCACGCCGGTCACGGCGCCGGTCGTGGGGTTATAGGGCGCGCCCGCCGGCACGGTCACCGTGCGGAGGTTGCCGAGGAAGTTGCCGTTGCCGCCGAGGTTCTGGGTCGAGCTCTTGGTATCGGAGAACAGCAGGTCGCCAAAGGCCGTCAGCTTCTTCGGGATCCACTCGCTGGAAAAACTCACGACGGCCGAGCGCTGTTCCTGGGCGAGCAGGATATTGGTGTAGGGCGCCACGTTGAAGGCCGGAATCGACGGGTCGCCCGCGGCGATGTAGGTGCCGTTGGCGATGAGATCCGCCATACTCGTCGCGGTCGCGTTCGCGCCGGTCGGGTTCGACTGGCTGGGCGAATTGAGCGTGGGCTTCAGGTAGTTGCCGGCGACAAAACCGGGAAAGGTGGTGGTGGTCTTGAGGTTGGCGTTGACCGGATCGGTGGCGTGCGTCGGATCGAGGATGCCGGCGGCGCTGAAGCGCGAATACTGGAAGGCCCGGTCGGACTGGAACAGCGGATCCGTCTTGGACCAGCTGCCGGTGGCGGTGATGCTCGTGCCCGCGACCTTGGCGCCGGCCACAAAATAACCCGAGCGCTCGCTGTAGTGCCCGGTGTTACTGGTGTAGGCGTAGCGGCCGCCCACCTCGCCCCCGTCATACTCCGACTTGAGGATGATGTTGACCACGCCGCCGATGGCGTCGGACCCGTAGATGGCGGACGCACCATCGGTCAGCACTTCCAGGCGCTCGATCGCGGCGGCGGGAATCATGTTGATGTCGACAAAGCTTTTGCCGCCGTTGCCGTTGATGCCGCTGGTGGCGATGCGCCGGCCGTTGAGGAGCACGAGCGTGTCGAGATTGCGCAGGGCGATCTGCGAGCCGCCCGCCGTGCTTTGGTTGGTGTTGGTCGCATTGCTGTTGCCGGCATTGCTGCGGCCGGCGAAGGCGGGGATGCGCTTGCGGAGAATCTCGAGCAGGTTGGAGTTCAGGCCGGTCTGGGCGATGTCATGCTGGCCGAGGACGACGACCGGCACGGCTTCGGCGCCAGCCGCCGTCGGAATATTGGAGCCGGTGACGACCAGCTTCTCCAATTGTATGGCCTTGCCGGACGTATCACCGGAGGCCGGGCCGGAGGAGGTTTGGGCAGCCAGGCGGGCCGTCATTCCCACTAAAAGGAGGAGACTCG
>JANYAM010000118.1 GCA_025361365.1 Opitutus sp. | reverse complement strand
CTTCTCGAAGAACACCGTGTCGCTGGCGTTGCGCGGGGACCCGTCCATCTCGGCCGCCACGCGCGAACTGATCAAGAAGACGGCCGACAAGCTCGGCTACCAGCCCAACGCCATCGTCTCGCACCTCATCGCGCAGCTGCGGGCCGGCCGTACCGCGCGGTTCCAGGCCAAGCTCGCCCTGATCAACGCGCACCGCGACCCGAAGGCCTTCCGCACGCACGCGACCATCCCGGCCTATGTGGCGGGCTGCGAGCGCCGCGGCCTGCAGCTCGGCTACACCTTCGATTCCTTCTGGCTCCACGATCCAAAGCTCAAGGCCGAAAGCCTCATCCGCATTCTCCGCACCCGCGGCATCAAGGGCATCATCATCGTCGGCCTCATGGATCACAATCAGCTGCCCCCTCACCTGCAGTCGGTGTGGCGTGAGTTCCCCTGCGTTGTCACTGGCGTGCGCACGCGCGACCCGGCGCTGTCGTTCAGTTGCGTGGATCACCATGACCTTGTCATCCAGGCCTTCGAACGGGCGCTCGCGCTCGGCTACCAGCGGCCGGCGCTGGTCGTTGAGGAACGCATCGACCGGCTGGTCGAGGGGCGTTTCTCCGGCGCGATGCTCACCGCGCAGCAAAGCCTGCCCGCCGCGCGGCGCGTGCCGGCCTTCATGCAACCCCAGCAGGCCCGGTCCGAGGGGAAGCCCTTCCAACAGTGGTTCAACCGGCACAAGCCCGACGTCCTGCTCTCACTCTACAACATAGTCTTCCCGTGGCTGAAGGCCGGCGGGCGGCGCGTGCCGCAGGATGTTGGCGTCATCCAGCTCGAGTGGCGCGCGAGTCATCCCGAGATCGCGGGTATTAACCAGCACAACGACGCCGTGGGCGAGGCCGCGGTGGACATGGTGGTCGGCCAGATCCACCGCAACGAGTCGGGCATCCCGGCGTTTCCCCGCGCCACCCTCATCGGCGCCAGCTGGGTCGACGGCTCGTCGGTGCGGCGTCCCAAGGTGGAATCCGGCCTCCGGACGGGTTGATTGGGTGTGCGTTTTGAAAACCGGTCCGGAGGCCCGGTTCCACCTCAGAACAGCCCGCGCAAACTCTTCGCCGACGGCGCGGATTTCGCCGTGGCGAGCAACCATGTCTCGCGGTGTTTCAGCGTTTGGCCGGGCTTGAGCGTCGCGGACGGCCCCATGGTTTCCATCTCGACCATGAAGTTCTCCGGGCCGACGTAGAGCGCGAGGTTGGTGCCGAGCGGATAATTACCCTCGGGCACATACGCCGCGTGCTTGGCGAAAAGCAGTTTCTGGGCGGGATCGTGCCACGCGATGAGGCCGGCGTCAGCTTTGATCATCCGCTTGTTTTCCCGACCGGAGGGATGCAGCACCATCGCATCGGCCGTGCACTGGAACTGCGGGTCGTCGAAACCCACGCCGCCGTGCCCGCCGCCCCACGTGCGGAAAGCCACGATGGTCGCATAGTCCCACGAGGAACCGTCGCCCAGCGGCACCGTGTAACTGGCCTTCTTAGCCGGCACGGTGCAGGTCAACGCCCAGAGGCCGCCGCTCCAGAGCATGTCGCTTTCGTTGCGCAGGAAATGATCGAGGGTGATGCGGCCGTCCGCCGTCGCCGTGACGGTGAAGCCGCGCCGGATTTTCTGCACGGCATCGAGCGCGCCGGTCAGCGTGAAGCCGTCGGCGTGCACGGCCACCTTGCACGGCTGGTTGTCGGTGGCGTAGGTCTCCTCGGCCTCGTCCGCGCCCGGTCGCGCCGCCCACAGGCGGTGGCCGCCCATCAAGTCCCACCGGCCGCGCTGGTATTTGCCCGGCGCCCACAGGAGCAGGTTCTTCCCGTCCGGCCGGCCCCAAAAGGCGAGCCGCGGGCCCTTGGCCGTGATCGCGACCACCCGCAGCAACGGCGTGCGCAGCTCGATGGCGTCGAGCCCTTCGAATTTGATTCGCGAGATGACCGGCGAGGCTTTCATGGCGGGCGGATGATGAAGGAGACCGCGCCCGTCACGCAAAAACAATAACGCCGCCCCGGCAGGGGGCGGCGTTAAAATTGGGTGCAGAGCTTGGATTTGAACCAAGGACCTTCAGGTTATGAGCCTGACGAGCTACCAGGCTGCTCCACTCTGCATCAAGGGAGGGGCATAAGTGCCCACGCCCGGGCCACTGTCAAGCGGGCTTTTCCACGCCCGGGGCACCGGCCACCGGAGAGGTAAAACACCGGACGTTCGGTCAGCCCGCGCCGAGGATGGACTCGATCTTCGCCAGCTCGGCGGCTGCCAGCGGCGGCTGGCTCAGGCCCGCATGGATGTCGTCAATCTGCGCCACCTTGCTGGCGCCGATGAGGACGGTGGTGATCTCGGGGCGGCGCAGCAGCCAGAGCGTCGCCAGCTGGGCGAGCGTGGCGCCGCGGGCCTTCGCGACCTCGTTGAGCGCCTGGATTTTTGCCAGCACGGCCGGTGTAATCTGCCCGGGTTTGAGGAAGACGCCGGATTTCACGGCGCGCGAATCGGCCGGGAGTCCCGCGAGGTAGCGGTTGGTTAGCAGGCCCTGCGCGAGCGGCGAGAATGGGATGCAACCGGCGCCGGCCTCGGCGAGCGCGGGCAGCAGCTCCGGCTCCACCCAGCGGTTGAACATGTTGTAGACCGGCTGGTGAATGAGCAGCGGCACGCCGAGGCTCTTCAGGATAGCGGCAGCCTGGCGCGTTTGGGCGGCATTGTAGTTCGAGATGCCGGCGTAGAGCGCGCGGCCCGAGCGCACGGCGTCGGCCACCGCCGTCAGCGATTCCTCCAGCGGCGTGTCGGGATCGGGCCGGTGGTGGTAGAAGATGTCCACGTAGGGCAGCCCCAGACGCTTCAGGCTCTGGTCGAGCGAACTGAGCAGGTATTTGCGCGAGCCCCACTCGCCGTAGGGGCCGGGCCACATGTAGTAGCCGGCCTTGGTCGAGATGATGAGCTCATCGCGGTGCGCGGCGAAATCCTCGCGCAGGATGCGGCCGAAGTTCTCCTCGGCCGAGCCCGGCGGCGGCCCGTAGTTGTTGGCCAGGTCGAAATGCGTGATGCCGAGGTCGAAGGCGCGCCGGAGCAGCGCGCGCTGGTTGTCGATCGGGTCAGCCCCGCCGAAGTTGTGCCACAAGCCCAGCGAGAGCCGCGGCAGCTTCAAGCCGCTGCGGCCGCAGTGGGCATACTGGATCGCCTCGTAGCGCTTCGGGTCGGGGGTGTAACCGCTCATG
>JANYAM010000103.1 GCA_025361365.1 Opitutus sp. | reverse complement strand
GGCCGTGCTAAAGTAAGCCATCATGACGCCTCCTAAACCCTCCCCGGTTTCGACAACTGTCGCGCCGGAGAACCCTCCGACCATCGTTTCACGCGCTGGCCCTAAAGTTACGGGAGCGACCCATTTTCATACCGCCGTCCGAGCGGTTTCTGGCGCGGTCGCGTAGCCTTTGAAACGATGGTCGCTGCCGCTCAAGTCACATCGCCACCTGCCCCCGGAAATTCAAAGCCGGTGAAGGATGATCGCTTGCCGAGTGAAGCGAAGCCGAAAACGGCGGCCCAGATCAAGGCAACCGAGGAGTGGCAGGCGGGCCTTTGGCGAAAGTGGCCGGAGGAGAATTTGTGGCCGGTTAAGATGGATGTCTATGAGGCGGCGGCCTACATGCGGGTCTCGCCGGATTCGATCTATCGCGACCTGGTCCAGGGACGTGACGGTAAGGCCGCTTTGCAGCATCAGTCCGTGCGTGGCGGCTATCGCATCAAACGCGTCGATCTTGAGGCGCACGGCTTGGTGAAAGGTCGCTAGGATATTCGCGGCAAATGGTCCGTGGAATTCCCGTCCGCCGTGGCGGAGGTAATAGTCAGTCTTCAACTTGGTGTAGACCTAGGGCTCGCTGATTATGGATTGATTGCAGCACCTCGTCTCCGACCGAAGTCAGTTTATGAATGGCCGCCGTCGATGTTGATCGGGCTTAGAAATCCGCCAGACTTGCTGTAATGAATTTCATCCTTGAGCAAATCGCACGCACAGCGGGGACAAACAAACCGCTTAAAAATGTGCCACTAATATGCCACTAAAAATATTAAAAGTTGTAAGCATATGATATAGCCTCAACAAAGACGAGTTCGAGTCTCGTCCATCCCGCCAGTTTAAACCTCCGGTCACCCGGAGGTTTTTTGGTTTTTAGGGGCGGATATTGAGGTTGGAGGGCCCGCGTCCCGGCGGGCCGTGACCAATGTGATTGGTGGAGGGCTCAGCGGGATCTGGGCCCTCCAAAATGCCCGGCCCTCAGGGACGCGGGCCCTCCATCTGATTCTTGAAAGGAGCGGTCCGCTGCGGCCGTTTCTTGTGCGTGTTGGGTGTCAGTTCAGCCGCTGCCGGGTGGTGTTACCTGGCAGCGGCCTTCTTTGGAAGGTGGAGCGCGTTGCCCCAACGCGCTGTTGGATGTGCGCTCACAGAAAGCGCGTTGGGGTCAACGCGCTCCACCTCGTGCCAGCACCGCCTGCCACAGCGCGGCCTCGCCGGGCATGCCGTGCTCCGTGAGCTTGGCGGTGATTTGCGCGAGGCTGGGTTCCGCAACCAGGTGCTTCGGGTCATCCGGAAATTCCGGCCGCACGGCGCGGCAGAGCGCCCAGCAGGCCCAGGTGCGCCAGCGGCGCTGTTCGCGGCGCGGCTCGTTCATGCGATCGGCGAGGTGCTGGAAATGCACGCGGGGATTGCCGAGGAAGACATCCAGCGGGGCGTGGCGCAGAAACCACGCCATGGCTTCATAGGGCAAGGGCCAGTCACGCAACTCCGCCTCGTGACCGCGCACATCGGACAGCAGGGCGCGGTCGAGCTTGAGAATGGCGCGCGCGCAGTTGCCGCGTTGCCAGAGGTATTGGGCGTAGGTGAGGGCGGTCAGGTAGAACCCGGCGTCGCGCTCGTCGCCGTGGGCCGTGAGCGCGCTGGCGTCCATGGCCGCCGGGGCCGGGGGCAGGTGGGGGCAGGGCGGCAGGCGCGGCGGCATGGGATGGTGGATTAAATACAATGCAGAGGGTTAACCACTAATTTGTTTCGCCAAGGGGCGAAACTTTGATTCACCCCTTCGGCTAATCGCCTACGGGCTTGGTTCAGGGGTCTGCTGATCGCAGACCGGAAAACCGCCTGCGATTAGCAGGCCCCCGATGCTCCCGGTGGTGACGATCAGTCACCGCGCACTCCGTGGGATTCATCCCTTGATGAATCCAATTAGCGGTCAAACAGCCAGTGGCTCCCTCGCAGTGAGGATGCGCAAGTTTAAGTTTGGCGGCCGGCCGGCGGCTGGCGCATAACAGGGGACTGCAAAACGAGGCCCCAGCTTCCGTCAACGAGGTGCACGGCGCCAAGCGCGCGCTGCTCTGGCTGCTCGCCGCGCTGCTGCGGGTTTGGGGCCGCACCCTGCGCTTCGAGGCGGATGCGGTGACTCACGCCCAACTGGCTTATGCGGACGAACCGGCGGCACTCGTGATCTGGCACAACCGGCTGTTTGTCTCGGCGGAGTATTTCCGCCGCTACCGCACGAAGCGGAGCGTCTACGCGCTGGTGAGCGCGAGCAAGGATGGCGCATGGCTCGCGGCGTTCTACCGGATGATTGGGCTCATCCCGGTGCGCGGCTCGAGCAGCAATTTTGGCCGCGAGGCGGGCAAGGCCCTGATCGAGGTCATGCGCGCCGGGCACGACATCGGCATCACGCCCGATGGTCCGCGCGGGCCGATGTATGTCGTCGAGCCGGGCGTGCTGGTCGTCACGCGACGCACCAACGCGCCGATGGTGCTCGTCGGCGTGGAGTTTACCCGCGCGTGGCGGCTGAAGAGCTGGGATCGGTTTTATATTCCCTGGCCGTTTTCGCGCGTGATCCTGCGCTGCGCCGTGCTGCCCGCGAAAAAGGCGGACGGTGAGAAGCTCAGCGCCGACGAGGTGCGGGCGGCGCTGATGGCGATCAGTCCGGATTCTGACTAGCCCGACCAATCGGAGCGACGAAAGAACGCATAGATCACAAAATAAACAGAGTGAATGGATGGTCCTTGTGCTCTTTGCGTTCTTTTGTGGCCAAAAATCCGGCTCTGACCCGGCTACGCATTTCTTTAAAATGCTCTATTCCCGCCGCAAGTGGTGGTTTGTGGGCCAGCGAGCTTGCTCGCGCCAAACCTGCGCCTGCGAGCAGGCCGCCCACGCATACCAAACTGCGGTAAGCATTCCGTAAAGCTGTGCCACCTCGTCTCATTTCCCGTTGACCGGGGCAGGAGCGGGGAGTGAAATGCCGCCATGGTTCCCAGCCTACTGATCGTCGACGACGAGAAGCACACCCGCGAGGGGTTGCAGCAGGCGTTGCAGGAACACTACGACGTGTCGGTGGCAGCCAGCGCCGACGAGGCTTTCAACCTGATGGACGCGCAGGAGTTTGAGGTGATCATCACCGATCTCCGCATGCCGGGCAAAAGCGGCCTCAAGGTCATCGACAAGGCCCTGGCGCTGCCGAACAAGCCGACCGTCATCATGATGACCGCCTACGGCAGCATCGACTCGGCCGTCGAGGCCATGAAGCGCGGCGCGGTGGATTTCTTGACCAAGCCCGTGCAGATCGAGCGCCTCGAGATCCTCATCCAGCGCGCGCTCAAGACCAAGACCCTCGAGGTCGAGGTGAAACAATTGCACGAGCGGCTCGACGAGAAGTTCAACGTCGAGGGCATCGTCGGCCACTCGCCGAAGCTGGCGGAGGTCATCGAGCGCGTGAAGCTCGTGGCGCCGTCGAAGGCGACGATCCTCATCGAGGGCGAGACGGGCACGGGCAAGGAACTGATCGCCCAGGCCATCCACCAGGCCAGTCCGCGGGCGCGGATGCCGTTCGTGGCGGTGCATTGCGCCGCGCTGCCGCCGCAGCTGCTGGAGAGCGAGCTCTTCGGCCACGAGCGCGGGTCGTTCACCGGCGCGACGGAGCGCCGCGAGGGGCGCTTCGAGGCGGCGGACGGCGGCACGGTTTTCCTCGATGAGATCGGCGAGATCGGACCCGAAATCCAGGTGAAGCTGCTGCGCTTCATCGAGACGAAGAGCTTCGAGCGCATCGGCAGCAACAAGACCATCACGGTGGACGTGCGCCTCGTGGCCGCGACCAACCGCAATCTCGAGCAGATGGTGAAGGAGGGAAAGTTCCGCGAGGACCTGTTCTTCCGGCTCAACGTCGTGCGCATCACCACGCCGCCGCTGCGCGAGCGGACCGACGACATCCCGGTGCTGCTGGAGCATTTCATCAAGGTCTACTCGAAGGAGAACGGCTACGAGGCGGTGACGATCGAGCCCGGCGCGATGCGTTACCTGCAGGCCTACCCGTGGCCCGGCAACATCCGCGAGCTGCGCAATTTTGCCGAGAACGCCGTCGTGCTCCGCCGCGGCGGCAAGCTCAGCGAGTTCGACCTCGAGCCCAAGTTCCGCGGCGAGGTGGCGCCGCCGCCCCAGATGGTCACGGCGACGCCGGCCAATCCGTATTCCGTCGAGGACAACGAAAAGCGCCTGCTGAAAGAGGCTTTGATGAAGGCCCGGGGCAACCGCACGAAGGCCGCGCAGCTGCTCGGCATCAGCCGCCGCACGCTGCACCGCAAGATCGCGGAGTGGCCCGAGCTCGACGTGGTGGACCGGGGGTGAATCGGCGAGAGAAGGGTGGGAGGGGCTTTATGCCCCGACTTTGTTGCGAGGATTTTTAGTCGAGGCATAAAGCCCCTCCCACGATTTGGCGCACTGCAAAATCCCGCCTTAGGGCAGGTCATTGTGGGCGTAGCGAAGAACCCAAGGGTTGATTTGGATGGTGGGCATGCCGCCGGGTTTTTCCCCAAGTCAGCGCGTTGGGGGCAACGCGCTCCACCTTTTGGTTTTTATCTTCCTCGCCCTCACCGCCCGTGCCGTGGAAATCCGGGTAGTCGGCTCCGACCTGCTGGGCGATGGCTTCGCGCGCACGGTCGCCGCATTTGCGCGGCAGGATGATACCGGCGTGAAGCTCGACCTGCGCGGCACGCGGCCAGGCACGGAGGACCTGGCGGCCGGCCGGGCCGACGTGGGGATATTTTTGCTGCCGGCTTCCGAGCCGCCGCCGGTCGGTGCCGTCGTGAGCCGCGTCATGGGTTACCAAGTGGCCGTGGTGGTCGTGCCCGCCGCTTCGCCGCTGACCCAGGTGACGACGGGGCAGCTGCGCGGTATTTTTGGCGAAGTGGCGAAAGAAGGCTTTGCGCGCTGGGGTGATTTGAACCTGCCGGGCGAGTGGGCGGCGCGGCCCATTGCCCTGCGCGCGGTGGCGCCGAAGGACGACCTCGCCTGGTCGCTCTTTCAGCGGGTCATCCTGCAGGATGCCGTGGCGAAGGCGGGCGTGGAATTTTCGGCCAACGGCGCGGCCCTCGCCCAGCGCTTGCTCGCGGCGGAGAACAGCATCGGCGTGGCCGGCGCGGGCGTGGCCGGGACCCCGGGCTTGCGTGTGCTGGCGTTGTCGGCCGGTCCGACGGAGCCGGCCTACGGACCGACCGCCGAGAATGTCCACCGTGGCAGCTACCCGCTGCGTTTGGTGCTTTATGTGGCCTTCCGGCGGACGGCCGCGCCGGACCTTCAGCGTTTCCTGAAGTTCCTGCTGGCCGACGAGACGGCGGCGGCGCTGGCGCCGGCCGGCTTCGTGCCGTTGCCCGGCGGCGTGCGCAACCAGCTGGTGTTCGAGCTGGAGGAAATGAAATAGGTGGGCGCCGGTTTCCACACCGGCGCCTGTCGTCGATGTGGAAATCGACGACCACCCCAAGGCGTAACCAGAGCTTGTCAGGGCGGGGCGGGGGCCTTTCACTGACCGGCTACCTAACTGCCATGGCTGCGATCACCAAGAGCTACGAACCGCACGACGTTGAGAAGAAGTGGTATGCCGCTTGGCTGGCCGCGGGCGCGTTTGCGGGCAAGGTCAATCCGGCCAAGTCGCCCTACACCATCATGATCCCGCCGCCCAACGTCACGGGCGTGCTGACGATGGGCCACGTGCTGAACAACACGCTGCAGGATATTCTCATCCGCCGCGCCCGGCTCGAGGGTCGTGAGGCGCTCTGGCTGCCGGGCACCGACCACGCGGGCATCGCCACGCAGTCCGTGGTGGAGCGCGAACTGCGCAAGGAGAAGAAAACCCGCCATCACCTCGGTCGCGAAAAATTTCTGGAAAAGGTCTGGTCCTGGCGCGAGGAGAAGGGCGGCATCATCCTCAAGCAGTTGCAGGCGCTAGGTGCCTCGGCCGACTGGGATCGCACACAGTTCACGATGGACCCGGCCTACTCGTCGGCTGTGCTCAAGGTGTTCGTCGATCTTTATGGCAAGGGCCACATCTACCGCGGCAAGCGCATGGTCAACTGGTGCCCGGGCAGCCTCACCGCGCTGTCCGACGAGGAAGTGATCATGAAGCCCGTGAAGGGCACGATCTACTCGGTGCGCTACGAGCGGACTGACGCGCCCGGCCAGTTCATCGAGGTCAAGACGACGCGCCCCGAGACGATTCCCGGCGACGTCGCCATCGCCGTGCACCCCGCCGACCCGCGCTATACGTCCTGGATCGGCAAGAAGGTGCGCCGTCCGATCGGGCCCGCCGCCGAGATCCCGATCATCGCCGACGAGGCCGTGGACAAGGAGTTTGGCTCCGGCGCCCTCAAGATCACGCCGGCCCACGACAAGGTGGATTTCGAGGTCGGCCAGCGCCACCAGCTCGCGCCGATCGACGTGCTCACGCCCGACGCCAAGCTGAACGAACTCGCCGGCCCCGAGCTGGCGGGGCTGGACCGCTTCGCCGGCCGCAAGAAGGCCGCGGAGATGTTGAAGGAGTCCGGCAACCTCGTGAAGGAAGAGCTCTACGAGAACAACGTCGGTTATTCCGAGCGCGCTGACGTGCCGATCGAGCCGCGCCTGACGTGGCAGTGGTGGCTGAAGTATCCGCGCATCGAGGAAGCCAAGACGGCGGTGCGCGACGGCCACATCAAATTTTATCCGGAACGCTGGTCGAAGGTTTACCTGCACTGGCTCGAGAATATCCAGGACTGGTGCATCAGCCGCCAGCTGTGGTGGGGCCACCGCATTCCGGTGTGGTATGCCAAGGGCCTCGACAAGGAGACACTCACCGAAGCGGACATCGCCAACCCGAAGAAGGTGCACGTCTCGCTCGCGGGTCCGGCCGACCCGCAGAACTGGGTGCAGGAAGACGACGTGCTCGACACATGGGCCTCGTCATGGCTCTGGCCGTTCGCGACACTCGGTTGGCCGGACAAAGACGCGATGGCAAAGGCCGGCTACGATTATTTCTACCCGACCACGACGCTCGTGACGGGACCGGACATCATCTTCTTCTGGGTGGCGCGCATGATCATGGCCGGCCTGGAGTTCACTCATCCCGGCCAGCCGCTGGAGAAGCGGATTCCTTTCAAGAATGTCTATTTCACCGGCATCATCCGCGACCAGCAGGGTCGCAAGATGTCGAAGTCGCTCGGCAACTCGCCCGATCCGCTCGACCTGATCGCCAAATATGGCGCGGACGGCCTCCGCTTCGGCATCGTGTCGATCGCGCCGCAGGGGCAGGACATCCGTTTCCAGGAAGACCGCATCGAGGGCGGCAAGAACTTCTGCAACAAGCTCTGGAACGCCTGCCGCTTCCGCCAGATGAACGGCGAGATGGCGGACAACTCCTCGGTCGGCGCCATCATGGCCCGCATCGAACCGGCGAAGTTCGACGCCGACGACCATGCCATCCTCGACCGGTTGCTCAGCACGACGCGCGAGGTGGACCGCTACTTCACGGAGTTCGAGTTCAGCGCGGCGGTGCAGACGCTCTACGGGTTTTTCTGGAATGATTTCTGCGACTGGTATGTCGAGGTCTCCAAGTCGAAGCTGCAGGACCCCGCCACCAAGGCGAGCTGCCTCGCGATCCAGGACCTCGTGCTGCGCCAGACGCTGCTGCTGCTGCATCCGGTCACGCCGTTCATCACGGAGGAACTGTGGCACCTGCTCGGCTACGGCGCCGAGGGCACGTTCATCGAGGACGCCCGCCTGAACAACGCGTCGCAGATCGCCGGCCAGGGCCTGCAGCCCGACTCGGCGGCGGCGGCGCAGGTCGCGCAGCTCAAGGCGGTCGTCTCGCAAGTTCGCGCGTTCAAGGCCGAACACGGCGAGGCCGCCAGCAAGACTTCCGAGTTCGTGGTCGAGGCTACCGACACCCACTGGGCGCTCCTCGACGCCAACCTCGCCAAGCTGAAGCGCATGATGGGCGCCGGCGCGGTCGCGCGCGGGGCGATGTCGCCCAACGCCCCGGCCATCGTGACCGCTTTCGGCTCGTGGAATCTCATCAAGCAAATCAAGGGTGACCCAGCCGAGGAAAAGACGCGCCTGAAGAAGGAGATCGAGGCCATCACCAAGCACGTCGCCGGCACGCAGGCGCGGTTGGCGAACGAGGCGTTCGTCAGCAAGGCGCCGCCCGCGGTGCTCGAGGGCGCGCGCAAGCAGCTCGCCGACCAGCAAGCCAAGCAGGCCGAGCTCGAGCGCCTGTTGGCCGCACTGAATTGACCCGGGGAGTTTCGCGGGTTGCTTCCGTGAATCGGGCGGCTAGGCAGGAGGCATGAAGCGCTTCCCCCTGTTGCTCCTGTTGGTCGCCTCGGTCGCATTCGCCGCGGATTATCCGGCGCCCACCGAGAGCGATTTTATCCTGAAGAATTTCTCGTTTCGCTCCGGCGAGTCGCTGCCGGAGTTGCGGATCCATTATCGCACGCTCGGCACGCCGCGGCGCGACGCTGCCGGGCGCGTGACCAACGCCGTCCTCATCACCCACGGCACCACGGGCAGTGGGGCGCAATTCCTCTCGCCCACCTTCGCACCGGAGTTGTTTGGCGCGGGCCAGCCGCTGGATGCGACGAAGTATTTCATCGTGCTGCCGGACGGCATCGGCCACGGCAAGTCCAGCAAACCCAGCGACGGGTTGCATGCGAAATTCCCGCACTACCGCTATCTCGACATGGTCGAGGCCCAATACCGGCTGCTGACCGAAGGCCTCGGGGTAAACCACGCCCGGCTCGTCATGGGCACCTCGATGGGCGGCATGCACACCTGGCTGTGGGGGGAGCTGCACCCGGACTTCATGGACGCGCTGATGCCGCTGGCTTCGCTGCCCACGCAAATCGCTGGTCGCAACCGCGCCTGGCGGCGGCTGGCGATCGACGCCATCCGGCACGATCCCGAATGGCAGGGTGGGGACTACAAGACCCAGCCCCAGTCGCTGCGCACCGGCGCGGAGATGCTCTACCTGATGAGCAGCAATCCGGTGTTGCGCCAGGCCGAGGCGCCGACGCTGGCCGCGACCGACGTTGCGCTCGATGCCTTCGTCGCGAACTACTTCAAGACCGGCGACGCGAACGACTATCTTTATGCGCTGGAGGCCTCGGCCGACTACGATCCCAACCCGGCCCTGGAGAAAATCACGGCGCCGCTGCTCGCGATCAACTCCGCCGACGACCTGATCAACCCGCCCGAGCTGGGCATCCTGGAGCGTGAGATCAAGCGCGTGGCGCACGGCCGCGCGATCGTCATACCGCTCAGCGACAAAACCCGCGGCCACGGCAGCCACACGGTGGCGGCGCTGTGGAAGGACGAGCTGGTCAAACTGCTGGCCGCCAGCGAAAAGTGAGCGGCCGCCTCGGCGCTTGCCTGAGGGGATTTATTCGCTCTAGCTAACCTGCTCCCATATGAAAAAAGCCCTGATTACCGGCATCACCGGCCAGGACGGTTCCTATCTCGCCGAGCTGCTGCTCGTCAAGGGTTACGAGGTGCACGGCGTCATCCGCCGCGCCTCGACCTTCAACACGAGCCGCATCGACCACCTTTACCGCGACCCGCACATCAACGGGGTGAAGCTCTTCCTGCACTACGGCGACCTGGCCGACTCCGTGCAGATGGTGAAGCTGCTCTACGCGTTGCAGCCGGACGAGATCTACAACCTCGCTGCGCAGTCGCATGTGCGGGTGTCGTTCGACATTCCTGAATACACCGGCGACGTCGTCGGCTTGGGCGCGATCCGCATTCTTGAGGCCATCCGCGAGGCCGGCCTCGTCAAGAAGTGCCGGTTCTACCAGGCCTCGTCGTCCGAGATGTTCGGCAAGGTCCAGCAGGTGCCGCAGACCGAGGCCACGCCCTTCTGGCCGCGCTCGCCCTATGGCTGCGCCAAGATGTATGCGCACTGGCTGACGGTAAACTACCGCGAGAGCTATAACCTGCACGCCTCGAGCGGCATCCTCTTCAACCACGAGAGCCCGCGCCGGGGCGAGACCTTCGTCACCCGCAAGATCACCCGCGCCGCCACCCGCATCAAGCTGGGCCTGCAGGACAAACTCTACATGGGTAACCTCGACGCCCAGCGCGACTGGGGTTACGCCAAGGAATACGTCCAGATGATGTGGGTCATGCTCCAGCAGGATAAACCCGACGACTACGTGGTCGCGACCAACGAGACCCATACGGTCAAGGAATTCATCCAGGAGACCTTTGGTTTGCTGAACCTCGACTGGGAAAAATACGTGAACTACGACGCCCGTTACGAGCGCCCGGCCGAGGTCGAGCTGCTCATCGGCGACCCGGCCAAGGCCAAGAAGCAGCTCGGCTGGGAGCCGAAGGTGAAGTTCAAGGAGCTCGTGAAGATCATGACCGAGGCCGACCTTGAGCTCGCCAAGCGCGAGGCGCAGATCGCCAAGCTGCCGGAGCCGACCAAGACCCCGTTTGCCTGAATCTCTGAAACTTTCCCACGAAACACACCAAAGGGCACGAATTGAGAAATTCCCTTTCGTGAGTTTTCGTGTGTTTCGTGGGCACCCTCTGAAATGAAACTCTTCATCGCAGGACACAACGGCATGGTTGGCGGCGCGCTGGTCCGCCGCTTCCGGCGCGAACCCGGCGTGACGCTCGTGCTGCGCACGCGCCACGAACTCGACCTCACGAACCAGGCCGCCGTCGCGGCCTTCTACGCCGCCGAGAAACCCGACAGGGTCATCATGGCCGCGGCCAAGGTCGGCGGCATCCTCGCCAACAACACCTACCCGGCGGATTTCCTTTACGACAACCTGGCCATCGCCAACAGCACGATCCACGGCGCCTATGCGGCCGGGGTGAAGCGCTTCCTCTTCCTCGGCAGTTCGTGCATCTATCCCAAGCTCGCGCCGCAGCCGATGCCTGAGAGCTCGCTGCTGACCGGCCCGCTCGAGCCGACCAACGAGGCCTACGCTATCGCCAAGATCGCGGGCCTGAAGCTCTGCGAGTATTACCGCAAGCAGCACGGCGTGCTCTACCACTCGGCGATGCCGACCAACCTTTACGGCCCGGGCGACAACTATCACCTGAAGAATTCACACGTGATGCCCGCACTCATCCGCAAGTTCCACGAGGCGAAGCAGGCCGGCGCAGCCGAGGTCGCGGCGTGGGGCACGGGTTCGCCGAAGCGCGAGTTCCTCCACGTGGACGAGCTGGCCGATGCCTGCGCGTTCCTGCTCCAGCAGGCGAATCCGCCGGACCTGCTCAACATCGGCACCGGCACGGATGTCACCATCAAGGAGCTGACCGAGATCGTCGCCGAAGTCACCGGCTTCAAGGGGAAGATCGTGTGGGACGCCACCAAGCCCGACGGCACACCGCGGAAACTGATGGATGTCTCCCGCCTCACCGCGCTCGGCTGGAAAGCCCGGATCGGCGTCCACGAAGGCGTGGCGAAAACCTACGCGAGTTTCCTGGCCGAATCCGCCGCCGGCGCGCTGCGCGCCTGAGCCCACTGGCTGGCCCGCGCGGCCGGCACCCCTGACCCATGGCGGACGAAACCATCGAACTTGAAGCGGCCCCCGGCGCGCAGAAGCCGTTCCTCGCACACCTGGAGGACCTCCGCAAGGTGCTGGTGCATTCCCTGATCGCCGTGGGCGTGGCGTTGTTGCTGTGCCTGACGTTCGTCGAGCGGCTGGTCACCATTGTCGAGTATCCGCTGCGCAACATCGATCTTTTCGAAAAGCCGCAGCCCACGGTCAGCTTCGAAATCGGTTCCACGCGGCTCGGACCCTACGCGGTCACGCGGGAGCAGTTTACCGGGCTGCCGGCCGGTGAGGCGCCGCACGTGGTCTTCCGGGTGGAGGCAGCGAAGGTGGGCCAGCAGCAAGTGGCGGCGCTGCGGTTGCTGCCGAATGCCCCCGGGACCGAGGCGAGCCCCCTGCGCGTGCGGTTGCACAATTTCGGTCCCGCCGAGGGCTTCTTCATCGCGTTTCATATCGCGCTCTATGGCGCACTGATCCTGTCGGCCCCGTTCTGGATGTATTTCCTCGGCAGCTTCATCATGCCGGCGCTGCAGCCGGGGGAACGCCAGGCCATCTTTCCCTGGCTGGGCTGGAGCCTGTTCCTGTTCCTTCTCGGCGTGCTGTCGACCTACTTCGTCCTGCTGCCGGTGGCTCTGCGTGCGTCCGTGGCCTACTCCGACCTGCTAGGCTTCGAGGGCCTTGACTGGCGCGCGGATGACTACATCAGTTTCGTCACCCATTTCATCTTCGGCATGGGCCTGGGCTTCCAGTTTCCGATCGTGGTGCTGTTCCTAGTGAAGCTCGGTTATCTCACGCACGCCAAGCTGGCGAAATACCGGCGCCACGTTTGCGTGGCTTCCTTCATCCTCGGCGCCGTGCTCACGACCCCCGAGGTCATCACGCAGGTGGCCATGGCCGTTCCGCTCTACGTGCTCTACGAAATCTGCATCTGGATCGCCTGGTATTGGGAGCGGAAGAAACGCCGGGCGCTGGCGGTGGCCGACTGACGCGACGCGCTCAGCGCGAGCTGACGTCCGGATCCTTCGCCGCCGGCTGGTCGTGACGGAACCAGCGGGAGATGCCGAACTCGGCGCGGACCTTGCCGCCGCCGCCCGTGGACACACCGTCGGGCCCGAAGGTGACGTGCACGCCGAGGCCGACGGTCACGCGGCCCTTGGCGTGGAATTTAAGTTTCGGCGGCAGGTCCCAGGCAAAGCCCGGCCGGATGGTGAAGAACTGTTTGTTATCCTGACCGATGAGCGACGTGCTCTCATAGGTCAGCTCGAGTGTGTAGTGATACTGGTTGCGGTTGTAGACCAGGCCGGGCGTGAACGAGAGCGAATTGCTGTGCGGGGTGTTGACCTCGAAGCTGCCGGGAATGGAGGTGCCCTGGAGGAGGTTGACGCCGGTGTTGAGGAAGAGCTCGAGGCCGGGGTGGGTCGCGATTTTTTTGCCGATGACGAAGTAGGGGGAGTATTCGTTGTGACCGTTGGTCATGCCGACCGGCGGATGGCCGACGGGAAAAAACAGATTGAGGCCGGCGCTGGTCTCGTAGCCCGGGACGAGTTTTTCGCCGAAGCCGTATTTGCCGCCAAGGCGGAGGTCGCCGATGCCGTTGCCTTCGGAGGTGTGTTTGAGGCCGTGGTCGAAGTAGGACTCGACGCCGGTCGTGAGCTCCGTGTGGTCGTTCACGCCCCAGCGCAGGCCGGTGAGCACGCGGATGTAGTCGCGGTTCGTCAGGTCGCCGAAGTGCGGGTGCACGATGAGGCGGAGGGAGCCCTTGCGCTCGGTCTTGGGCAGGTCGCTGCCGAAGATGCCGTCGATCTTGCGGATCTCGGTGTCGCGGGGCGGGGCGGCAGGGGCGGCGGGCTCGTCGGCCCGCGTGGCCGGGACCAAGAGCAGCAGTGGGGCGAGGCGGGAAAGGAAACGGAGATGCATGGGAATGGCCGCTAATATACCACACCGGCCGTTACGGGAACATGATGGAAGATGATCAGGGAATGGCCTTATGGCGAAGGTAAATGATGCACCGCCCCGGTCGGTTTTGCCGGGGTGCGCCAGACCCGGTGGGGCCATGGGCAAGGCGTTGACGTTGTCCGCGCGGTCCTGCACGCTGGGGTGTCCCGTAGCAACAACCTGCACACAACCCATCCCAACCATGTCCACCCCGACTGATACTCCGCCGCCGGCCGCCGCTGGCGAGGATCGCACCGTCGCCATCCTTACCTACATCACGATCATCGGTTTCATCATCGCGATTGTCATGCACAACGGCAAGAAGACCGCCTTGGGCGCCTTCCACCTGCGGCAGGGCTTGGGCCTGTTCATTACGGCCGTGGTCATCTGGATTCCGTGCATGATCATTTCCCTGATCCCCGTCGTCAATCTGCTGATGTTTGTGGTAGGACCCGCGGTATGCATCGGCTTGTTTGTCTTTTGGATCATGGGCCTGCTTGCGGCCGTGAACGGAGAGCAAAAACCCGTGCCGCTGGTCGGGGCGCATTACCAGAAGTGGTTCGCCGGCGCCTTCGTCTGAACCCGGTTTGCCCCGGTCAAAGCCGCCCTGCCCGGGCGGCTTTTTTGTGCCCCGACTTTCCGCTTGCGGCGCGGAGCGGCGTGCCAAGGGTAAAGGCCGTCCATGATCGCTCCCGAAACCTTTTCCCACATCGATAACATAAAGAAGCGCGCCGGCTACTTATGGAGGTTTCTTTGACGTCGAACAAAAGCAGCGGGAGATAGAGGCAATGGAGGCGCAGATGGGCGCCCCGGAATTCTGGAACAGCTCGGAGAAAGCCCAGAAGCACATCGCCGTGCTCAACGGCCTGAAGAAGACCATCGGTGGCGTGGTGTCTTTCAACAAACGGCTCGATGACGCCGCGGTCATGGTCGAGCTGATCGAGGCGTCGACCCCGGCCGAACAGGAGGAATACGCCAAGGAGCTCACGGCCTCCGTCACCGCCATGGTCGAGGAGATCGACAAGCTCGAGATCGCCTCGTTCCTCACCGGCCAGTTCGACCGCAACAACGCCATTTTCAGCATCCAGGCCGGGGCCGGAGGCACCGAGTCGAACGACTGGGCCGACATCCTCTTCCGCATGTATTCCCGCTGGTGCGAGCGCAAGGGCTACACGGTCGAGCTCATGGACGTGCAGCCGGGCGACACCGCGGGTATCTCCAAGGCCACCATCCTGATCAAGGGCGAGAACGCCTACGGCTACGCCAAGGCCGAGCGCGGCGTCCATCGCCTCGTGCGCATCAGCCCCTTCGACTCGAACAAGCGGCGCCACACTTCCTTCTGCGCCGTCGACGTCGTGGCCGAGATCACCGAGGACATCGACGTGGAGCTGAAGGAGGAGGACATTCGCGTGGACGTTTACCGTTCCTCTGGCAAGGGCGGTCAGGGTGTCAATACGACCGACTCGGCCGTGCGCCTCACGCACGCGCCCACCGGCATCGTGGTCGTCTGCCAAAACGAACGTTCCCAGATCAAGAACAAGGCCTCCGCGATGCAGGTGCTCAAGGCCCGCATCTACGAACGGCGCCAGGACGAGCAGCGCGCCGAGATGGACAAGTTCTACGGTGAGAAGGGCGAGATCGGCTTCGGTGCGCAAATCCGCAGCTACGTGCTCCAGCCTTACCAGATGGTGAAGGACCTCCGCACGGGCGTCAGCACCAGCGACACCCAGGCTGTGCTTGATGGCGACCTCGACCGCTTCATCTACGGCTGGCTGCGCGCCGGCTGCCCCCGGCATCGCAACAAGGACATCCAGATGGATGACTGACCGGTGCGTCGCGCCGGCAACGTCCAACGCCCAACAGTGAACGTTCAACTTTCAGTCAGATTGCCATGGTTCGCCAAGTTGCCGTTATTTGAAAGTTGGATGTTGTGCGTTGAACATTGAACGTTTCCCACCGTTTCATGCCCGACCTGTCCCAAGAAACCCTCCGCACGGCTTTCGCCACGCAGTCCCTGTTCGAGGACAAGACGTGGCAGCTCTCGCCGGCGGCCTGGCCGTTGACGCCGGCGCAGGTGGCGGAACTGGAACAGATCGGCACGGCGTGCCTGGAGTTCCATGCGGCGCTGGAAACCCTCTACCTCCGTTCGGTCGTGGGCAAAAATCTGCTGCGCAACAAGCCGCTGCTCGCACCCTGGGTGGCGGACTATCTGGACCGCGGCAAGCCGGCCGGCCTCGTGGCGCATGCGCGCGACCCGAAGAACCGCGGCATGTTTCCCACCGTGCTCCGGCCCGACCTGTTGCTGACGGACGAGGGCTTCGCGTTGACCGAGCTCGACTCGGTGCCCGGCGGCATCGGCCTGACCGGCTTCCTCAACCAGCTCTACGGCGGCGACACCGATCCCGCGGTGCTCGGCCACGGGGACGCCATGGTGCAGAATTTCTACCTGTCGCTCGCCGGTCTGCGTCCGGCCGTGCGCAATCCGCTCATCGCGATCCTGGTGAGCGACGAGGCGGCGACCTACCGCCCGGAGATGCTGTGGCTGGCGGAGCAGTTGCAGCGCGCCGGCCGCCGGGTGTTCTGCCTGCGGCCGGAGGACGTGTTCCCGCTCGGCAACGAGCTGTTCTTCGACGTCGAGGGCACGCCGGAGAAAATCGACATCCTCTACCGCTTCTTCGAGCTCTTCGACTGGGCCAACGTCAAGGTCGACCGCGAAATCCTCGAAGCCTGGGCCAACGGCACCGTCGCCATTGCGCCGCCGATGCGGCCCTTCCAGGAGGAGAAGCTGGCGCTCGCGTTGTTCCACCACCACCTGCTCGCGGATTACTGGGCCGAGACGCTCAGCGGCCGGAGCCTGAAGCTGTTGCGCACGCTCATCCCGCAGTCGTGGATCATGGACCCGGCGCCGCTGCCGCCGGGCGCCGTACTCGACGGCCCGCGCATCGGTGGACGCATGCTCAACGACTGGCGCGACCTCATCGGCGCGTCCCAGAAGGAGCGCGACCTGATCATCAAGATTTCCGGCTTCCACGAGACGGCCTGGGGTGCGCGGAGCGTCGTCCTCGGCAGCGATTGCTCGCGCGAGGAATGGCAGCAGGGCGTTGAGCAGGCACTCCGACTGGCACCGACCAATCTCCATGTTCTGCAGGAATACCGGAAGCCGAAGCGCGTGTCGCACCCGCTGTATGAAAAGGGCGCGGCGGGCGAGCCCACCGCCGCCGTGGCGAAGGATGGGCGCCTCCGGCTCTGCCCCTATTACTTCGTGGTGGAGGGTCAGGCCCGCCTGTCCGGCGCCCTGGCAACCTTCTGTCCGCCGGACAAAAAAATCATCCACGGGATGGTCGATGCAGCCTTGCTCCCGTGTAGGGTTTTCTCCTTAACCTAGCGCGTGCCCTATCCGGTCCCGCCAACCCGCCTCCAAGTATCCGCACAGAAGGGCAGGGCTCTCGTCGCTGCCGTGTTTTTGGCCGGCGTGAGCTGGCTCTCCGCCCCGGCCCAGACGGGCCCCGAGTTCGAAAAGCTGCGGGCCCGCGCCGAGCAGGCCGATGTCGAGGCGCAGAACACGCTGGGCAGCGCCTACACGGAAGGCCGCACCGGCCTGAAGCAGGATTATGTTGAGGCCTTGAAGTGGTTCCGCGCGGCGGCGGATAAGGGTTTTGCGCCTGCCCAATACAATCTCGGCCTCGCCTATGAGCTGGGACACGGCGTGGCGGCGGACGACGCGCAGGCTTTCAAGTATTACCTGATGTCCGCCGAGCAGGGGTTCGCCGCCGCGGAGTTCAACGTCGGCAACATGTATGCCGCCGGCCGGGGGGTCGGGCAGGATCTTTTCGAGGCCAACCTCTGGTTCAAGCAGGCGGCGGAGAAGGGCGTTGTCGAAGCCCAGTTCAACCTCGGGCTCGCCTACGAGGCCGGCCGCGGCCTGAAGAAGGACGAGGGGCAGGCGGCCCGCTATTATAAGCAGGCGGCGGACCGCGGCTTTGCCCGGGCGCAATACAACCTCGGGCTCCTGCTCGAGGACGGGCATGGGGTCGCCAAGAACGAGGCCGTCGCCGCGGGCTATTATCGCGCGGCCGCCGAGCAGGGTTTCGCGGCCGCGCAGAACAATTACGGGCTGATGCTCTCGGAAGGCCGCGGTGGCCTGGCCAAGGATCCCGTGCAGGCCTTCGTCTGGCTGAGCCTGGCGGCGCAGAACGGCGCCAACCCCGCCGCCCGTGATTTTCTGGCCCGGAGCCTGGATGCCGGGCAGCGCGCTGCGGCCGCGCGGCAGTTGGAAGACCGCAAGGCCGGCAAGGTTCCGGCGGCGGCGGTCGCTGCGATTCCCGTCCGTCCGGCTGCGGCCCCCGCGCCGGTCGTGGCCGCCGCGTCGCCCGGCACGGCCGAGCTGACCGCCGCACTCGAGCAGGCCAAGGAGGCCAACGCGCAGTTCGCCGAGGCCAACCAGCGGCTCGAGTTGGAAAAGGCGCGCCTGGAGCAGCAGCTTTCCGCCGGCGGCGACACCTCCGGCCTGGTCGGGCAGCTGCGCGCGCAAAGCGCGCGCCTGGCGGAGCAGGTGCAGACGCTCACCGCCGACAAGGAATCTGCGGAGCGCGAAGCCCTTTTGCTCAAGACGCAGGTGAAGGATGCCCAGCAGGACCTCGCCCGCGCGAAGAGCGCGCCAGGTGCCGCCGCGCCCGCCGCGAATGGCGCGGCCGTCGAAAAGCAGATCAAGGATTTGACGGCCAAGCTGGAGCAGGCGACGGCTTCGCTCACGCAGCTGCAGTCGGCCAACCAGCAATTGAGGGAAGGCAACGCCCGGCTGCAGCAGGAGAAGGCCGCGCTCGCCACCAGCGCCCCGAAGGAAGGGGCGCCTGCGATGAGCGGGGACAATGCCAACATCCTCGCCAACCTGCAGCGCGACAACGCCCGCCTGAACGACGAGGTGAAACGCTCCACCCGCGAACTGCTTTCCCTCAACAGCCAGCTGCGCCAGCTGCGCAACCAACCCGCCAAGCAGGCGGGGCCGGGCGCGCCCGCGGCGGACGACAAGTCCGCCGAGCAGATTGCGCAGCTCACGGCCAAGCTCGAGCAGGCCACCCAGGAAGCCCTGCGCGCGCAGACCGAGACCAGCCGCCTGGCCGCCCGCGTGGCCGAATTGGAAAAGCAGCCCGCCCCGGCGGCGACCAATCCCGCCGTCGCCCAGCTGCAGCAGCAGGTCGCCGCCTTGCAGGCCGAGAAGGCCGACCTGGAGAAATGGAGCCGCTCACTCGAGCAGACCGTCAACGAGAAGTCGGCGCTGGCCGACGGCGCCAACTCCGGCGTGGCGGAGCTGAAGGCAAAGTTCGCCCAGGTGCAGAAGCAGCTCGCCGACTCGCAGTCGGAAAACCGCACGCTGGCCGCGCGCGCGCCCGCCAAGCCTGACCCCGCGGCCTTGGACGATCTGCGCAAACAGCTGGCTGACGCCCGGCAGCAGGCAGAAAAATTCACCGCGGACCAGCAGGCGCTCGCGGACAAGGTGGCGGACGAGCACCGGAGCTTCGTCCAGTCCCAAAGCCACGTGACCGTGCTGGAGCGGGATCTCCGCGAGGCCAAGAAGCCCGCCGCTAACTCGGCGGAGCTCGAAGATTTGAAGAGCCAGCTGATTGCCTCCAACCAGCTGCTCGAAAAGAACAGCGCGGCCCTGGCCGCGTTGCGCGAGGAAAACAGCCGGCTGGCCAAGGCAGCCGGGCAGAAACCCGCCGCCAATCCGGCGGAGATCGCCGACCTGAAGAAGCAGCTCGTCGAGGCCAGCGAGGCCCTCGACAAGAGCAGCGCCACGGTCGCGGAACTGACCGGGGCCAACGACCGCCTGGAGAAGGAGCTCGCTGCCCTGTCCTCCGAAGCAGCCCGGTCCAAGCAGGAAGTGGCCACGCTGACGAAAGCCAAGGAGGAGGCCAAGCAGGGCTCGGCCGCCACCGGGAATTTGCGCGAGGAGTTGACCAAGCTGCGCGCAGACGCTGCGGGGATGGCCGCGTTGCGGGCGGAAAACGCCCGTCTGGGCAAGGCCGCCGCCGAGGTGGCGGACCTGCGGGCCAAGAACGACCAGCTGGCCAAGGACGCCGAGCAGGCCACGGCGTTCATGAACGGCAACCGGCGCGACCTCAACGCGGCCCAGTCCCGCGTGACCGAGCTCGAGAAGCAGCTGGCCGACGCCACGACGGTCCGCACCCGCAGCGGGGACGACAACCGGAAGCAGTCAGTCGAGCTGGCCGACGCCAACGCGACCATCGAGAAACTCAACGCCACGGTGGCGGAGCTCACGGGCGCGAACGACCGGCTCGAAAAGGATTTGGAAAACGCCCGCAAGAGCACGGACGCGGCCCTCGCCGCCCAGTCGCAGGCCGTCAGCGCAGCGAGGCCCGACGCCTACAAGATGGAGATCGGCACGCTGCAGGCGCGCGTGAAGGAACTGGAAGGGCAGATCGAGGACGAGCGCAACAATTCCGCCAAGGAGGTCTCGACCCTGGCCTCGCAACTCTCGCGCACGCGCGAGACCAACAAGTCCCTCACCGAGGCCAACCGCGCCCTAATGAGCGCCAAGCAGGCCGACACGCCCACCGTCGACAAGGGGGAGTTCGATCACTTGCAGGAACGGCTGCGCGACCTGGCCGCCATGGGCGAGGAGTTGAAGCGCCAGAACGAAAAACTGGCCAACGACAACCAGGGCCTGGTCGGCGAGCGCGCCACGCTGCAGCAGCAGCTGGCCGACGCGCGCAAGGTTGCCACGACCATGCCCGGGCTGGCCGACGAGAAGGCGGCGCTGCAGGAACGGCTTGAGGCCGTCGGCGCGCAGCTCGTCAAGACCCAACAGGAAGTCGACACCCTCCAGAAGGAAAACGCCGACGCCACTTCCCAGGCCCTCGTCAGCAAGCAGGCGGCGGACAAGGCCCAGGCCGACCTGGCGGCCTTGCAGGGCCGCACGATCGAGGCCGAGAAGGCTTCGGAATCGCACAACACCGCCGTCGCGGAATTGACCGGGGCCAACAACAAGCTGGAAACCGAGCGAAACGACCTGCGCCGGCAGCTGGCCACCTTGCGGGCGGACAACAGCCGGCTCACGCAGTCGACCGGTAGCCTCGAGCAGCTCAAGGCCGACGCCGACCGCAGCGCCCAGCAAAACATCGCGGCCCTGACCGCCCAATTGAACCAGCTGCAGCGCGACCTGCAGAGCGCCCGCGGGGCCAACTCCCAGCTGGTCGAGGGCAACGTGGCGCAGGAGCGCGACCGCGTGGCGGTCATCACCCAGCTCCGCAACGAGAACAACGCCCTCGTGGCGCGGTTGACGCAGGCGCAGGGCACGCTGGACCAGATCGCGTCCGCCGCGCGGCTCGGCACCCCGGCCGCGACGATCGCGGGCGGCGGCACGCCAATCCGGCAAGTGGTGACGACGACGGCAGCCGCACCGGAAGCGCGGGTCCACACCGTGACCGAGGGCGATTCACTTTCGCGCATCAGCATGCGCTACTACGGCACGCCGAACCGCTGGCAGGAGATCTACAATGCCAACCGCGACGTCCTGCAGGCCTCGAGCACGCTGCGGGTGGGTATGCAGCTGAGGATTCCGTAGTGGAGGGCGGACGCCCTCGTCCGCCATGGCCCGCGGGGTGAGGGCACCCCGCCTCCAGTTCCACCAAAAGAAAAGGGCCCGCATTAAAGCGGGCCCTTGTTGCTTTCTATGGCTTGAAACTCAGGCGACGGCGACCTGGCCGGTCAGGACCGGCGCGGTGGACTGCTTCGCCAGATGGTTGAAGAAGTTGTCGCGGCGTTCCCGGGCCAGCTTGACATCCTTCGTGCCGAGGGAACGGCGGATGCGCTCCTTGGTGAAGGGGGTCGGATAGACCGTATAGTGCAAAAACCACGTTCCGTTGTTGTTCCAGAGGTGGTGGTTCGGGTTCGCATCGCTGATGCGCAGCGAGGCGAGGGTGATGAGGTTGGTGGACATGATGCGTGAGCGGTTGATGGTTAGTTAATCGTTCGCGCACCAGGGTTTTTCCTAAAAACGAAAAGCCGCCTGAGGGCATCAGGCGGCTTTTTCGCTTTTTTGGAGGAGTTTTTTTGTTAGAGGGTTTGACCCCTCTCACATCCGGGTGACTTGCGTCACTCGAAACCACCGTGATCACTCCTAGACCCGGTTGGCAGAACCGACTGTTTCCAGCCGATCCTTTCCTGATGCAGTGCGCAGCGTGCAAACTCCGGCGCGGTATGCCAGAAAAATTTTCGCCCGCGGACTAAAGTTGTCAGGTTGATCCGGCCAAGCCGCTGGAATTGGCGTCTTTACGGAAGTGTCCGGGCCTAAAAAATCTTTCGCCGCAAATTTGGGGCGTGTGGAAACGAATCAAGATAGATACAGCTGGGCCATGAAGGACGACAAACTGAAGCGCTTTGAAACGAAATCGACCGAGTATCTGCGCGAGGAAGGCGTCTACGGCGACGTGGAGGCCAACGCCATGAAGCACGTGATCGCGGCCGCGCTGGCCCAGCGCATGGAACGGCTGGACCTGTCGGTTTCGGAACTGGCGAAGACGCTCGGCACGAGCCGGGCCGCGGTGAACCGCGTGCTCGACCCGCTCAACACCTCGCTCACGCTCACGACGCTGACCCGCACCGCCGCGGCCCTCGGCTGCAAGGTGAGGCTGGAGCTGGTCGTGCCGCGCTGAGCGCCGCGGCGGCAATAAAAAAGCCGGACGGCTGGTCCGGCTTTGAAAGGAGAACCGCGGGCAGTCTCAGGACAGCGTCACACCCTTGGCCTTCGCCGCACGGAGGAGGGCGTCGGCCATGTCGCTCGGGGTCACGGCGACCTCGATGCCGCATTCCTTGAAGACGGCGATCTTGGCGGCGGCGGTGTCCTCGGCCCCACCGACGATCGCGCCGGCGTGACCCATGCGGCGGCCCGCGGGGGCGGTGGCGCCGGCGATGAAGCCCGCGACGGGCTTCTGACAGTTGGCCTTGATCCAGCGCGCGGCCTCGACCTCGGCATTGCCGCCGATTTCACCGATGAGGATGATGGCGTGGGTGTCGGGATCGGCGTTGAAGAGTTTGATCACGTCGAGGTGCGACGTGCCGTTGACCGGGTCACCACCGATGCCGACCGCGGTTGATTGACCGATACCCTTCGAGGTGAGTTGGAAAACCGCCTCGTAGGTCAGGGTGCCGGAGCGCGAAACGACGCCCACGTGGCCCTTCTTGTGAATGTAGCCGGGAGCGATGCCGATGCGGCAGCCGCCGTGGGAATCCTTGCCGGTGCCGGGCGTGACGACGCCGGGGCAGTTGGGGCCGAGGAGGCGGGTCTTGCTGCCCTGCATGGCGCGCTTCACGCGGATCATGTCCTTGACCGGGATGCCCTCGGTGATGGCGACGGCGAGATCGAGACCGGCGTCCACGCACTCAAGGATGGCGTCACCGGCGAACGGTGGCGGGACGTAAATCACGGAGACGGTGGCGCCGGTGGCCTTGGCGGCGTCGGCGACGGAGTTGAAGATCGGCACCTTGTGGCCGGCATGTTCGAAGAACTGGCCGCCTTTGCCGGGCGTGACGCCGGCGACGATCTGGGTGCCGTAGTCGAGGGAGAGCTTGGCGTGGCGGCCGCCAAAATCGCCGGTGATGCCCTGGACAATGATCTTCGTGGTGGGAGTGATGAGAATGGACATGGGGAGAGATTTTTAACGCAAAGGCGCAAGGGCGCCAAGGCCTGAGGTTTTAGTTTCGGTTCCTTTGCGACTTGGCGTCTTGGCGTTGAGGTTCGGGCTTCAGGCGACCAGCTTGACGATCTTCTGCGCGGCGTCGGCCATCGTATCGCCGGAGACGAGCTTGAGGCCGGAGGCGTTGAGGGTGGCTTTGCCGGCAGCGACATTGTTGCCCTCGAGGCGGACGACGAGCGGGAGCTTCAGGCCGACTTCCTTGACGGCCTCGACGATGCCCTGGGCGATCACGTTGCAGTCCATGATGCCGCCGAAGATATTGACGAGGATACCCTTCACGTTCTTGTCGCCGAGGATGATTTTGAAGGCGGCGATGACCTGGTCCTTGGAGGCGCCGCCGCCGACGTCGAGGAAGTTGGCCGGGGTGCCGCCGAAGTGCTGGATGATGTCCATCGTGCTCATGGCGAGGCCGGCGCCGTTGACGAGGCAGGCGATGTTGCCGTCGAGCGCGATGTAGCTGAGCGAGAATTTGGAGGCTTCGATCTCCTTCGGGTCCTCTTCATTGAGGTCACGGAGGGCGACGATCTCCGGGTGGCGGTAGAGCGCGTTGGAGTCGAACGAGACCTTGGCGTCGAGCGCAAGGACGTCGCCGGTCGGCGTGGTGATGAGGGGGTTGACCTCGATCATGGCCGCATCGGTCTCCCAGAACGCGGTGTAGAGGTTGCGGATGAGCTTGGCGGCATTCTTCGCCTCGGGGCCGGCGAAGCCGAGCTTCGTGATGAGCTCGCGTACCTGGAAGTCGGCGAGGCCATAGGCCGGGTCAACGAGGACGCGGATGAGCTTCTCCGGCGTGTCGTGGGCGACCTTCTCGATCTCGACGCCGCCCTCGGTGGAGGCGACGATGACCGGCTTCGAGCTGTTCCGGTCGAGGAGGATGGCGAGGTAGTATTCTTTTTTGATGTCGCTCGCGACGGTGAAGTAGATCGTCTGCACCTTGCGGCCCGCGGGGCCGGTCTGGATGGTGACGAGAGTGTTGCCGAGCATCTTGCCCGCGACTTCCTTGGCGTCGGCCTTGGTCTTGCAGAACTTGACGCCGCCCTTGTAGCCGTCGGTGAACGTGCCCTTGCCGCGGCCGCCGGCATGAATTTGGGACTTCACCATCGTCGGGCCCTCGGGGAGCTGGGACAGCGCGTTGATGAACTCTTCGGGCGTCGTGGCGACCGCGCCCTTGGGGACGGGCACGCCGAATTTTTCAAACAACGCCTTGGCCTGGTATTCGTGAATGTTCATGCGGGGAGAGGGGACCTGAGATTTGCCAGAAAGCCCGGCGGAAAGACACGAAAAAAGCGGCCGGCATGACACATATTCGCTCTCTAGCCCGCCCCTTATGCCGTCTCGGGGGTTGCCTTATGGTCGCCGGACAACAGCATCGCGCCCTGTATGCATTCGCACGAATTGCTGAAGGAGGTGCTGAAGAAGACCAGCGCCAAGCAGATCTCGGCCGACATGGGCCTGTCCCTCTCCCTCATCTACAAGTGGGCCGAGCCGCCCCAGGACGAGACCGGCAGCGGCGCCAACAACCCGCTCGACCGCATCGAGCAGCTGCTGCGCATCACCAACGACGAGCGCATCGCCCAGTGGGTGTGCGAGCGCGCCGGCGGTTTCTTCATTCACAACCCCAAGGCCAAGCCGCATCCCTTCCAGCTCATCCCCTCGACCAACAGTATTGTGCAGGAGTTTGCGGACATGCTCGGCGTCATCGCCGTTGCCGCCGCCGACAACCAGATCACGAAGGACGAGGCCAAGGCCATCCGCCGCCGGTGGGAGGACCTGAAGTCGGTCAACGAGGGTTTCGTGCGCGAAGCGGAGGAAGGGCACTTCGCCTCCCTCAAGGACGCCGCGGACCAACCCGCCAAGCCCGGCGCGTGATCCCGCCTGAGGTGGTCGCCGATTTCCATATCGGCGAAAGGCGTCGGTGTGGAAACCGACGCCCACCTTCAGTCCTGCGGAAAATTACTTCTTCAACTGCGCGGGAATGAAATCCTCGCGGACGGCCTTGGCGAGCAGCTGCGGGGGCAGCAG
>JANYAM010000085.1 GCA_025361365.1 Opitutus sp. | reverse complement strand
GCCCGCTTCTCGGCATACTCGGCCTTCATCGCGTCGGCCTTCTCGGCATACTGCGCCTTCAGGGCCGTCCAGCGTTCGCCGAGCTCATGCAGCTTGGCGTCCGAGGCCTTCAAAAGAGCGTGGAGCCGGGCGTTGGCGCTGACCTTCGGGCAGGCCAGTTTCTCGTTCAGGCGGCGACGGGTGTCGGCCACCTGGGCCAGCAAAATCTTGTCTTCCGGCACCCGGCGCAGGCCGCCCACGAGGCGGATCTTCTCGAGGGTCCAGATCGTCCATTTGGTCGGATCCCACTGCCACCACTTCACGCCGTTGCGGTAGTCGTGTTGGAACTCGTGGTGATAATTGTGGTAGCCCTCGCCGAAGGTGAAGATCGCCATGAACCAGCTGTCGCGGGCGCTGCACTTGTTCGAATAGGGCTGGTTACCGACGGTGTGGCAGAGCGAATTGATGAAGAAGGTCATGTGCTGCACCGCGACCACGCGGGCCACGCCACCCAGCAGTAAGCCGCCGAGGGCCCCGGCCCAGCCGCCATGCCAGAAACCGAGCGCGGCGGGCAGCACGAAGCTGGTCACCACGGCAATCGTCACGTAAAAGCGGTCCTGCCACATCACGAGCGCGTCCTTGCGGAGGTCCGCGACGTTGTCCCACGGCGGCTCGGGATTGATCTTGAAGAGGATCCAGCCGATGTGGGCATGCCAGAAACCCTTGGAGATGTCGTAGGGATCCTCGTCGTGGTCCACATGCTTGTGGTGACGGCGATGGTCGGAAACCCAAGCCAGCGCGCAGTTCTCGAAGGCGGCGGCGCCGAAGATCAGCGTGGCCAGCCGCACCGGCCACTTGGCCTGGAAGGCCATGTGGGCGAACAGGCGGTGGTAGCCGAGCGTGATGCTCAGGCCGGTCGCGATGAAGAACAGGAAGAACATGGCCACCTGGAAGGCGTCCACGCCGTAGTGCCACAAATAAAGCGGCACGCCCGTGAGGGTCACGATGGTCGTCCCGATGAGGAACGAGCTGTTGGTCCAGTTGATGCGGTCGTAGGGAATACGTAGTTTCACTAGCCCGCGAGCGTGTGAATGCTGGGCCCGAGGGCGAGCGAAAATCCTCACCTTATTTTGCCCGGTCCGGGCTTAATTTTGAACGCGGGGCGTGGCGCAAACGCCTGTGCGGCAAGGCATCAAGGCACGCGACCGAGCCGGCCCGCCAGCGGCCAGAAAATTTTCCGCGCCTTCCCACCCCACAGCGTCGACAACTCGGCCTCCATCGCCGGCACGGGATCGAAGCCCTTGTCCTTGCTGAAGCGGGCGACCGCCGACCAGCTCCGCAGGTAAGCCGTGAACTCGGCGAGCGTCCAGGTCAGCTCCATCGCGGCGACCGGAAAGGGTTGCTCCGCAAACGCAAAATCCAGCTCCCGGTAGCCGGTTTCGGGGTGATGGCGCTCCGGCGGCCAGTAGGGTCCGACCTGCCCGGTGTAGAAACGATACACCGTGGCATCAATCTCCGGCGTGATCTCGCACAGGCCGTAGGTCCACAGCGCCACCACGCCGCCCGGCCGCAGCACGCGCTTCACTTCGAGGTAGAATTTGGGCCGGTCAAACCAGTGCGCCGCCTGCGCCACAGTCACGAGGTCGACCGAGCCATCGGCCAGCATCGGGGCCGTCTCGGCCGATTGATGATAGGTCACCCGCGCATGCGGCACGGCTTGCGCCAGCTGGGCCGCGCTGGGCTCGGTCGCGACGACCCGCTCGAACTGTGCCGCGAGCGCCACTGCGGCCTGGCCGTTGCCCGTGCCGGCATCCCATGCCAGCAATTTGCCGGGGGCCAAGCGGGCGAGTTCAGCAAACAACGCCGGCGGATAAGTCGGGCGCGCCTTGGCGTAGGTCGCGGCCTGCGTGGAGAAATGATCCTTGAAGCTCATGCCAGCAGTCACGCAAACCGCGGTCCTTTGCGCGAGCCGCACCGGCGCGCCCGGTGCGCTTTGCAGCGAAGGTTATAGCGCCGATGCCAAATTTTTAAGCTGCGCTGATGACCCCAGTCTTTCGCCAGTAATAGGTGGGAGGGGCTTTATGCCCCGACTTGCCCCCGCCCGGCGCTCAACTGTCGGGGCATAAAGCCCCTCCCACCTCCTGAGCGTCTTACATCGTCGTCACACCGCGTGCTGCGCGATGAACGCCTTGATCGCCGCCGCGTCGGCCGGCAGCCGGTGCTTCACGATGGGCCGCGCCTTGAGCTCCTCCAAGGTGGGATGCGTGGGCGTCTGGCCGGTGGCCGCTTTAATGGCGTCGGGAAACTTAGCCGGGTGCGCCGTGGCCAGCACGACGCTGGTGCGCGCCGGGTTCAGCTCCTTGAAGGCGCAGGCCGTGTGCGGATCGACGATGTAGTGGTAACGGTCGTAAACCTGGCGGATGATGGCGCTGATCTCCTCATCGGTCGCCCGCGAGGAGCTGAATGCCGCCTTGTTGAGCACATCGAAACGATAGACGCCCGTCGCCTTGATCTGCGCCATCACGGCCTTCACCCGCGTCGGGTTCTCGTCGAGCGCGTAGTAGAGGAAGCGCTCGAAGTTGGACGCCACCTGGATGTCCATCGACGGTGCCAGGCTCGGGTGCACGGCCTCGCTCCGGTATTCGGCGGTGTTGAACAGCCGGTGCAAAATATCGTTGCGGTTGGTGGCGACCTTGAAGCCGCGCACCGGCAGGCCCATGCGCGCCAGCAGCCAGCCGGCGAAGACATTGCCGAAGTTGCCGGTCGGCACGACGAACTCCACGTTGCTGCGCTCCGCCGCCGGCACGCGCAGCCACGCCGAGAGATAATAGATGCACTGGCCGAGCACGCGGGCAAGGTTGATCGAGTTCACTGCGGACAACCCGTGCTTGGCGGCGAAATCCTGGTCGGCGAAAATCTCCTTTAGCACGCGCTGGGCGTCGTCGAAACTGCCGTCGATGGCGATGGCGTGGACGTTGTCCGCGCCGGTGCAGGTCATCTGCCGCTCCTGCAGAGCCGTGACGCGCCCCTCGGGATAGAGAATGAAGATGGCGGTCTTCGGCTTGCCGAGCAGGCCGTGGATGGCGGCGGCGCCGGTGTCCCCCGACGTGGCGCCGAGCACATTGATCCCCTGCCCGCTCTCCGCACATTGGTGTTCGTAAAGATGGCCGAGCAGCTGGAGGGCAAAATCCTTGAAGGCGAGCGTCTGGCCGTGGAAGAGCTCGAGGACATACAGGTTGTTATCGAGCTTCCGTAACGGCGCGATGGTCTCCGCCGGAGCGAAGGTGCCGTAGGTCTTCTGCACGATACCGCGGAGCACTGCCGGCTCCATGTCCGTGGCAAACAACCGCAGGAACTCAAAGGCGAGGTCGGCATAGCCTAGCCCTTCCCATTTCGCCAGGTGCGAGGTCAGGTCCGGCAGCTTCTCCGGCAGGAACAACCCGCCGTCCGGTGCCAGGCCAACGGCCACGGCTTCGGAGAATCCAAGTGCCTCGGTTTGCCCTCTGGTGGAAACGAATTTCATGCTTCGTGAATTGTCATTCTGAGCGAAGCGAAGAATCCAGCATCAGGCCACCAGAAAGTCATGGAGATTCGAAGGCTTGAGGTAGGGCGCGGACTCCGTTCCGCGCCACGGCGGCGAAGAGACTCGCCGCCCTACCCTCAAACTTACTTCGACAGCCCAAACGCCTCGTGCGCGGCGCGCACGGCCTCGTCGGCTTTGGAACGTTCCACCGCGAGGGTCATCTTGATCTCGGAGGTGCCGATGAGCTGGATGTTGATCCCGCGGTCGCCGAGGGCGGTGAAGAGCGCCGCGGCCACGCCGGCGTGCGTGCGCATGCCGACGCCAACCACGGAAAGCTTGGCGATGTTGTCGTAGGCCTTGACCTCGCCGCCGCCGAGTTTCTTGAGCACGGGCGGCAGCACCTTGACGGCGTGCTGCGCATCGTCGCGCTGCACGGTGAAGGTCAGGTCCACGCCGCCGGTGTGGGCGACGTTCTGGACGATCATGTCCACGTTGATGCTGGCGTCGGCCAGCGCGTTGAAGATCGTCGCGGCAGACGACGGCTTGTCCGGCAGGCCGCTGATGACGACCTTGGCCTGGTCCTTGTCGACAGCGACGCCGCGGACGACGACCTTTTCCATGTAGGCGACTTCTTCTTTCACGATGGTTCCTGGGTTGTGGTTAAAGCTGGAGCGGACCTCGAACACGACGCCATATTTCTTGGCGAACTCGACGGAGCGGGACTGCATGACCTTCGAGCCGAGGCTCGCGAGCTCGAGCATCTCGTCGTAGCTGATTTCCTCGATCTTCTGCGCGGTCTTCACGATGCGCGGGTCGGCGGTGTAAACGCCGTCGACGTCGGTGTAGATCTCGCACTTGTCGGCCTTGCACGCCGCGGCCAGCGCGATGGCGGTCAGGTCCGAGCCGCCGCGGCCGAGCGTGGTGATCTGGCCGGCCTCGTTCATGCCCTGGAAGCCGGCGACGATGACGACCTTCCCAGCCTTCAGGTCGGCGAGGATGCCCTTGGGCACGATCTGCTTGATCTTGGCCTTGGTGAAAACCTGGTCGGTAAGAATGCCCGCCTGCGCGCCGGTGTAGGACACGGCCGGCACGCCGATCGCGTGCAGCGCCATCGCGGTCAGGGCGATGGTCTCCTGCTCGCCGATGGCCAGCAGCATGTCCATCTCGCGATTGTCGGGGCGGTCACTGATGGCCTTGGCCTTGGCGATGAGCTCGTTGGTCACGCCGGACCGCGCGGACACCACGACGATCAGGCCGTGGCCTTCCGCGTGGGTCTTCTTGATGCGCGAAGCCACATTCTTGATGCGGTCGACGTCACCCACCGAGGTGCCGCCGTATTTCTGGACGATAAGGGCCATGGAAAGAGTCGCGTTAAATGGCTCAGCCGGACGGTCTTTGGCAAGGCGCGAGTGCGCCCCTTGCGTCATAACCCAACCGCTGAACCACTTGCGCGGGTCAGGGTTGCGGGGACGTTTTCTTCGCGAACTTGTTCTCGGTGCCGTTCAGCAGCCGCTTGATGTTCTCGTGGTGGCGCAGGATGACGAAGCCGCCCAGCACGGAGGCGATGACACTGATGGCCAAGTGATACGGCAGCAGCCAGCTGGCCGTGATGACGGCGACCGCCGCGAGGATCGAGGCCAGCGAGACGTAGCGGAAAGCGTAGAAGACGATCACCCAGGTCAGGCCCGCGATGGCACAGGCCCCGGGGATCAGGACGAACAGGCCGCCCGCCGCCGTGGCGACACCCTTGCCGCCGCGGAACTTGGTGAAGATCGAGAACGAATGTCCGATGACGGCCGCCACCACGCCGATCAGCGCCAGCACCATCGGTTGCGGCGCGGCCAACATTGGCAGCAGCGGCCAGCCGGTGGCGATCGCACCCTTGATCATGTCGAGCACCAGCACGGTGTTGCCGGCCTTGGCACCGAGCACGCGCTTGACGTTGGTCGCACCCGGGTTGCCGCTGCCGGCCTTGAAAATGTCGACGCCATGCGCCCGGGCGACGAGATAGCCGAAAGGCAGCGACCCGAGCAGATATCCAATGATGGCTGAGCTAAATAACCAGGCGTTGAGCATCAGAGTTTGACGACCACAGCCTGCTTGATGGCGCGATGGCTGGTCAACTCCTTAAGGGCCGCCTCCGAGGGCGCACTGTCCAGATTCAACACACACAGCGCCGTGCCGCCGGCGTTGTTGCGGCTCAGCGACATGGCCGCGATGTTCACCTGGTCGCGGCCCAGCAGCGTGCCGACCATGCCGATGATGCCGGGCTCGTCGTGGTTCTCGTAAATAAGCAGGGCGCCGGCCGGCGCCGCCTCGACCTCGCGGTCGTTGAGCGCAATCAGGCGCGGCGCGTTGGCCTTGCCGATGAGCGTGCCGGCGGCGCTGACGCTGGTGCCGTCGGCGGCGATCGCCTTCACTTCCATCAACTCGGTGTAGTCGGTGTCGGCCGTGGACTTGATGACCTCGGCCTTCACGCCGAGGCGCTCGAGGTTGAGCGGGGCATTCACGTAGTTGACGCTATCGCCGCTGATGCGCCTCAGATAACCGCGCTGGATCGAGCGTGTGACGGCGGTGGCATCGAGGTCCACCATCTTGCCCCAATAGGTGATGCGCAGTGTCACGACCGGGCCGGGCGCGATCTGCTGGACAAGCGTGCCGAGCTTGGCGCCGAGCTCGAGATACGGCCCGAGCACCTTCAGCTGCGCGGCGTCGATGGTCGGCATGTTGACGGCGTTGCGGATCACACCGCCGTTGAGCACGTCGGTGATCTGTTCGGCGACTTCCACGCCCACGGCGTCCTGCGCCTCGGCGGTCGACGCCCCGAGGTGCGGCGTCAGGGTGACGTTCGGCAGCGTGCGCAGCTCGCTGTCCTTCGCTAGCGGCTCCTCCTCGAATACGTCGAGGCCGGCGGCGGCGACCTGGCCGGACTTGAGCGCGGCGACGAGCGCCGCTTCCTTGATGATGCCGCCGCGGGCACAGTTGAAGATACGCAGGCCCTTCTTCGTCTTCGCGAAAGCGGCCTCGTCGATCATGTATTTCGTCTGGTCCGTCAGCGGCATGTGCACCGTGATGTAGTCGGACTGCTTCAGCAGCTCGTCGAGCGTGACACCCTCGACCTGGATCGCCTTGGCGCGGCTCGGCGCGAGGTAGGGATCGTAGGCCAGCACGCGCATGCCGAAAGCCTGGGCGCGCTTCGCCACCTCGGCGCCGATGCGACCGAGGCCGACGATGCCAAGCGTTTTCTTAAATAGTTCGATGCCGGAGAAATTTTTGCGGTCCCACTGCCCCGCTTTCATCGACGCGGCCGCCTGCGGCACGGGCCGCGCGCCACACAGGATGTGCGTGAAGGTCTGCTCGGCTGTCGCGACCGTATTGCCCGAGGGCGTGTTCATAACAATGACGCCCCGTTCGGTGGCCGCCTCGACGTCGACGTTGTCCACGCCGACACCGGCGCGGCCCACGACCTTCAGCAGCGGCGCGGCGACGAGGACCTCGGCGGTGATCTTCGTCTCGGAGCGCACGGCGATGGCGTGGACGTCCTTGACGAGTTCGAGCAGCTTGGCCGGCGGCGTGTTGTAAGCCTCGACCACCTCAAAGCCCGGCTGGGCGCGGAAATAGGCGACGCCGGTGGAGGAGATTTTGTCCGCGACAAGGATCTTCATGGGTCCGATGAAGAAGCCCGGATCAGGCGACAAACGCAATCCTGCGGCTGCGCTTATGACTCGGGGATGGTAGGGCGCGGATTCCGTTCCGCGCCGAATCGGCGGGCAGCGGAGTGCCCGCCCTACCCTCAAGCCGCGAGCGACGGATAGTCGGTATAGCCGCGCGTATCGCCACCGTAAAAGCTTTCGGGTTTGGGCGTGTTGAGTTCGGCGCCAAGCTGCAATCGGCGCGGCAGGTCGGGGTTCGCGATGAAGAGCTTGCCCCATGCCACGGCATCGGCCTCGCCGGCCGCCAGCACCGCCGACGCGGTCGTGCTGTTGAAGCCGTCGTTCGCGATGTAGACGCCGCCGAAGGCCTGTTTGAGCGCGGGACCGAAGCGCGGCGCCCCGAGCGATTCGCGCGCGCACAGGAACGCGAGTTTTCGCTGGCCGAGTTGGGCCGCCAGGTAACCGAAAGTCGTCGCGGGGTCACTGTCCTTGATGCCGTGCGAGCCGCCGCGCGGCGCAATATGGTAGCCGACGCGGTCGGCGCCCCAGACGGAGATCACGGCGTCCGTGACCTCGAGGGCCAGGCGCGCGCGGTTTTGCAGCGAACCACCGTATTCGTCCGTGCGGTGGCTGGAGCCATCCTGCAGGAACTGGTCGAGCAGGTAGCCGTTGGCGCCGTGAACCTCAACCCCATCGAAGCCGGCGCGCAGGGCGTTGACCGCGCCCAGGCGATAGGCGGCGACGACCCGCGGAATCTCGCTCAGCTCGAGCGCGCGCGGCGTGACATACGGCTTGTGCGGGCGCAGCAGGCTCACGTGGCCCGTCGCGGCGATGGCACTCGGGGCAACCGGCAGTGCACCATTCAGGTAAACCGGGTCCGACACGCGACCGACATGCCAAAGCTGCAGGAAGATCCGGCCGCCCGCGGCGTGGACGGCCCGGGTGACCTTGGTCCAACCTGCCACCTGCTCTTCCGACCAGATGCCCGGCGTATCGGGGTAGCCGACGCCCATCGGGTCAACCGAGGTGGCCTCGCTCAGGATCAGGCCGGCCGAGGCGCGTTGCACGTAATACTCGGCCATCAGGTCGGTCGGCACGCGGCCGGCGCCGGCGCGGCACCGCGTCAGCGGCGCCATGATGATGCGGTTCGGCAGCGTCAGGGCGCCGACATCGAGCGGTTCGTGCAAAAGGGACATGACGGCTAGATAGCCATGTCCCCCGGCTTGGCAAACGGCAGAACGTAACTTTTGTGCAGGATTTATTTTCCCCAGCCGGTGAAATGCGCGCCAAAGCCCATGCGGTAGGCCCAGTCGGCGATGGTCTTGGAGACCGGCGAGGTGCCGCTGGCGCCGCCGTGGCCGGCATTGGCTTCGATGTGAATGAGCACCGGGCCGGCGTCCGCCGCCACCGCCTGCTGCATCGCCGCCGCGTATTTGTAGGAATGCGCCGGGAACACCCGGTCGTCGTGGTCGCCGGTGGTCACGAGGATGGCCGGATACTTCGCGCCGGCCTTCACCGTGTGCAGCGGCGAATAGGCCACGAGATACTTGAAGCCCTCGGGCGTGTCCGAGTTGCCGTAGTCCGACGCCCAGGCGGCGCCGACAGTGAATTTGTGGTAGCGCAGCATGTCCATCACGCCGACCGCCGGCACGGCCGCGCCGGCGAGGTCGGGCCGCTGGTTGACGACGGCGCCGAGCAGCAGCCCTCCGTTAGAGCGGCCATCGAGCACGATCTTCGGGTGCGTCGTGTAGTGCTGGGCCACCAGCCAGTCGGCCGCGGCGATGTAGTCGTCAAACACGTTCTGCTTGCGCTCCTTCGTGCCGGCCTTGTGCCAGTCTTCGCCGTATTCGCCACCGCCGCGCAAACAGGCGTCGGCGTAGATGCCACCGCGCTCGATCCAGACGAGCGGCGGCACCGCGAAGGCGGGCTTGTGCGTGATGTTGAAGCCGCCGTAGCCGTAGAGCCAGGTCGGCGCGGTGCCATCGAGCTTCAGGCCTTTCTTGTAGGTCAGGAACATCGGGATCTTCGTGCCGTCCTTCGACGCGAAGAAAATCTGCTTCGTCTCGTAGCGCGTGGCATCGAAGGAGACCTTGGTCTCGTCCCAGGTCGTGGTCTGCCCGCTCGCGAGGTCGTGGCGCAGCGTCGTGCCGGCCGCCAGATAAGAGGAATAACCGATGAACAGCTCCGCGTCCTTGAATTTGCCGGAGATCGCGGTGACCGAGCCGATGCCGGGCAGCTTGATTTCCCCGGCCGTCGTGCCGTCGAGGTTGAACAGCGCGATGCGGTTCACGGCGTCGTGCATGTAGGTCGCGACGAACTTGCCCGCGGAGATGCGCACGCTCTCCATGGCGTCGGCCGCCTCCGGGAGCACCGTGATGGGCGCCATGCCCTCGGGCGCGGCGAGATCGAAGCCGACTACCTTGCCGCGCGGCGCACCGGCGTCCGTGTTGAAATAGAAGAGCTGCTCCTTGTTGCCGATGAAACTGTAGCCGCTCACGAACTGGTCGATGAGCTTCACCACCGGCCCGTCGAGCTTCGGGTGCAACGGATCGACGAGGTCGCGGTAATAGACGCTGTTACCCAGCTTGCCCGGCTGCGAAACGGAGATGACGAGGTAGCGGCCGTCGGGCGACACGCCGCCGCCAAACGACCACGACGGATGATCGGGCATCTCATAGACGAGCAGGTCGGCGGCCTGCGCCGTGCCGACGCGGTGGTAGTAGAGCTTCCGGTTCTCGAGCTTGGTGAAAACCTTGGGATTGCCGTCGGCCGGCGCCGGATAGCTGGAATAAAAGAAACCGGCACTGTCGTGCGTCCAGCTCATGCCGGTGAACTTCGCCCACTTCACCATGTCGGTCGCGTCCTGGCCGGTCGCGACGTCGCGCAGGTGCAGCTCGCGCCAGTCGGAGCCGCCGGTGGCGAGGCCGTAACCAAGCCATTTGCCGTCCGGCGACGGCGAGATCACCGCGAGCGCCACGGTGCCGTCCTTCGCCAATGTATTGGGATCGATCAGGAGGCGCGGTTTGCCCGCGAGTCCCTCCTGCACGTAGAGCGGCGACTGGTTCTGCAAGCCGTCGTTCTTGGTGTAAAAATACCAGTTGGCCTCC
>JANYAM010000198.1 GCA_025361365.1 Opitutus sp. | reverse complement strand
TTCGCCGCACGTCTTACCCCATCCTTGGCTCCGGTCGGGCTACGCCCGCCCTGCGCCAAGGATGGACAACCCACCACCGATAACCCAACCTCATCGCCTCAGGACCAACTCTGAACCTGGTCCAGAAAGGTGAGTCCGATCGCCGGCCTCCGGACGGGTTAGTTGATGTGCGCCGGGAAAACCGGTCCGGAGGCCCGGTTCCAGCATACGTGAAGCGGCGGGAAATTAATCCCCGTCGGCATCCGCAACAGAAAGCATAGCGGCCACCGGAATCTTGTTCTTACCACCCGCTTGCCGCGACGACGGCGACGGCGGCGGTCAGTCGCTCTGACGCTTCCCTTAAAGCCTGTTCAATAGGTAGTCCGGGTGGGCTTAATACATGCAAATGAAGCCCGGCCGGCAGATGTTTCTCTAGGCCTGGCTCGATCACGCCAGCGAAGACGTGAACAATCTTTCCCAATTCAAGTGCCCGGGTTGCAACAGATCCGGGTCCTTTTCCCGCCAGCGATGTGTGATCGAATCGTCCTTCGCCAGTTAAAACGATATCGGCCGCAGAAATCCGCTGCTCCAGTTCCAGCCATTCCACCACCAACTTCGATCCCGAGACCACGCGTGCTCCCACTGCAACCTTCAGACCAAAGGCCATCCCGCCCGCCGCACCGGCGCCTGAAGCCTGAGTTGTATGAGCTAGATCTGCACTAAAATGAGCACATAATTTTTGTGCTGTGTCGAAAGTTGCTCGTTCCAGCTTTGCTGCATCAACCGGCCGTAGTCCTTTTTGCGGAGCATAAACAGAAACTGCTCCTTGTGGACCGAGCAACGGATTCGCAACGTCACAGGCCATTCGAATTACCGGGAGCCGAGGGTCGATCATCCCAGAGAAGCTTGCAAGTTCAGCCCAGTTGATGGGTGCCGGAGCACATGCACGCCCATCTCGCGTTCGCGGCTCAAGTCCAAGGGCCACCAAAGCCCCGAGTGACAAATCGTGCGTCGCACTTCCTCCTAAGCCGAGAATAATTCCACTTACACCAGCGTTGGCCGCTGCACGAATGAGTTCGCCCGTTCCTCGCGAATCCACCCGCCATGGATCGCGCTCGTCATGCGGAAGTAGTGCCAAGCCGCTGGCACTAGCCATGTCGATGACCGCCAACTTTCCCTCACTTTGGAGAGGGAAATCAAGCAGGTTGCGCACCCCAGGGGACAAAGCCTGGGCTGAAACTATTCCAAGACTTCCAGCAACTTGATCGCCACGCGGCCCTGATACTGGAACTTGACTAAGCGTGCCCCCGGCAGCGCGAGTGATAATGCCGGCAAACCCTTCACCTCCATCGGTCAGTGGACAGAGATCGACCTCACCTCCGATGGCGCTCGCCGCAGACATGCAGGCCTGCTCAGCGCTCATAGCATCCTTAAATTTATCAAATGCGACCAGACAGCGCATGGTAATCAGGGGCAGCAGGCCTCTTCTTTCACATGGGCGACGATAAGCCGCGCCTGGACTGCGGGGCCACGATTCGTAACCTTGAAGGCACCGGCCGCGGATGGTACCACCACAGTTTCTGCGTAGTGCATTTTTCGGATCATTCCGGGATGCGCCTCGGGAGTAAGGTCCGCTTGATCCCCTGCTACCAGCATGAGCAGGTAGCAGTGACCGTTGGCTGGAATGTGCACCTCCTGCTCGAAATCATATCGCTCAATTCGGTAGAAGTGCCGCTCGTGAGTTGGAAGCTGGAAGTGCTGCCAGCCGGCACCTTCAGCTATGGTTACCGGTTTACTCAAAAGAGTCTGTCCAACATTCTCGCCTTGGAGTGAGAAATCAAGATTGGCTAAACCGTGGTGCAGATTGAGTGGGCGGGGCTTCCCGTCGAGGCCGGGTCTTTGCCAGTCGTACAGCTTGAACGTGTAGATATACGGGGTACTGCTAATCTCCAAGACCACGTTGCCCCTGCCCGCTCCATGAATAGCCCCATGGGGAATGAGAAAGAGATCGTGCTGCCGCGCTGGAAAGACCTGCACAAAATCTTCTACCGGCCAGACCGTACCTTCATCTCTACTAGCCTGAAGAGTATTCGCCAGACTATCAGCCTCCACTCCGTCCTTCAGCCCCAGATAAACCTTTGCCTCCGGCTGCGCATCAAGAATGTAATATGTTTCATCCTGTGTGAAGTTTTCCCCGAAAAGTCTTCTCATGTATTCGGGCGTGGGATGCACCTGAATGGAGAGATTGCCGCCATTCCAGGTATCCAGAAAGTCGAAGCGCAGGGGAAACTCGGTGCCAAATCGCTCCGCCGCCTGCCCGAGCACAGCGCGATGATCCTGAAAAAGCAGCAGGTCGAAAGAGACTTCTAGCAGCCATCCCTCGCTGCTGAGCACCAGACCGTTTTCCGGCGTAATCAATTCAAAGGACCAGGCGTAGTTTGGTACTTCCTGATTGAGACCAGGTACTTTCTCCTTGAGCCATTCCCCACCCCACACACCGGGTTCGAACCACGGGCGAACGCGGAGAGGAAGGCGCGCGAGGTTATGCAGTGCCGTTCGCAGTTCGGATCCCTTTATCCATGAAAACCCATCTTCACGTTGGCCATCGACAAGCGCGTCCAACCGCGGCAGCAGCTCACATTTATGTGCGTTGAGCGCTATCCAGTCGATAAAGTAACTCCGTTTGTATGCCAGCCCAGGCTCCAGAGATTCATCAAGTCCGAGATTCACAATGCTTCTGGCACGTTGACGGAATTGCAGTTCGTTCTTTGGCAAATCGACATAGACTAAAGGCCCAACCCAGCCAGCCACTGCCGCACCGCAACCGTAGAGAATGGACAACTTACCTGGTATCGGGCGAAGTTCGCCCAAGGCAACAGGATCGAAGAAGTCAACCAGGCGTCCGATGAATCGCTTCCCGAAAATCGATCCCGGTTCGCCCTCGAATGGCTTCACAATTGATTCGATTTCCTGGACTGGGCGAAAAGCCGCGTCGATCGACAGCCAGTAAGGTTCAATCCCGCGGAGACGGAGCGCTTGATCTAACTCTCGTTGCAGATCGGTCCAGAATACGCCTTGGTACCCATCAATTACCGCTGCGTCCCCCGAGTTTGCAAGAAGGTCAGCGATGCCATCCAAGCCCGCCTGAATTCTGCTCGGACCCAAGTCATGAACTGGATAAAGATCATATTTGCCGCCGACTACAGGGACCGAGAGTCGCCTGGGCAGTGGATTTTGAGATGTTTTCCGCCGCGGTACCACTGATCGTGCTTCACACTCCGTCGCTAGCAATGCCGCACCCTTGAGCGCCGCACCCTCGACATCGTCACAAACACCGATTTCCACCGACTGGCCAATGGCGTCTAGTCTTTCAGCTAAGAAAGGAAGAAATAGCTTACCAGCGCGGCTAATATTGCCCCCCAACCGCAGCCGATCAACTTCACCCAATGAAATCCATGGGGCGAGAAATTCCGCGAGTTCCATGCCGAACTGGGCAAAAGTCTGTACGGCGGCAGCGTCATCGGAAAGTGCTAACTCATGAAGCTCCTTGGCTCCTATAAGCTCTTTCCCGGTCAATGCCTTATATCGCCGTATCAATCCTCGCGTAGAAAACCATTCGTCCGCTCGCTCTCCCCGATAGGGTTCACCATAAAGATATCCCGCGGGCGGAATCGCATTACCCGACACACGTAACCTACCGCCGAGCACATAACTGGAGCCAAGTCCTGTTCCAAGTGTAAGCGCTAGCGTGCTCTTTGTTGCTTCTGAAAACGAACGGTCCCCCAGAGCAAAGCATTGGGCGTCATTGAAGAAATAGAAGGGCCCCACATTGAGGTTTGCCATCCGCCCGTTCAACGTCTGTGCCAGATCGAGCCCAAAGAGAGAGCCATATTTTTGCCCACGCCGCAACCGGAACACCCCTCGCCGATAATCAAAGGGACCAGGCATGGAGAGAGCTACCGGGATTGTAGCTTCGCTCCAAGGTTTCCCGCCGAGCACAGTCGCGACAGTATCGTGTAAGACCGAGACCAGTTTCTCTGTCCCCAATGCGGAGTCTAAATCGCACCGCACCCGGTGACTGGTCGCCCCTCCGACGATCGCCGCACTCACGTGCGATCCGCCTACATCCACGCCTATAATATTCTTAGGCACGGCCGATCAACTCACAGCGGCGCAGTATTATTGATGAAGTCGAGATAGAGTGATGCCGTCCATGAGAAGGCATCCGCGCCCAAACCATGAGTGGCACCCCCTGCATTCGTTGGCCGCGGATCAAAATATTCGTACATGCCGTGCGTCTCAATCAGACCAATAGTATCCCGACGAACCCGTTCGGCCTGAGCAGCAAAACCATAGTGTCGCAAGCCATGGTGGAGCATCCAGTTGACGTTCACCCAAACCGGGCCACGCCAGTAGCGGAGAGGGTCAAACAACGCTTCATTAGCCGCGCATGAGGGACAGAGTCGCCAATCCGGCCCGGCAACAAAGTCAGTCTCAAGGTGCCGAACCAAATGCTGCGCCTGTTCCGGCGAGCAGGCCCCGGCAAAGAGAGGCATCAGCCCACCCACGACCTTAATTGGTATCCTTTGCTTAGCACGCAAATCGTACGAATAGTAAAACCCACTCTTCGCATCCCATAACTTAGTATTGAGTGCCGCGATGCTGCGACGATTCCATTCTATCAATTCACCTGCATCCAATCCGAGCTTCTTAGCCACCTTGATCAGACCATGGTTGGATTTTATCAGCAGTGCATTGAAGAGTACATCCTGCACCATAAGGGGCATGATCGACTGCGAACGCTGTTCGTCGTAATCGACGGACTTGAGCAGATCGACAATGTGGATGTAACGCTTGTAATTTTCATCGGATGGCCGCTCGGATGCGTCCACTCGCTTGTTATCTTGTCGCAGCGCCGAGACATCGCGGGCCCGCGACACATCCATGCGAGCGAGAATCGAATCCCACAGTGGTGAATTGTCCATCGATTCCCAGTTGTGGTGAATATACACTAGACCTTCACCATGCGGGTCGCGATCCCGATACAAATAGCGATGAAAGGCGACTACCTTGGGAAACATTTCGCGTAAAAAAGGCTCCAGCTCTAAGTCGCCGGAAGGAGCTAAATGTTCGGCGATTCGCGCTAGAATGAAACCGAAAACCGGATTTTGGGTGATACCGGAAGTTTGAATCCCCTTGGGCGAAAATGGGGAACGCGCGGTCTGCCACTCATCGGGCCCAGGAAAGTAATTGGGATTGGGTCGGTGAAAGACGATATGTGGCAGCATGCCGTTGGTCCACTGGCCACGAAACATGCTGCGGATTTCCGCGTAAGCTTTTGGTCGGTCGAAATAGGAAAACCCGAGCGCGTCAAATCCGGCATCCCAATTCCATTGGAACGGATATAATCGAGCGGAAGGGATGGCAAACCCGTCCCGCCAGTTAGCTATTAAGGTGGCCTGCGCCAGTTGTCGGGTTTTTTGCACGAGTGCAGATCCTTGATTCATGGAAATATTTAGAAAAAACGCGGGAAATAGATGCTCACCGCCACCATTGCGATAAACCAAGCCGTCAAGAGTATGGCGGGCGCTGCGATCACACTGGCGGTAGTGAGCGGCGCCAGCGTCGTCGTGCTAGCCCCGGTCTTGGCCTCGGCGGGGCGGGGAAGGAATATACTGGCGGTTCCTGCCACCACCCAGGTGGTCACGGCTCCGGTGACGTTCCACCAAAACCAAAATACGTTCTTGAAACAGAGCCAAAGCACCAAGTTCATGATGACACCGCACACGACACCCAGATTCGCCGCGGAGGCACTGACGCGACGGGGCCAGATGGCCAAGACAAACATGGCCAAAATGGGTCCATAAAACAGCGAGCTGATTTTATTGATCGCCTCTATGACCGTAGCTGCGATCTGCCCGGCCACCATGGCCTGACACATAGTCACCACGCCCCAGGCTAGTGTTACCAGCTTGCTGCACAGGACGTAATTGCCCCGGGCCCACGCGAAGTTTGGGCTGATAAAATCCTCCATAGCTACCGCGCTGAGCGAGTTCAGATTTGAGCTGAAGGTCGACATGCCAGCAGCAATGATTGCGACCACCAAAATCCCGACCACCCCGTGCGGCAGGTAGTGGGTGATGAAGACCGGAATCATGAGGTCCGGCCGGGAAGTTGGAATCGCATGGGCAAACTCCGGATTACTCCGTGCAAATGCACCTAAAATCAGTCCACCCATGCAGTAAGAGAGAGTTATCGGAAAGCGAAGGAGCCCATTGAAAAGCAGCATTTTCGCCACAGTCGGCTCGTCACGAGCACAGAGGATGCGCTGGGCCTGAGTTTGGTCCGTGCCGTAGTAGGAACAGTAAAGAAATATCCCGCCGCAAACCATCGGGATGAAACCGTACTCGCGTCCATCAAAGCCGAGGTTGCCGAAATCGACGACATTCAGGCGAGCATGGTCGACATGCGTGAGGAACTCCGACCAGCCACCGAGGTAATGAAGCCCAAGGCCAATTATTGTGGCTATGCCCATCACCTTGATGATCATCTGAGCGACCTCGCTGTAAACGACCGCCTTCATGCCTCCCTCAAGCGAGTAAACCACTGTCACTATGCCCAGGCAGCCCATCGTGACCAAGAAGGGCATCCCCAAGATCCAGGATAAGGCCAGACACACGGCGTAGATGGTCACACCGGTGGCAAAACTGCGGCTTAGCACAAACACAGCACCCAATAAAAGACGCGAACTATGTCCAAGTCGGGTTTCGAGGAAGGCATAGATGCTAACCACCCCAGAACGATAAAGGGCCGGCGCAAAAACCCCGATTAACAGAATCATGGCAAGTGGGACACCAAATTCAAAAGTGAGCCATTGCATGCCTCCACCTGGACGCATACCGACGAAGGCGGGCGCAGAAATAAAGCTGACCGCCGAAAGCTGCGTGGCCATGGCAGATAGGCAGAGAGAAAACCAACCAAACTTTCTGCCTCCCAAAAAATAATCGGTAGCTGCCTGGCTCTTCTTGAAGTAGAACCCCATCCCAATCATCGCGGCGAAAAATAGTGCCACTATACTGTAATCAAGAATGCTCATTTAAGGTTGCATGAATTGGCGCAGACCGCCTCTGCCGACATGTTTACTGTGTAAAACTGACTGGAAGGGAGGAGTTGCGCGAGAGGCTCTTGTGGCCACCGCGGAGAATCGACTTTCCTACGAGGACTTCTGACACGCAACGCACCCGATCCATTCATAAACGAACCGGGTGCGCGATATGCGGGTTAGAAACTGTAGGACAAAGTGCCAGTAATGGTACGAGGCTGTATGGGCCGGGCGTTGAATATAGAGAGAGTGGGGTCGAGAACGTTGGTGCCTCCACGCGGATCACCTTCACTCAGGCCCTTTTGGTTGAAGAGATTGTTGATTGAGACGCGGAGGCTGAACCCTTTCGCCATAACCAGAACCGCACCTATCTGGGTTTCTCCGTATGCAGTCAAGGGATTGATCGGGCCGTTAGCGCGGTCGACCGGTCGCGTTCCGGTATACTGGTAGGAGCCATTGATCCCAAAGCGTCCCAGAGACATGGACGGAAATTGATAACTGGCCATGAATTTCCCTATAACTTTCGGCGTCCGTTCGGGTGTCAGACCATACTCATCGAAGGCCACCACCTGCCCTGTGCTCAGTGTCTGGGTTTTAAGGTTATGATCGGTCCACTTCGGGTCCTGCCATGTGCCGTTGAGCCCGAGGCTCATACCGGGGATTGGGGTCCAAATGGTTTCGAGTTCTATGCCCTTAGTCTCCTCGCTCTGGAGTGCGATCACCGTCGGCCCGAGCGTGCCATCCGATTTGATGGTTACCTGAGTGTCTTGGATACCACTAATAGATGCATGAAATGCGGTCAGAACCACGCCGATTTTGCCGGAGCCGTATTTCAGGCCTGCTTCGTACCCATTGATGGTTCGAGTTGGGGAGGTAGGTCGTCCCGCAACGATATCTTCGGCGAATTCCGTAATACCGAGAGTGCGCACGCCATGAGAGTAGCGGGCATAAGCTGCGAGCTTCTTGGAAATCGCATAGTTGCCACCCGCCGTATAGGCGGTATCGGCGGCAGAGTTGTTGCGCGTTTCAAAGTTGCCTGTGCCGAATTGCCCGCTCCTGAGCGCGGGATTGATACTATTATTGGTTACAAAGGTATTGGCCGTGAATTCGCGGGTAACCGTTTGCCGGATCGTGTTGTGCCGCAAGCCGGCATCGAGAGTGAACCGGCCGACCTTGTGTTCGACCAACGCATAAGGGGAAAATTCCCGCTCCTCCCCTGTTGAGTTACGATATTGGTCCCCAAAGTGATAGATGCCATTGAAAGTGGCAGGTCCGATCGGCGCGCCGGTGAGAGCATCAAGAATGGTTATGTCGATTCGGTGCACCTGTGGGGTAATATCGGTCAATAACGTCAGGAAATTGTAGTGCTGTTCCTCCTGGAGCAATGAATAGTACAGTCCGCCTGTAACGGTCGTCTTGCCATCATTGAATGAGCCGATCAAACGCAAGTCGTCTTGGAAGTCAGTCACAAGGCCGCCGGAATGTTGCCATGATTTCCGGTTACCAAAACCATTGCCAAGGACCGCCGCAGACGCGGCATCGGCGGCCGCAACCGCATTGTTCTGTCCCGGATAAGTGAGGCTAAATGCATAATTTCCACCGCTGAGCCCAGCGGCAAACTGCGCCGCATCCCGGCTCGCTGCCGCGTTTGCGATAGTCTGCCACTTTGCAGCGACACCGTTGAAGATGTAGTCAATAGAGCGGTAGCCATCGCTATAACGATTACGGTTTTCCAGCTTCACGTTGTCAAAGAGCTGGTATTGAAACTCGGTGCCTACATAGTTCATTTGGCTGTAGATTCCGTCAGCCAGATCGTACTGCACATGCCCGACGGGTGAGCCAAGGACGGAGACGATTCGCTGGTCGGCGGTGGCTGATGTTGGATCCTTTTGAATATCCGGACCAAAAGGCACGCTATGGAAATTGGCCCCACCGGTCATCGGCATTGGCAAATCAAAGACGTTGTGATCCTTGTGCACCTTGAATGAAGCCTTGAGGTAACCACGACCGTTCTCGAAGGTGTGCTTGATGTTGCCGAGTAGCTCGCCGCCCTTGTTTGACGTAAATCCAGGATAACGAACGCCATCGTCCACCCGATACCATCCGCCGATGGCGTAGGTGGTGTTTTTTCCGGCAGGGCCGGAAGCCCACAAGTCTGTACGGAGCGTTCCGTAATCACTGACCGTAAGGGTCGATTCCCCACGGAAAGTATCCCCGCCTTCGCGAGAAATAAGATTGATCAGGGCTAACGGTGCCTGAGAGGCAAAAATATTAGACGTGCCACTACGCATTGCCTCTACGCTCTCGATAAAGGTACTCATGCGTGTCCACGCATCTGGTAGGCCATGCCGCAGGTTGTTAGTCGAGATCACTGGCAGCCCGTCTTCGTACAACATCTCGTATCCAAGCGCCGTAGTAGTACCAATACCTCGAATGGAAACATTGTTAAATGCCTCACCACCGGTGGACTCGACGTAGACCCCCGGAACCGCCTTGAGCATTTCCGAGAAATTTCTTGCGCCGAGGTCGTCTATTCTGCCTCGGTCTAACCGAGTGATCGCAACCGGCGACTCCAATTGTCTCCGGGGCGCGACTGCGCCAGTTACCACAAAATCATTCAGTAATAATACTTCCTCTTTGGGCGCCGAGGGTTTTGCCTCGGCCACAGGTGAGGGCGTGGTTGTCGATTCGTCCGTTTTACTGACTTGAGCTGAGGTGTGTGTCGGCAGGGCTATCGCCGTAATCAAGGTCATCATACTCGCTAGCCACAATTGAGCACAACGTGGCCTGGCGGAAGACAAGTGGGGGTAACTACTATTGTTCATGGGGCTGTGGGTTGGGGGTTCGTGGAACTTTTGGGCACAATACCCCCCCTGACCAGATTCAAATATGCATTTATCTATAAACGCACGTTTAGAGCTGGAAGTCTAGTGGGGGTAGTTGCTCGTTATGGGTAAACTAGGAGACTACCAGAGCGCAGGTAAAGATGACAGGATTGTCTTTATTCCTCAACTGATTGTCTTATTACATCACTAATGCCACGCAATAATCGTCCGCTCGTCTATGAGTGGCCACTGCTGAGTGCCCCCTCGATCAAGCTGGCGGGGCGCTTTCAAGAACCAGGCCGCCGCGATCTTGTGCACTGTTTAAATACAATGGCCCTGCACATGTACGAATACACTGGAGCCATCTGGCTGGATGGTCGGCGAATTGAGCTTAAGCCTGGCGACATAACATTAACTCCCAAGCATGAACCCTCATGGTATTTGATTAAGAAGCATAGTTTTCACCTCTGCCTGCATTTTGATGTTTCGGCTGCAAATGCCTCAGATGCTGTCGTCAAGCTACCTCTGCATGTGCGTCCTGGTGCCCTCGAAAACCAGACCCACGAGGCTCTCCAGCATATCATCCAGCTTCACCATGCAGGCCGCGGTGAGCAACCTGACGGTCTGGCCCATATTGCGGCTCAAGCAGCGCTACAGGCATTCCTTCTGAATCTACCTCTTATCCATCAGCGCACCACATCTGCGCAGCAGGAGCTCTCAGCATCAACAGCGGCCGCCTTGCAGGGCCTGCGCCGCCAACTAGATGAACGCTATCGCGAGCCATGGAGCGCGGTGCAATTATCGCGAGCGGCCGGATTGAGTCCGGCCTATCTAGCCCGCGTCTTCAAAAGACAATTCGGAATCACAATGCAGATATATCTCAGCAATCGACGGGTTGATTACGCCCGACATTTGCTGCTCACCACGAATGATTCCACCAAGTCGATTGCTTACGCCAGCGGTTTTCCTAATCCGCAGTATTTTTGCCGACAATTTCGTTATGTGACAGGTCAAACGGCCACTCAGTTTCGCGGGGCATAATATTACGGGTAAGTCGATCCGGGGAAAAGCAGTGCAAAAAAATCAACCTGCACTACCCCTTGTCATTCGGTGACCTGACGAGTCCCGGATAATTTGCGTTCGATTCCGTGCTGGTGGAGCAATTCCTGAACGAGCGAGGCCGATAACCGTGGCCGCCGTGAACCCCGGTGACGACAGTGCCGCCAGGTGCCCTTTTCTGCTTCATTCAGTCCATTAGTCATCTACCCGAATACTCCTGAACCCTCCCTACCGCCTCCGGGCATCTGCGGAAACTCGCCCCCTCTGAAAATTCCTCTTTACGCTCCTCACGATTACTACCCGCTCACAGAAGCCCCGAACGGCCCTTTTGCTCTCCTCCCAACGCCGGCCAACGGGCCGGCGTTTTACTTTTACAATCAGCTTGGGTGGCGACAACTTGGCGCGACGGAGCTGACTCTACGATTCAAAGTAAAACGAGAACTTCCGGCCGTCGGAATAAATCGATGATCGGCGTAAATTGGGATGGCGCCCAGTTCAGCCCGCTCTCATCTTTCCGAGAAATGAATGGCCGGACATTTGCTGCGGGATGCCGCCTGATGATTCTTGCGTTACCGTTCTCCGCGGGACTCAAGGCACAGACGATCTTGTCGAGTTATACCTTTGAGGCAGGGTATGGCAACAATGCCTCAGGCGTGGCCACTGGCCTGACGGTCGCTCCGTTTGCGACGAACGGAATAATACCAATCTCCCTAAGCTTTTACACTTTAAAGAAGCGCCGATAAAAGCAGGCTGGAGGGATGGCACGACCAATACCGACCTTGGGAGAAGCATTGGTGAAAGAAATTGAAGCGGCCTGGGTGCCGCCACCGGAGGACTGGGCGCGCAAGCGCCTGCTCGTGGTGCGCCTGATTGCCCAGCACGAATTGAGGACCGATCAAATCGCGAAGGTGGCGGGGGTGAGTCGCAAGAGCGTGTTCAATTATCGTGATTTGGTGGTGAGTGGTGGTGT
>JANYAM010000028.1 GCA_025361365.1 Opitutus sp. | reverse complement strand
GACGAACCAAACGATCGGGGTGAACAGCTTCAGCAGCGGACCGAGCACATACGCCATCGGCAAGGCGACGCGCTCTGCGTAAGCCGCGCCAATGACTTTAGGCGTGATTTCCGAAAACACCAGGATCAGGAAAGTCACCAGCAGCGTGCCGACCCCGAGCGCGATCTGGTTCTCGCCGAACAGCTGGATCGTTATGACCGACACCAGTGTGGCCGCGCCTGCGTTCACGAGGTTGTTGCCCAGCAGGATCACGCCGAGCAGTCGGTGCGTCTGGGCAAGCAGGGCTGAAGCACGTTTAGCCCCGCCATGGCCTTGCGTCACCAGGTGCTTCAGGCGATAGCGGTTGAGCGCCATCATGCTTGTCTCCGCGATCGAGAAAAACGCGGAAATCACGAGCAGGACGGCCAGTGCGGCGAATTGCCAGCGAAGCGGGATTGCGTCCATGAAGGCCTGCGCTTCTAGACGCGGCCGAGCACGACTTCGAGCACGAACCGGCTGCCCACGTAGGCGAGCAGCAGCATCACGAATCCCAGCAGCGTGAAGCGAAGGGCTGTTCGCCCACGCCATCCGTAGGCGTACCGTCCTACGAGCAGGATCGCGAAATCCAGCCACGACAGCAACGCGAACAGCGTCTTGTGATCGAAACGAAGCGCCCGGCCGAAGAGCGATTCGGAGAACAGCACACCGGTCGCAAGAGTCAGCGTGAGCAGCGCAAAGGCAAGCGCGATCAACCGGAAAAGCAGTCGTTCCAGGGTGAGTAGAGGAGGCAGTGCGGCGAGCGGCCCGCTGAGGGGGCCCGCCAGTTTCGCGGACCTTGCCTTGTCGCCCGAGGGTAGCGAACGGGTCTTGTGCAGGGACCGCTCGGCGAGCGCCATGAGAAGCGCGTGCAGCATCGCGATGGTGAAGACGCTGTAAGCAGCCATGCCGAGCATGAGATGCAGGCGGAACTCCATCGAGGTCGAATAGGTGATCGCCATGCCGGGGAAGATTGCCGGAAGCGGCACGGTGAGCGCGGCAAGCGGCAACACGAGCGGCTGCATGCCGTCGAGGTTGTAGAACAGGCTTTCCGCCCAGTAGATGACCACCGCCAGCCACAGCATGACGGAGAGCGCCTGCCCGAACCCGAAGCGCGGCTGCGATGACGCGAAGAGATCGAGGTAGACAAGCCAGGCGTGCAGCGCAACGGGCACGATCAGCGCGGCGTGTTCCCACGAGGACATGCCGGTGGCGGCCTGTCCGCCGGACCGCCAGCGCGTGCGCCAGAAGTGCAGCGCCAGCCCGCCGTAGAGGGCGCTCACGGCGAGGTGAAGTACAATGTCCGGCATCCTTTCAGTCTACCAGAGCGGCTGTTTTTGCCCGCTCCCCCCACCCCGATGCTAGACAACCTGACCAACCGCCTTGCGCGCATCGTAAAGACGATCCGCGGCGAAGCGCGCCTCACCGAATCCAACGTGCAGGAGGCCCTGCGCGAGGTGCGCATGGCGCTGCTCGAAGCGGACGTCGCGCTTCCTGTCGTGAAGGAATTCATCGCCGCCGTGAAGGAAAAGGCGATGGGCGCCGAAGTGATCGGCAGTCTTTCGCCCGGACAAGCGCTGGTCGGGGTCGTGCACAACGAGCTCACGCGGCTCATGGGCGAGGCGAACGCGCCGCTCGATTTCGCCACCACGCCGCCCGCGGTCATCCTCATGGCCGGCCTGCAGGGTTCGGGCAAGACCACGACCACCGGCAAGCTCGCGAAATACCTGCGCGAAGCGAAGAAGAAAGTGCTCGTCGTTTCGTGCGACGTGTACCGTCCCGCGGCCATCGAGCAGCTGAAGACCGTCGCCGCGCAGGTCGACGCGGACTTCTTCCCCTCGAGTGTGGGCGAGTCCCCCGCCGACATTGCCCGCGGCGCCGTGGAATTCGCGAAGACGCACTATCACGACGTCCTGATCGTCGACACCGCCGGGCGCCTGGCGATTGACGAGGCGATGATGAAAGAGATCACCGCCCTGCACGCCCTGCTGAAACCCGTCGAGACGCTGTTCATCGTCGATGCTATGCAGGGCCAGGACGCCGTCAACGTGGCCAAGGCGTTCAACGAAGCACTGCCGCTCACCGGCGTGATCCTCACCAAGCTCGACGGCGACGCGCGCGGCGGCGCGGCGCTGTCCATCAAGTCCGTCACCGGTGTGCCGATCAAGTTCATCGGCACCGGCGAGAAGACCGCCGACTTCGAGCCGTTTTATCCGGAGCGCCTGGCCTCCCGCATCCTCGGCATGGGCGACGTGGTGTCGCTGGTCGAGAAGGCGCAGGAGCACATCGACGAGAAGGAGGCCGAGCGCATGGCCGAGAAGATGCGCAAGGCGGATTTCAATCTGGAGGACTTCCTCGCGCAGATGCAGCAGGTGAAGAAGATGGGCTCGATGCAGTCGCTCATGGGCATGATGCCCGGCATGAGCGGCGTGCAGATTCCCGACGACGCCGAGCGGCAGATGAAGCGCACCGAGGCGATCATCCAGTCGATGACGATCCAGGAGCGCCGCAAGCCCGGCCTGCTCAACGGCAGCCGTCGCATGCGCATCGCGGCCGGTGCGGGCGTGAAGGTCCTCGAAGTCAACCAGCTCATCAAGCAGTTCGAGCAGATGCAGAAGCTCATGAAGATGATGAAGGGCGGGAACCAGAAGAAGCTGATGCGCCAGATGGAGCAGATGAAAGGCCGCGGCGGCATGCCCGGCATGCCGTTTTGATGCACCTTTCCCGGTTTGTCATCCTGAGCGCAGCGAAGGATCCAGTTGGTCGCTGTATTTAAAGGCTATCGTTGCACTGGATTCTTCGCTGCGCTCAGAATGACAGGGAAAATAATATGCACCGTTTCTTCCAGCTACTGCTCGCCCTCGCCGCCTTTGCGGGAGGCCTCTGGTGCTTCTACGCCGGCTACGAGCGTGAGGTGTCGCTCGCCGGCAAGACCGAGAAGGGCCTGACCTACCTCAAGACCGGCGTAGACGGCAAAACCCGCGTCCTGACCTCGCACCAGCTTTACGGGGCCGGCCTCGTCCTGGTCATCGGCAGCGCTTGGTGGCTGCTGAAGAGCAGCCCGAGGAAATCCCGCCGCCGCTAGAAGCGGTAGGAAGGATTGTCCTGCTTGGTCGCGTTGTGCAACGCGAGCACGAGGGCCTGCAGTTTCGCCGGGCTCTTGATGCCGGGGGCCTGCTCCACCCCGCTGTTCACGTCGACGAACTTCGCGCCCGTGGCCGTCACGGCCGCGGCGATGTTCTCCGGCGTCAGACCACCGGAAAGAATCCACGTCTTGCCGGGGTTCGCCTCACGGTGACGCTTGAACTTGGGCCAGTCCCCGGTCTCGCCGGTGCCGCCGAATTTGTCGGCGTGGAAGGTGTCGAGTAGGAAGGTGTCCGCGAAAGGCAGCCATGCGGGCTTCACGTCCTGCCCGGGCGGCAGTTTCGGTGCGAGCCAGAGACGCGATAGGCCCACGGTCTCGGCCCAGGAGGCGATCAAATGCGTGGGGGTGTCGCCGGTGAAATGAATCTGGAAGAAATCAAACCCGGCGGCGGATTGCACCGCCAACTCGGCAGCGGTCGGCTCGACGCTGACGGCGACCCGCTTGCGCGGCGGCAGGCGGTCGTTCATCGCGGCATACTGGGCCGGGGCGACGTTACGCGGCGACTTGGCGTGGAAGATGAAACCGAGGCAATCCGCCCCCACGGCGTCGGCGGCATCGGCATCCACCAGCGAGGTGATGCCGCAGACCTTAAGTCTGACTCCATTGATCATTGGTCACCACGAAACACACTAAATACACGAAAGGAAATCACTTTGGTGTGTTTTGTGTATTTCGTGGTCAAAAAGAATTCACTGTATCGATAACGTGCGCCACCTGTGCGTCGGTCAGCTCGGGGAAGATGGGCAGGCTCACGCAGGTCGCGCTGGTCTTCTCGGCGATCGGGATGCTGCCCGCGGCGTAACCCAGCGACGCATAACACGGCTGCCGGTGCATCGGGCCGGGATAAATGATCTCGGTGCCGACGCCGTTCTTTTCCAAGTGCACCCGCAGGTCGTCGCGCTTGGGATGCAGCAGCGTAAACTGATGCCACACGGATTCGCCATAGGCCGGCACGACCGGCAGCTGCACGTCGTTGCGCTTGATCCCGAGGCGGTATTGGGCAGCGATGACGCGGCGGCGGGCGGTCCAGCCGGCCAGCTTCTTCAGCTTGATGTTGAGCGCGGCGCCCTGGAAGCCGTCCATGCGGAAGTTGAACCCGACCTCGGTGTGGGTGTAGCGTTTCGGCGAGCCGTGCACGCGCAGCAGCTGGGCATGATCCATGATCGCCGCGTGCTTGGAGACGAATGCCCCGCCCTCGCCGCAGGCGCCGAGATTCTTCGTCGGGTAAAAGCTGAACGTGCCGCAGTCGCCGATGCCGCCGACCGGCGCACCCTTGTAGGTGGCGCCGACGGCCTGCGCGCAGTCCTCGACGACGAACAGCTTGTGCTGCTTCGCGATCGCCATGATCTCATCCATCCGCGCGGGCTGGCCGAAGATGTGCACGACCACGATGCCCTTCGTCTTGGGCGTGATCGCCTTGGCGATGGCCTCGGGGCTGATGCACCAGGTGTCCGCGTCGATGTCGACGAACACCGGCTTGGCGCCGACGTAGCTGATGCCCCAGCAGCTCGAGGCGAAGGTGAACGGCGTCGTGATGATCTCGTCACCCGGGCCGAACCCGCCGCAAATGGAGGCGACGTGCAGCGGCGAGGTGCCGCTGTTCATGCCTAAGGTCCGCGAGTGGCCGAGCGTGGCGCTGAAGGCTTTCTCGAAGTCATCCACGTCCTTGCCGAGGCAGAAGCGGGTGTTGTCGTAGGTGTCGGCCAGCGCGGCGAGCACCTCGGTGCGAATGGCCTGGTGCTGGAGCTTAAGGTCGAGGAAAGGGACTTTCATGGGGAACGAGCTTTAACCACGAAGGACACGAAGAGCACGAAGGAATTTCCACTGCTTGGTGGATCGAGCCAACTTCGCGTTCTTCGTGGTTAATTGCATTGGCTGCTTTAGAATTTCTTCAGCAGCGCCGCGACGAGCGAGTCGAGGCTTGGGTCGGCGGCCTCGAAGTCCACCGGCAGGCCGAGCTGCTTCATCGTCGCGGTCGTGCTCGGGCCGATGCTGCCGGCGAGCGGACGCTTCGCCTTGGCGGCGAGCTTGAGGGCGGCGGCCTGGTCGAAGAAGGACTGCGCGGCCGATGGGCTGGCGAAAAAAATGGCGTCGGCGCCCTTGGCACGGAAATCCGCGGCGATCGGATCGGCGGCAAGGTCGGTCTCCTCGGTCTTGTAGACCACCAGCCGGTCCACAATGGTGCGCGCCTCGTGGAGCCGGTCCACCAGTTCCTCCTTGTTGCGATTGCCGGTGACGACGAGCACCTTGGCGCTGTCCATGGCCTCGCGTTCGATCAGGGTGCGGGCGAGTTCCTCGCCGCTGGCCTTCTTGGGCTGCGCGTCCACGCGCAGGCGCAGCTCGCGGACGGCGGCGGCGGTCGCCTCGCCCACCACCGCGATGCGCACCAAGCCGAGGGCCCGGATGTCCTCATGCACGCGGATAAATTCATCAAAGAAAAATCGCACGCCGTTGGCACTGGTGAAAATCAACCATTCGTAGCTGCCGAACTCGGTGAGCACCTCGGCGAGGGTGTCGAGGTTGATCTCCTTGCTGACCGAGATCAGCGGGAGGTCGATCACCTCGGCCCCGAGGGATTCCAGCCGTTCGCGCCAGGCGCCGGACGAGGCGACGGGACGGGTGAGCGCGATGCGGCGGCCGGTGAGCAGGGCTTTAGACATGAATTCCGAGTTCCTTGAGGACCCGCGCGGCGGCGAGCGTCGGCTGGGCATAGTCCGCCGGGGTCAGCAGCAGCGTGCGGATGCCGGTCTGTTCGTGGAAAAAATAAAGTTGGTCGCCCGCCACGTGGGCGGCAAAGGCCATTTGGCAGCCGCCGCCGAGGGCGGCCTGCAGGGCGCGCTCCACCGTGACGTTTCGAGCGGTGGCGGAGTCCAACACGGCGGCGAATTGCGGCGCATCCTCCGTCCGGCACTGGATGGCGATGGCCCCCTGCCCCACGGCCGGCACACTCTCGTGAAGTTGCAGCGGCCGGAACGTGACGCCCGGCCAGCTTTTGATCCCGAGGCGGTTCATGCCGGCGGCGGCCAGGATGGTCGCGTCGGCGGCACCGGCGGCGATCTTCTTCAGGCGCGTGTCCACGTTGCCGCGGATCTCCGTGAAGGTGGCGGTCGGGAAAAGTTTTTTGACCTGCATCTGCCGGCGCGGGCTGCTGGTCGCGATCGTCGCCGGCGTGGCCACGCCCGCGCGCAGCACGAGCACGTCGCGGACATCTTCGCGCGGCATGTAACCGGCCACGGCCAAGCCGGCGACCATCTCACCCGGCAGGTCCTTGCAGCTGTGGATGGCCACATGGGCCTCGCCGCGCAGCAGCGCCTGCTCGAGCTCGGCGGTGAACAGGCCCTTGCCACCCTGCTTCGCCAGCGACCATTCGGCCTGCCGGTCACCGGTGGTGACGATTTTGAGCAACTCGCATTCCGCTCCGGGGATACTTGTGCGCAGGTGCGCGGCGACCATCTCGGTCTGGGTCAGGGCGAGCGGGCTTTTGCGCGTGGCGAGGATGATTTTCATTTTACGTAGTATGGCTTGCCGAGCCGTAACAGCAGCGAACGTGTCCGCCTCCGCTTGGCAAGCAAGCTTCGGCGCGACAGCCTGCACTCTCGCTGCGCTGCGAGTGAAGGCTGGTAGACGCTGAGGGACTCGAACCCCCGACCCTCTCGATGTAAACGAGATGCTCTAACCACCTGAGCTAAGCGTCCGAAGATGGCCAAGAAACGGCAACCGGCTGGCGCTCGCAAGGGAGAATTGGGTGGTCGCCGATTTCCACATCGGCGATGGCGTCGGTATGGAAACCGACGCCCACCTCAGGCGCGCAGGGGCAGCCCCAGCTCGATGATCTTTTCCGCTGTCTGGATGGCGTTCAGCGCGGCGCCCTTCCACAGGTTGTCGCCGCTGACCCAGAGGGCTAGGCCGTTGTCCAGCGCGGTGTCGAGGCGAATGCGGCCGACGCCGCACTTCTCCTTCCGGCTGTAGGCGAGCGGCGTGGGATAGGCGTTCTTTGCCGGTTCATCGATGAGCTCGGCGCCCGGGAAAGCGGCGATGGCCTGGCGAGCCGCCTCGACCGACACGGGGCGTTCAAACTCGGCGTTGATGGATACGGAGTGCGCCCGCACGACCGGCACGCGAATGCAGGTGGCCGAGACCTTCAGGTCGGGCATCCCAAGGATCTTGCGGCTCTCAGCGCGCATCTTCGTCTCCTCGCCGGTGTAGCCGTCGCTGCCGAACGAGTCGATATGCGGGATCAGGTTCTGGAAAATCTGGTGCGGGTAAACCTCATGCCGCAGCGGCTGCTTCGCGGCGTAGGCCTGCACCTGCGACTCGAGCTCGACGATCGCGTCCGCACCGGTGCCCGACACGGACTGGTAGGTCGAGAAGACCACGCGCTTCAGGCCGAACGCCTGGTGCAGCGGATAGAGCGCCATGAGCGCGACGGCGGTCGAGCAGTTCGGGCTGGCGATCATGCCCTTGTGGCTCCGCAACGCATGGGCGTTGATCTCGGGCACGACCAGCGGGACATTCGGGTCCATGCGGAACGCCGAGCTCTTGTCGATCACGAGGCAGCCGCGCTTCACGGCCTCGGGGGCGAGGGCCTTGGTGATATCGCCGCCCGCGGCGAAGAACGCCACGTTCAGGCCCGCGAAGGCCTCGGGGGTCGCCTCCTGCACCGCGATTTTGTTCCCGCCGAACTCGATGCTCTTGCCCACGGAACGCGCTGAGGCCAGCGGCCGCAGCTCGGCCAGCGGAAAGGCGTGCGCTTGCAACAGGGCAATCAGCTCTTGACCGACTGCTCCGGTGGCACCGACGATACCGACCCGATAGAAATTATTGCTCACAGTGAATAAAACGTTGGAACGATTAGAAGAAAGGTGCACGGCGCTGGGAATCAAGCCCACACCGCGTGTCATAGTCGTTTCTATCACACAGCAGCTCCTGATGTTTTTCCAAGACTGTGCTTTGCAGAAGAGCCATGTCATCTCCACTTCCCTGCGTCCGCCCTCGAATGTGAAGGATTCCCTCGGCACGCCGCGAGGACTGCACACCATCGCCGAGAAGCACGGGGCCGGCGCGCCACCGGGCATCGTGTTCAAGGGACGCGTCAGCCTGGGCAAACATTTCGGTGAACTCGATCCTTCCGAGCAGGCGAAAAACCTCATCACCACCCGCATCCTGTGGCTGCGAGGCCTGGAACCCGGCGTCAACGCCGGCAAGAACGCCGCGGGCGAGGTCGTCGACACCTTCGACCGTTACGTTTACATCCATGGCACGAACCATGAAGAACGGCTCGGCCAACACTACAGCGCGGGTTGCATCGAGATGAACAACCTCGAGATTATCGGCCTGTTCGACCAGGTGCGCGTGGGCGACCTGGTGTGGATCGAGGACTGAGTTTCTCTTTGTAGGGTCGCCGCTTGCCGGCGGACCGCGGTCCGGCGACTAGCGCCGACCCTACATTGGATCCCTACCCGTTCTTCCCGAACAGCAGCCGCAGTGAGTTGAGGCACACGACCAGTGTGCTGCCTTCGTGGGCCGCGACGCCGATGGCCAGCGGGACGGCACCGAACGCCGTCGCGACCACCATAATGATCACGACGCCGAGCGAAATCGTCAGGTTCTGCCGGATGATGGCCTTGGCACGCCGGCTCAGCCGGTGCGCGGCGAGGAAGTTCTCGATGCGGTCATGCATGAGGATGACCTCGGCCTGTTCCAGCGCCGCGTCGCTGCCGCGCGCGCCCATGGCAACGCTGACATCGGCCGCGGCGAGGCACGGGGCGTCGTTCACGCCGTCGCCCACCATGGCGACCTTGCGCGCCGGCGGGCCGAGCCGCAGCTCCTGGATCGCCGCGACCTTTTGCTCGGGGGTGAGATGCGCCCGCACCTCGCTGACGCCGAGTTCCTTCGCGACGGCTTCGGCGGCCTGCCGGCGGTCGCCGGTGAGCATGACGGTGCGGATGCCGTGGGCGGCGAGTTCGGCCAGCACGGCCTTCGATTCGGAGCGGATCTGGTCGCGCAGCAGCACGCGCCCGAGAAAATCCTTCCCGACCACCCATACCTCCGACAGGTCGGCGGAGGCGGGTGGCAACTGCGCGGCCCACGCCGCAAGCGGCCCGGCCTCGAGCAACTCGCGCCGGCCAAGCATCGCCTGCCCGCCGCCATAGTTGCCGCGCACCCCCTGCCCCACGATGTTCTGGAAATCCGCCAGCTCGACCGCGCGCACGCCGCGGGCCCTGGCGTCGCGCACGATGGCCCGGGCCAGCGGGTGCTCGGACTTGGCCTCGAGAGCGTAGGCCAGCTCCCTCACCTCGGTTTCGCGGCCCGCGGGAAAACTCTCGTAGCCGACGACGGCGAGTTCGCCGGTCGTCAGCGTACCGGTCTTGTCGAGCGCGACGACATTGATGTCGGCCAGCTTCTCGATGGCGGCGCCACCACGGAACAACACGCCATGCCGCGCGCCCCAGGCGATGGCGGCGAGGATGGCGGAGGGAATCGACAGCACCAGCGCGCAGGGGCTGGCCACGACCATAAGCGTCATGGCGCGATAGAAGGCCGAACGCACCCCGGGAGTGTTGGTGAAGGCCGGCAGGTGAAAGCCCAGCCACCAGAGGAGGAACATGGCGAACGAGCCTCCGATGACGACGTAGGTGTAACCCGTGCCAAATTTATCCGTGAAGCGTTCGCTCGGCGCCTTCAGTTTCTGCGCCGTCTGGATGAGGCGGATGATTTTCTGCAGGGTGCTTTCGGACGGCAGACGCGCGACCTCGAAGTCCACCGCGCCCCACAGGTTCAGCGTGCCGCTGAACACGGGATCGCCCGCCTGCTTCTCCACGGGCACGGCCTCGCCGGTGAGATTGGACTCATCGCTCGCGCTCTTGCCGCTGACGATCGTGCCGTCGGCCGGGAACGCCCCGCCCGGCCGGACGCGGACGTGTTGCTTGAGCTGCAGTTCCTCGACGGCGATTTCGCGCTCGGTGCCGTCGGGCCCGACGACAATGGCGCGCTTCGGCGTGGACTTGAGCAGGGCGCTGACCTCGCGCTGTGTCCGGTCGAGCGCGAATTCCTCCATGGCGCCCGAGGCGGAGAAGAGGAACAGCAACAGCACGGCCTCGCCCCAGGCGTCGATAAAGATCGCCCCGATCGCGACGGCCAGCATGAGGAAATGGATGTCGATCTCGCGCTTCTTGAGATTCTCCCAGGAGTCGACGGCTGCGTCCCAACCGCCCGTGACCAGTCCGATGAAAAACAGTCCCCTGGTCAGCCACGGAAGACCGGGCGCAAAATGCCCGGCCAGCAGGCCAGCGATGCCCGCTGTGCCGCAAATCGCCGCCAGCACCGCCAGCTGGCGCCATTCCTGGTCTTCCGCGGTCGGTTCGGCTTTGATCTCAGGCCATTCCATCTCCCGCCAGAGCCAGAGTTTCTCGGCGGTCGCGCCCATGTTGCGGCCGATGACCACGGCGTCCCCCTCGCGCTTGAGGGAGAAACCGAGGGCGGCGAGGCGCGCCGGCTGGTCGGCAAAGCGGGTTTCCACGGCGGCGATAGTGGCGGCGAGCCGCTGCTCGAGGTCGGCCAGGTTGACCGGTCCGATGGTGGCGACCGAGACCTGCCGGGTGGCCGCATCGAGGCGCACGGCGCCGACCCCGGGCTGCTCGCACAGGAAACGCACGAGGTCCTCCGTCCAGTTGTTCCCCGGGGTGTTCGGCTTGTCCATGACCGCAGGATGCCGACGGGGGCAGTGCTCGCAAATATCATTTGCACGTCCGGAACTTAATAAGCTCAGTGAGTGGACATGATTGGTCTGAATGATGACACCGGCGAGGCGACCGGGACCGCTGCCAAGCCGTCCCGCGTCCGGGAGCTGGCCGGCGAACTGTTCAGCGAGACCGGTATGCTCTGTGACGCGCTCAACCTGGAGCACCGCCCGGAGCAGGAGCAGATGGCCTGCTTCGTGGCCGGTTCGCTGCACCGGGACGAACCGCTGCTGTTCGAGGCCGGCACCGGCGTCGGCAAGTCGCTCGCCTATTTGATTCCGGGACTCATTCACGCCGTCGACCAGGGCCGGCAACTGATCGTCTCCACGCATACCATCTCGCTGCAGGAACAGATCGAGCAAAAGGACCTGCCGATCTGCCGGCGGGTATTCAAGGCGTCGCCGGACCTCGCCCGCTACGCCGATTTCCGCTCGACCGTGCTCGTCGGCAAGTCGAACTACCTCTGCCCCACCCGGCTCGGCCACGCCCTCGCCGACCGCGCCAGCCTGTTCGCCGACGCCGATTACGAGGAGCTGCAGCGTATCGCCGCCTGGGCAGACGAGACCACGACCGGTCTGCGCCACGAGCTGAAGCCGCCGCCGCGCCCCGAGGTATGGGACGCCGTCAATGCCGACTCCTCCGCCTGCTCGCGCAAGCACTGCGACGACAGCAAATGCCATTACCAGCGCGCCCGCGCCCGGCTGCGCACCGCCCAGGTGATCATCGTCAACCACGCGCTGCTCTTCGCGCTCATCAACGCCGGCGGCGCGCAGGCGCAGGGCGCGACCACCGGCGCCCGTGGCGTGCTCTTCCCCGACGACTTCCTCGTGCTCGACGAGGCGCACACGGTGCCCGACGTGGCCACGGACAACTTCGGGCTCTCGCTCAGCAGCTACGGGCTGGACCGGGCGCTGAAATATCTCTTCAACCCGCGCACCAAGCGTGGTCTCTTCAAGAAGCACGGCGGCGCCGCGGGACAGCAGCTGGTGCTTGATGCGCTCGAGGCCTCGCAACAGTTCTTCAGTTTCCTCACCACCCGCCTGCTCGAGCAACGCGCCATCGTCCGCGTCCGCGAGACCGGCGTGGCCGAGCCGATGCTCGACGGCCCGCTCGGCGCCTTGCACCGGTTGCTCGGCGCGCTCGCCGACAAGCTGGAGGACGGTCGCGAGCGCGACGAGCTGCTCGAGCAGCAGCAGCGCATCAAGGGCCTGCAGGCCGGCCTCACCGAGTGGCTCACTCTGGGTGACAAAGGGCATGTCTACTGCGCCGAGCGCGGTGGCCGCAAGCAGACCATCGTCACCCTCCGCAGCGCACCGATCGACGTGGCGCCCGAGCTGCGGAAGCACCTCTTCGGCTGTCGCACGAGCGTGATCTGCACCAGCGCCACGCTGGCCATGGGCGGCACCATCGAGCCCTTTGCCCGGCGCCTCGGGGCGGACCAGGCCGAGGCCGTCGCCGTGAAGTCGCCGTTCGATTTCGAGAAAAACATGCGTGTGTTCGTTGCCACCGACGTGCCCCTGCCCTCGCCCCAGGAGGCGAAACTGGCGATTGAGGTGCTCACGGACTACATTCGCTTCTGTACGGAAAGGGTGCGGGGCGGCTCGCTGGTGCTGTTCACCAGTTACAACGACATGCGGGCCGTGGCGGCGGAGCTCGAGCCCGGCTGGCGCGCGGCCGGACGGCCTTTCCTGATCCAAGGCGCTGACCTGTCCCGCACCGAGTTGGCGCACCAGATGCGGACGCTCGGCAACGCCGTGCTCTTCGGCACGGACAGTTTCTGGACCGGGGTGGACGTGCCCGGCGCGGCGCTCTCGCAGGTCATCATTACCCGTCTGCCCTTCGACCCGCCGACCCATCCCATTACCGAGGCCAAGTGCGAGCACATCCGCGATAGCGGGGGCAACCCTTTCAACGAGCTCACCCTGCCCGACGCGCTCATCAAATTCCGGCAGGGCGTCGGCCGTCTCATCCGCAACAAGACCGACCGCGGGACCGTCACGATCCTCGATTCTCGGGTCCTGGCCAAGGCCTACGGGCGCGAATTCCTCGGCTCCCTGCCCACGGAGCGCTACGAGCGCATGGGAAGAGCCGACCGGGAAAGTATTTTTAGACCTTTCCCTTGAGCCAAAGCTGCCACTAGGCTGTCCCTCCAGTAATGAAGTTGCGATCCTTTGCCCATACCGACGTCGGCCGCGTGCGCCCTGAAAACGAGGACAGTTTTCTATGCAACGACACCCACCAGCTCTACGCGGTCGCGGACGGGATCGGCGGGTTGCCCTCGGGCGGTCAGGCCAGTCAGCTGACCGTGGCGTCCCTCGAGAAGATTTTTACCAGCCATGCGGCCGGGCATAAGCTTAACTACCCCCGTATCCTGTCGGAGGTGAACGACCAGGTCTTCCGCCTCGGCCGGGTCTTGAGCCCGCAGTTCGGCATCGGCTCCACCTTGAGTTTCGCCCATGTCACCGGCGTAAAGCTGAACATCGGTCACGTCGGCGATTCCAGCGTCATGCGCCTGCGATCCAAGACCCTCGAGCAGATCACCACCGACCACACCATCGAGAACGAGCTGAAGGAGCGCGCCGCCCGCGGCGAACCGATCGGCATGCTGATGGAAAACCGCAATGCTCTCACCCGCTGCATCGGCCAGCCGCCCCCGCTCGAGGCCGAGTGCACCGTGCACACCATTCTCCCCCACGACCGCTACCTGCTCAGCAGCGACGGGGTCTCGCGCTTCGTAGACCACAAGGAGATCGCCGAGATCCTCGACAATGCGGCCGAGCCCGAGGCGGCTGCCCGCCGACTGGTGGACCGCGCCAACGAACACGGCGGCCTGGACAATGCGACGGCCGTCGTGCTGTTTTTCGACTGAGCTGGAGGGCCCGCGTCCCTGCGGGCCGCGTTCGTTTAAGCGCATGTCCCGTTCAAAGCAATTCGCGGCGTTGGTCGCGTCGCAGCCGGACAACGAACTATTCCGCTTCAGCCTCGCCCAGGCCCTGCTCGCGGAGAACCGGCCGGCCGACGCGCTGGAGCACCTGCAATTTTGCGCGACCAAAAAGCCTGACTGGATGATGCCGCGCATCCTGCTCGGCAAGGCGCTCCTCGGACTCGGCCGCCGCGCCGACGCAAAGCCCTGGTTGGAACAAGCGCTGCAGCTCGCCATCGCGCAGACCCATGAGGATCCCGAGCGTGAGTTACGGGCGATCTTGGCTGAGCTGAGTTGATTCGATCAGGTTAGCCACGAAAAGGCACAAGGGCTGTTTTGTCGAGGGAGGCCATCTGCGTCGCGCCTATAGGCGCGCTTTGTGTTTGATCTGCAAGCCGAGGATTCTTGGTGCCTTTTCGCGGCAAACCCTGCTTGGCCTCAGCGCCAGAGTGGCGCCGGATATTCTCCCGCCGCAATCAGCGCGCGGATCGCCGCCTGTGACGCGGCCAGGTCCTCGCGATACGTGATGCCGAACCAGGCATCGCTGCTCCGGAGCAAGGCGACCTTCGCGTCGCCGCGTTCATTCAGCGTGCTCAGCGCCGTCGGCAGGTAGAACTCCGCCTTCGGGTCCGCGGCGTTCTTCGCCTGAAAGTCCACGAACAGTTTCTCCAGGTGCGGGAACACCTGCGGCGTGAAACCCCAGAAATTCATCGAGACGATCTCGTCACCGGTGAGCGCCTTGATCGCGCCATTGGCATCTGTGTAGCGGGCCCCACTGCCGGTCTTCTCAATCTTCGTGATCTCGGTGATGCTCTTCAACCGGCCGGTCGCGTCGGTCCCACACAGGCCGCGACTGACCGTGCCGAATTCGGACAACGTCTGCTTCAGGGGGTAACCGACCATCGCGTAGTCGGGCGACGCCGCGAAGTGCGCCGCCAACGTCCGGTAACCCGCAGCGCCGTAGAAATCATCGGCGTTGATGACGGCGAACGGCCGCTGCACAGCCGCGCGCGCCGCCAGCACCGCGTGGCCCGTGCCCCACGGCTTCGTGCGGCCGGCGCCCGTTTCCTGAAACACGTAGGCGACCTCCATCCGCGCCTCGAGCCGCCGCCCGATGGTGGCGCGGAACTCCGCCTCGATATCCTTGCGGATCACCAGCACCAGCCGGCCGAAGCCGGCCTGCAGGGCGTCGTAGGTGGAATACTCGATGATCAGCTCGCCCGCCGGGCCGACCGGCTGCACCTGCTTGAGGCCGCCGAACCGGCTGCCCATGCCCGCGGCGAGGATGACGAGGTCAAAGCGGGGATCCATTTCGATAAAAATGTCGGTCACCGCGGCGGGGCAGCAAGCTTAGTTTCACCGCGGATCAGGTCGCGCCAGCCCGCATCATCGTGCGGATAAACCGGCAGGCGGTAATCCGCCGGATACTGTCGCTTCCCCGGTCGCACGCTCGCCGGCGGCGCCGGCAGCAACATCACCTCCACTCCATAGAACCAGCAATAGTTGAACTTGCCGCTGGCGATCACCTGGCTCCGGTCCTCGGGCAGGCCGGTGTCATGGCCGGGGAGTCCGCGCAGCGGCTTGGAATAGCGCCAGGCGATCAGCACCGTGTCCTGTTCGAGGCAGCCGCCAAAGTCGGCGAGGTCAGGGCCCGATGTCCATCCGTCCCGCACGTGCAATGGGAAGTAATACCACGCCATCAGCCCGAACGGCAGGAAGGAAGCCTTCTGCGGCGCCACTCTGCCCTCCTCCACCGCCCGGCTGCCGAGATCGAACAAGGCGTGGGTCCGATCCAGTGAGCCCTTGATCGGCAGCACGCTGACTACCTGGAACAACGCGATGGCGCCGACGGGGAGGCGTGGAGCCCACTTCGCCACGTCGCCCGCGGCGTCGGTCACCGCTGGTTGCACCGCGCAGAATCCGAACACCACCACATCCAGCAGATAATAATCCCAGATGACGCTCCGCAACGACAACACCTCCAGCGCGGCCAATGCGCCGGCCAGCGGCACGGTCCGCCAGGAGAAACGGCCAAGCGCGAGTCCGGCGAGGCCGAGCGCCATGCCCACCCGGAGGTAACCCGCGCCCCAGGCCGAATCAAAAGTATCGAACTCGCACGCCACGCGATCGCGCACGTTGGCGATGAGCAGAAATATTCCGGCGAGGGCAACCCCGGCGACCCAAAGCCAGCGCCGGCCTTGTCCGTCATGCGGCACGCTGACGCCGCGGAAGGCCCACTGGCCCAGGCCCACCGCCAGCAGCAAGACCACGCCGCCGGTCAACAGCGAGTGTTGCGCCTGGGAGAAATTCCAATTCTCCCACATGCGGTCGGTGATGGCCTGCTGGGCCACGGTCTTGTTCATGAACTGCCCGAGGATGAGGTAGAGGCCACTGCCCGCGACGACGCTGAGCAGAGGACCGAGCCAGCGTCGGCCGGCGGATTTTCCGTCAGCGCGCCAGTCCATCACGATGGCCGCGAGCGGCAGCGCGGCCCAGGCCAGCGCGCTTTGGCGCGTGGCGAGCGCTAGCAACCACGCCACACCAAACACCACCCAGCGTCTCGCTTCCGCCGCCCACAACGCCACGAGCAGGCACGGCAGGTAGAGGGCCAGGCCGGTGAACTGGACTTGTTTCCAGAGCAGCGTGGGAAAGGTGAGGCCAAGCGCGGCCAGCAGCAGCGTCCGCCCGATGGGCAGGTTGCGTGCCAGTAGCAGTTGCCCGGCGGCGAAGAACGCCGCCGCCGCGAGCAACGCCAGCAGCCCGTACGTGGCGAAATAGAAACTGCCCGTGCCCTTGAACAACAGCGCGGACAACAGGGAAAGCCCCGCGGCCCACGGTTCCAGCCAGTCGTCCGTCCACAGGCGGCCGTGTTGCAGGGTCTCCACGACTGAGCGCAGGTAGGCGAAGTCGTCGTTCAGCGCGATGATCCCCGGGGGCAGCAGGGCCAGCACGAACAGGCCGTAGGCCGTCGCGCCGATTGCGAGCAGGGTCTTCGGGGAGGACGGCGGGGCCACGGGCACACCCTTCCTCATCGCGGCGACCCAGAGCAAGCCCGTAACGCGGGCGCCACAAATGCTGTTGCAGGAGACCGCCGGCCGCCCACGCTGCGGGCGTGAGCCCTCCCCAGTCCCAGTCAACCGCGGAAAATCCCGGCGGCCGCTTCGACTCCTGGGTGCTGCGGATTCTCACCCAGCCTCCCGTGTCCCGGGCGACCCGCGTGGTGATTGTCGCGGTCTATGTGGGGGTGATCGGGGTCATTGACTACGCCTCGGGCACGAGCATTTCGCTGCAGGTGTTTTATCTGGCGCCCATTGCCCTGGCGCTGGCCTGGCTGGGGTTCTTCGCGGCTTTTGTCGCGTCGGTCTGCTCCATCATCGTGCGCGTCGGCGGCGATTACCTGCTGGAGGCCGAGTATACCCGCCGGCCGAGCATCATCTGGAATGTGCTGGGTTTCCTCGCGACCTACATGATCGTTGCCTGGATCCTGCGGGCCTTCATCACGCTGCGCCGCGAACTGGAGGAGCGCATCCATTCACGCACCGCCGCGCTGGAACGCGAGGTCACGGCACGCGAGCACCTGCAGCACGAGCTGACCGAGATCAGCGAACGCGAACGCCGCACCATCGGCAACGACCTGCATGACGGTCTCGGCCAGCACCTGACCGCCATGGCTTTTGCTGCCGAGGTGCTGACGCAGCAACTGGATCGCCAGGATCCGCTCGCCGCCGGCACGGCCCGGGAGATCGGCCGCCTCGCGGGGGAAGGCATCGCGTATTCGCGCCAGCTCGCCCGCGGTCTGCTGCTCACGGCCATTGAGCCCGCCAGCCTTACCCGCGAGTTAGAGGAGCTCGCGGCCGCGCTCGAGCGCCAGACCGGCGTGCGCTGCCATTTCGAGTCCCGGTCGGCGCCCCTCGTCGGAGACAGCAGCACAGCGTCCCAGATTTTCCACATCGCGCAGGAGGGCCTGCGCAATTCCCTTCGCCATGCCGCGCCCACGATGGTCAATCTCAGCCTGCACGGCGAAAAGTCGGCGCTGGTGCTCGCCATCAGCGACAATGGTCCCGGCCCGGCGGTGCCCGGTGGCGGGGACGCGGCCCTCCGCGAGATCGAGCATCGCGCCCGCTTGATCGGCGCCGAATTCACCCGGGAAATCAATCCCGGCCAAGGCACGCGCCTCTGCTGCCGCGTGCCGCTGGCCAGTTCGCCTTTGGCCTCATGACGACAGCCCCGATCCGGATCTTCATCGTCGATGACCACACCCTGGTGCGGGAGTGGCTCTCCAGCCTGCTGCAGCATGAGGCCGGCTTCGTGGTCTGCGGCCAGGCCGACTCCGCCCCCGCCGCCCTCGCAGGCATCACGGCCACGGCGCCCGACATCGCCCTGGTCGACTTGTCGCTGAAAAACGGCTCGGGGCTTGACCTGCTCAAGGACCTGCGGGCGCAGTGCCCGGCGACGCAGGCCGTCGTGCTCTCGATGCACGAGGAGATTTATTTCATCGAGCGCGCCTTCCGCGCCGGCGCGCGTGGTTACGTCACGAAGCGCGACTCTACGCACCGCATCGTCGAGGCCATCCGGGCGGTACTGGCCGGGCAGGTCTACGCCAACGCGGACGTGCTGGCCCAGCTGACGGAACGCATGGTCGGGCACACGGGCGCGAAGCAACCTGGCAGCGTGGAACTGCTCAGCGACCGCGAGCTGGAGGTTTTTCGCCGGCTCGGCGAGGGCCAGGGCACGCGCAAGATTTCGGAAGACATGGGTCTGAGCATGAAGACCGTGCAGGCCTATTCCGCCCGCATCAAGGAGAAGCTCGGGCTGGCCAATATCAGCGAGCTGGTGCGCGCCGCGGTCCGCTGGGTCGAGACCCGCCAGAACAACTGACCGCGCGTTCCCGAACTCACGCCGCCGGGGCGAGCGTGAAGAAGAAGGTCGCCCCGGCGTCGGGCGCCGCCTCGGCCCAGATGCGCCCGCCGTGGCGTTCGATGATCCGCCGCACCGTCGCAAGCCCGACTCCCGTGCCCTCGAATTCATCCGCGTGGTGCAGCCGCTGGAAAACGCCGAAGAGTCGCTCGGCGTGCCGGAGGTCAAAGCCCACCCCGTTGTCGCGCACAAAGAAGACCGTCTCATCCGGCCCCGCGGCCGGGATGCAGCCCAGTTCAATTCGCGCCACCTCGCGCGGCCGGGTGTATTTGAGCGCGTTGACGAGGAGGTTCACCAGCACCTGCCGCAGCAGGGTCGGGTCGCCCGCGACCGGCGGCAACGCTTGCACGGCGAACTCCACGCGGCGGTTCGCCTGCTCGCCTTCGAGTTTCGCGAACACCTCGCGGCCGAGCTGGGCCAGGTCGACCGGCCGGCGCTCGATGGGCTCGTGGCCCAGGCGGGAAAAGGCCAGGAGCGCATCCGTCAGTTGGTCCATTTCCAGGGTTCCGGCCTGGATCAGCTCGAGCAGGCGCCGGGCCTCCGACGGCAGGGCGGCGGCATGGCGGCGGCTCAGGATCTCCGTGAAGCCGGCGATGGCGCGCAGCGGTGTGCGCAGATCGTGCGAGACGGAATGCGAGAACGCGTCCAGCTCCCGGTTGGCGGCCTCGAGCTCCGCCGTGCGTTCGCGCACCCGTTGCTCGAGTTCCGCATTCTTCAGCCGGAGCCGCCGCATCAACAGGGCCCGCTCGAGGGCGGGCAGCGTGGTGCTGAGTTTGAAAGGCTTCAGGACATAATCGATGGCGCCGGCCTTCATTGCTTCCACGGCCGAGGGGATGGAACCGTGGCCGGTCATCACGATGCCCACGAGAAAGGGGTCGCCGGCGAGCGCCGCACGGAGCAGCGCCATCCCGTCCATGTGCGGCATCATGAGGTCCGTCATGATCACGTCGAACTTCCCGCGCTGCAGGCAGTCGAGCGCCTCCGCGCCCGAAGTGGCGCCGGTGACGTCGTAGCCCTCGGCGCTCAGAATCTCGCGCAGCGCCTCCATGAGCGAGACCTCGTCGTCAACGATCAGCAGGCGGCTGGGTGGCAGGTCGGGCATGGGCAAAGCGTGGATCAGGCGGCGGGCGGGGGCACCGTGGCCAGGGCTTCACGCAGTTCGCGCAGCTTAGGCGGCTTGTTCAAGATGCGATCCACATGCGGCGGAATTTCCCCGTCGGCGCCGAGGTGCTGGCCCCAGCCGGTCAGCAGAAAGACCGGCGTGGCGGGCGCGGCGGTTTTCACGCCGCGGGCCACCTCGCTGCCGTCCACGTGGGGCATGCCGAGATCGGTGATCACCGCGGCAAACGGCCGCCGCTCCTGCAGCGCGGCGGCGAACGCCTCCAGGCCGGCGAAACCGCCCCGGCACGCCGTGACGTTGTGCCCGTCGTCCGTGAGGGCCTGGCGCAGCGACTGGAGCAGGGCCGGGTCGTCGTCGATCACGAGGAGCCGCAACGGTCCGCGCGGCTGCGGCCCCGCGCCGGTGGCGGCGGGCAGCTGGACGTCGTTCGCCGGCCGCGGGAAAAGCAGCCGCATCGTCGTTCCCTGCCCCGGTGCGGTGTCGATCTCGATCTCGGCGCCGTGCCGCTGCACCATGCCGTAGACCATCGCCAGCCCCAGGCCGGTGCCGCGCTCGCCCTTGGTGGTGAAGAACGGCTCGAGGCAGCGCCGCTTGGTCGCCTCGTCCATGCCGGGGCCGGTGTCCGCGATTTCCACCGCGACCCATTCCGGCGCGGGCGACTTGCCGTCGGCCGCCGGCCGGTGCGTCAGCCGCGTGCGCACGCTCATGGTCCCGCCCTCGGGCATCGCGTCCACAGCATTGAAAACCAGGTTGATCAGGGCCTCGCGCACTTCGCTTTCTGCGCCCAGGATGACCGGCAGGCCCGGGGCCAGGTCGAGCTTCGTCTCGATGGTCACCCCGCGCTGCTGCGAAAGGTCGCCCCACCGCGCGCGGGTTAACTCCACCACCTGCTCCACCAGCCGGTTTACCGTCACGGGCGCCAGCGCCAGGAGCGGCTCGCGCTGGCGGTAGAACTCGCGGAGCCGGCTGACGGTCTGGGCCACGTCGTCGAGCGCGCGCTGGATCATGACGAGGTTCTCGCGCGTGCGCGGGCTGAGGTTCGGCTCGCGCTCGAGCAGCGACTCCGCGTAGAGCGCGGCCGGGGAGATGGCGTTGTTGATGTCGTGGGCGATGCCGCTGGCCATCTGGCCGACGGCCCGCAGCCGCTCCTGCTGCATGATGAGCTGCTGCGTCTGGCGCAGGTCGTCGTAGGCGAGCTGCAGGGCGCGGTTCTGCTCGCCGATCTGCCCGAGCATGTGGTTGAAGGCGTCGGTGAGCAGGCCGAGCTCGTCCTCGTCGAATTTCACCGCCCGCACCGCGTAGTCCTGCCGGTCGGAGACGGCGCGCGCGGTCTCGGCCAGCGCGAGGATCGGCCGCGAGATGCGCTGCTGGAGCTTGCGCGAGAGCGTGTAGGCGACCAGCGAGGCGAAGGCGACCACGAGCACCGCGACGCCCCCGTAGAGGCGCAGGCGCTCATACATGGCCTCCAGATCCGACTGCAGGTAAAGCGTGCCGAGCCGCTGGCCGGCCTTCACCTGCACGACCGGCGCGAAGCCGATCAGGCTGCCGTCGGCGAAACGGTAGCCATCCGCCTGCGGGGCGGCGGGGAACGCGGTTGCGGGGGCCTCGGCCGGATAGCGGGTGAACAGGTGGCCGTCCTTGTCGTAGAGGCAGGCGGCGACGATGTGTTTTTCGGCGCGGAGGGCGGCGAGGATTTCCCGGGCGTCGTCCGGGTTATCGAAGGCCAGGGCCGCGGTGCTGTTCGTCGCGATGATGTCGCCGAGCACGGCGAGCTGGCGCACGGCCGTGCGGCGGAAGGCCAGGACCTCGTAGCCCACGAACGCCGTGCAGGTCAGCAGGAGGACGACGCTGCTCGTCCCCAGGATGATCTGCATCAGGCGCTGCTGAATCGGTCTGGCGCGTTGGAACGGCATGGCGTCAGTCCTTTCCCGGGGTGAACACCATCGTCGGCCGGAGCAGCTTGGAGCTGATCACGAGCCCGGCGGCCTTCGCGGCGTCCACGTTGATCTTCAGGCGGATCTTGTTGTTCTCATTCACGAACCGCACCATGCCGCCCTGGCGGTTGAAATTGTCCGTGTCGCCGACCGTAAGCAGGCTCCGGTCCTTCAGGCGCGCGAGGATCTTTTCCGTCGCGCCCGCTTCGGAGCCGCTGAGGAACAGGATGTGGCAGTCCGTGACCTCCTCCACGCGACGGTAGCGCCGCACGACGAGGGGGCGTTCGCCGATTTTTTCGCCGCGCACGGCCTCGTCCAGCTGCGCGCCGAACGGATCCGTGCCCAGCACACCGATGACGAGCGGCGCACGGTCGTCGCTGAACGCACTCGCCGGCCACTCGACAAACAGGGCGAAGTTGAAGAGAAAAACCGCCTTGATCTGATACTCGGGCGGCGCGCCGTTGGCCGGCGCCGCGGCACCACGGAGACCGGCTGACCCCGCCCCGGCCAGCAACAGGGCCAACCAGACGCGGACGGCCGCCCGCGTGCCGCCGCACCCGGAACTGCGGGTCAGAACCGCCATGAGACCTTGCCGAAGATACTCCGCGGGATCTCGCGGCGCGACCCCGGCGGGTTGAATTCCGCGTGGCGGCCATGCAGCAGGTTCTGCCCGGCAAGGGAAATTTCCAGCGTCTCGGAGGGCCGCCAGCCCAGCCGCAGATCGAGCTCCGCGTAGCCCGGCACCGACTGGTTGTTGATGCGGCCGACCGCGCGCAGGGTGGCGTCGAGCTGCCACTTGGGCGTCACGTCCCAGAGCGAGCGCAAGAGGAACTGGTGGCTCGGGTCGTTCGCGACGTTGCGGCCGCTGACGCGGTCCGGCAGGCCGGGCTGCGGCTCGCTGTGCACGTGCAGTTCGGTGTAGCCCGCGCGCAGGCGCCAGGCGGCGCTCGCGTGCCACTGGGCGGTCAGCTCGGCGCCGGCGGAGTAGCCATTCAATCCGCTGTTGATCACGACGGGAAAGGCCAGGGGGGGCGTGAGCGGCTCCAGGCTGCGGAGGTCGCGGTAATCATTATAGAAGGTCGCGAGCGACAGGCCGAGCTGCGCTCCGAATTGCACCCGGTAGCCGAGCTCGTAGGCCACCAGCTTTTCGGAAACCACATTGGGTCCGCCCGCGATGCGATAAGGTGGCGTGGCCGGCGAGAAGAGGTCGCGGTCGATTCGTGAGGGCGTCCGCACCGCGCGGGATACCGCCGCCCACAACGTCTGGACCTTCGTCAGCGCCCAAGCGGTACGCACGCTCGGCTCAAGTTCGTAGCCGGTGTAGTCATTATGCTCGAGCTTCGTGCCCACGGTCAGGTGGAGCCGTTCGCCATCCAGGGCAATCTCGTCCTGGAGAAAGGCGCTGAACCACTGGCGGGTGACCTTCGCCGGCAGGAAGGCGTTCGCCGGGGTGTTGGTGACATCATCATCCACCAGCCGGTAGCCGAAGCCCCAGACGATGTCGTGGCGCTCCGCGACCGGGAGGCGATGCTGGAAATCAAGGTCGTAGGTGTTAAGGCTCTGCGTAAAGGAACCGGGAATGCTGCGGTGCGTCAGGTCATAGTAGACCTGCAACTTCAGGTCGGAATCCGACGCGAGCTGGCGCGACCAGCGGCCAAGGAGATTGCCGCCGCTCATGCCGGTGTTGTCGGGGCCAGCGCGGGTCGCGGTGCCGTTGTAGACATCCCCTTGCACCGTGAACGCATTGGCCGCCGCGCCATCCCAATCCACACGGAAACCGCCCTGCCCCATCCGCCAGGCGTCATCGCCGGCGCGGCCGCTGGGCCGGATGGAGTCGCCGCGGTCGAAGTATTTTCCGTAAACGCGATAGTAGACGCCCGGCGCCAGCTGGCCGCCGTAACGTACACTGGCGTCCGTCCGCAATTCCGTGCCGCCACCCGCCATGACGAGCCCGCCCTGCGTGTCGCGGGCGCTCTTGCTGGTGATATTGATCACGCCATTGACCGCGTTCGCGCCCCACTGCGTGGCACCGGGGCCGCTGATGACCTCCACGCGAGCGACGTCCTCCAGCATGGTGTCCTGCACATCCCAATAGACGCCGGCATACAGCGGGGTATAGACGGTGCGGCCGTCGATCAGCACGAGCATCTTGTCCGCAAAGAGATTATTGAAACCGCGCGACGTGACCGCCCACTGGCGCGAGTCAACCTGGGCCACCTCCAGATTAGAGACCAAGCGCAGCACCTCAGGCAGGCGGGTGGCGCCGGAGCGATGGATATCCTCCGCGGTGATTACTTGAATGGCCGACGCGGCCTCGGAAAGCTTTTCGGGTCGTTTGGAAACGGAAGTGACCTCGATGTCCATGAGCTGCTCCACGCTCAGCGCCTTCAGCGCATTGGGTGAAGGCGGCGCCGACACCTGGCCCTGCGCGACCCCGGTCAGCGCGAAAAGCCCGGCCAGCAGCCAGCTCGCCGGGCGGGAGCGGCCGTCGCCGTAGAGGCGCGGGGAAGGCTGGGCTGACATGAGTAAGCGGTGACCAAATACACAAAATACCCGCCGCTCAAGCGCTGATGACCGCCGCCCCCTGTAGGACCGGGCCCTACAGGGGAATGTGACCCGGCCTAGCAGATAATTCCCCCGAAAACCCGTAAGCTGGGAACGTCACCCCGCCCCACTTCACCCCCCATGCTGATCCTGCACGTTCTTTTTTCCTCCCGCATCGCCGGCTCTGAACGCTACTGCATCGACCTCGCGAACCGGCAGGCCACCGCGGGCCATGAGGTGCACGTGGCCGGCACGCCGAGCTCGCCGTTGATCGGCGCCCTGTCGTCCCGGATTCGCTACCACCGCATCGGCTGGCTTCTGCGCCCGCTGCAGGTCCGTCGTCTGGTCGATCGCCTGGCCCCCGACATCAGCCACGGCCATCTCAGCGCCGCCTGCAAGGCCCTCGGTCGCCTCGCGCGCCACCACCAGACGGTGGCCACGCTCCATGTCGGCTACAAGGCGCACCAGCATTCGCGCCTCAGCGGACTCATCTGCGTCAACCGCGCGCAGGCCAACCGCCTCGACGGCTACCGCGGCATGGCCCGCACTATCCCGAACTGGCTGCCCCAGGCCCCGGCGGAGGCCACGGGCCCCGGCCTCCGCGAGGAGCTCGGCCTGGCCGATAATGTTTTCCTCGTCGGTGCCGTCGGCCGCCTGCACGCGAGCAAGGGCATGGATGTCCTCATCTCGGCCTTCCGCGCCTTTGCCCCGGAGCGTGCCGCGCTCGTGATCGTGGGGGAAGGCCCGCAGCGGGCCGAGTTGGACCGGCTGCGCGCGGGTGATCCACGTATTCATCTCCTCGGCTACCGGGCCAACGTGCAGGAGTGCCTCCCCGACCTCGACCTGTTTGTGTCGCCCTCGCGCGAAGAGTCGTTCGGCCTCGCCATCATCGAGGCCATGAGCACCGGCGTGCCGATCATCGCCACCGCGGCCGAGGGCCCCGGCGAAATCCTGCGCGACCAGCCGGTGGCGCTCGTGCCGGTCGGTGCAATCGAGCCCTTAGTCGCGGAACTTCACGCCGTTCACCGGAAGTATCTCGCCGGCGATCTCGCCCGCATCGGCTACGACCTCAGCCTCTTTGATCCGGAGTCCCGGGTCGTGAACATCGGCGAATTCTACAACCAGGTGTTCGAGGCCGGCCGCTGGACCCCGGCCCGGCCGGACATGCCCCGCATGGCCGTCGCGACATGATGCGTCCGCCGGAGACCGATTTCTGGCAAGTTGGCCTGGTGCCCGCGCCGATCGCGACGTTGCTCAACCCGGGCGTGCTCGCGGCGGCGCGCGAACGCATCACGTGGCTGCCCGACCCCGGTCCTTGGCGTTACCTGGCCGACCCGTTTGCTGTGCGGCGCGGCGACGCCACCCACGTCTACGTCGAGGCCTTTGATTACCGGACCAAGCATGCCGTGATCGAGCATCACGAATTCGGGCCCGGCCTGGTCTGGCACGCCAAGCACACTGCCCTCGCCCGCTCGTTCCACTTGTCGTATCCCTTCATCGTCGAGGACGGCGGGGAGGTCTTCATGATTCCGGAGAGCAACCGGCACGGCGAGATTGCGCTCTACCGGGCCCGGAAATTTCCTGGCGGCTGGGTGCGCGAGACCTCGCTCCTGCACGGCATCCGGGGCGCGGAAGCTTCCGTGATCCGCCATGGCGGCCGGTGGTGGATGTTCTTCACCGTCGTCGGGCCACAGGCGCGCGACCAGCGCGAGCTGCATCTCGCCCACGCCGAGGCGCTGACCGGCCCGTGGTTGCTGCACCCGCTGAACCCGGTGGTCGTGGATCGCGCCGGGGCGCGACCGGGTGGCACGCCGTTCGTGGGCGCGGATGGCAAGGTGATCCTGCCGGTGCAGGACTGCAGCCGGACCTACGGCGGCGCGATCCGCTTCCTGCGTTTCAACATGCTCACGCCCGACCGGATCGAGGCCGCGCATCTGGTCGGCACGCTCACGGGCGATCTCGTGTCCGACTCGCACTGCGAAGGCCTGCACACGCTGGCCGCTTGCGGCGACCTGACCCTGCTCGACACGAAACGCATTGCCCGCCCCTGGGGCCGCTATGCGGTGGACCTGAAACGCCGAGTGCGGCGGCTGGTGTCGATTTGAGGCGGGAAACAAAAAGCCGCCACTGAGAAGGTGACGGCTTAATTGGTGCCAGGGGCGAGGATTGAACTCGCGACCAAAGGCTTATGAGTCCTCTGCTCTACCACTGAGCTACCCTGGC
>JANYAM010000017.1 GCA_025361365.1 Opitutus sp. | reverse complement strand
GCCCGGAGCGTCTCGGCGAGGAAATTGGCGCACACCGCCGGCACAATCAGGAAGGAGAAGACCAGCAACACGCCGCCGATCTGCACGAAGCTCGTCACCACCCAGCCGAACATCGCGTAGAAGGCGAAATCCCACCAGCGGATTGGCATGCCGCGCGCCGTCGCGCCGTCCGGATCGAAGGAGAGCGCGAGGAATTGCTTCCGGCAGAACCAGTGGACCAGCCCGATGACCACATACAGTCCGAACGTGCGTAACACCTGCGTGGGCGTCACCAGCAGCACCTCGCCAATCAGTGTCCGGCGGAGTTCCTCGTTCCCCTCGGGACTGCGGCTGAGCAGCAGGATGCCGAGCGCCGCCGTGACGACGTAGATGATGCCGATCAGGGCTTCCTGCGGCACGCGGTGGCTCTTGGTGCGCGTCAGCGTGAAGATACCGGCCCCGATGAAGGTGAAGCCCAGCGACAGCGCGTAGCTTTCCCACGAGCTGGCCTCGTAGTGCATGAGGATGCCGAAGCACGTGCCCAGCGCGGCGACCTGCGCCAGGGCGAGGTCCACGAAGATGATTTCGCGCTGCACGATGTGCAACCCGAGGTAGACGAGCAGTCCGGGCAACAGCAGGCACGCGAGCAGCGGCCATTGCATGATTTCAAAGGTCTCGAGCATGGGGAACGGGGGTTGGGCTGCTCAGGGTTGCGCGGCGAAGGCCTTGGCGGTCGAGGTCACGAGATAATCCATCCACTCGATATAACCCGTGGTGCCCGGGCCGCCGGGGAACGACGGCCAGTCCAGCACCACCGCGCCGGTCCGGCCGGCGACCGTCTCGGCCGTCTTCCGGTTTTGATATGGCTGGACCGTGATCACCTTCAGGTTGCCGGCCTTAATCTTGGTGATGACCTCAGCGAGATGCGCGGGCGTCGGCGGAATGCCCGGCTTGGGTTCTAGGAAAAGCTCCATCGGCAAACCGAATCGGGCGCCGAAATAAATCCAGTAATTGTGGTAGGTCACCACCGGCCGGCCCTTCACGGGCGCCAGCAGCTTTTGCCACTCGGCCATTTTAGCATCGAGCTGCGTGGTGAACTGCTGCAGGTGCGCCGCGAACTTCGCCGCATGCTGCGGGGCCAGCTCCGCAAAGGTGCGGGCTAGGTGCGCCGCGACGATCCGGCCGTTCAGCGGGTCGGTCAGGTAATGCGGGTTGCCGGACGCGTGGATGTCGCCCTGCGACCGGTCGAGCACCGACGGGATTTCGAGCAACGCGATGCCCTCGGCGGCGTTGAAGCGGCCGGGCTTGCCGGCCTCGAGCTTCGGGTTGCGCGCGCCCTCAAGCAGCGGCGTCAGCCAGCCAGCCTCGAGTTCCGCGCCGCCCTCGATGAGGACATCGGCGTGGTTGAGCTTCACGAGGAAGCTCGGCTTGGCATCCACGAAGTGCGGATCCTCGGTGGGTTTGGCGAGCACGGTGAGATTGATCTCGTCGCCGCCGATGGCACGGGCGAGCGCGCCGAGGTCGGGCGTGGTGGCGACAACGTTGAGATCGGCGAAGGCGGGCCCGGCCAGCAGGCCGAGCGAGGACAGGAGGACGAAACGGGAGAGGGTTTTCATGGGAGAGAAGATTGGGTTCAGTATTTGTGGGCGGCGTGGGCGCCGAGACCGAATTCGAGTTGCATCCAGACGGAGTTGGCGGTGCCGAACAGGTCGCCGTGGTCGAGGTTGTATTGCAGCCGGACCTTCGAGAACTCGCTCGGCAGGAAGGTTATTTCCGGCGAGAAGCGCGTGCGCTCGCCGCGGAACGGGTCGCTCGGATCATTGGCGCCGGCGTTGCCGCTGACGTAGTCCGCGCGGAGACCGATATTCCAGCGGGGCATGAAGCCGTAGACCACCTGAGAGTAGAAGCCGTAGTCGCGCAAAGTTTCCTCGGGCAAACCGGCCGAGGGATCGGCCCCGGCACCGAAGCGCCGGTAGAGCGCCTCGGTCTGCCACGCGAGATACGGGAAGCCCTGCGTGGCGTTGGCCGGTTTCCACTTCCAGTAGAAGTCCAAGCCATAGACCTCGGTGCGGCTGTGCGGTCCGGTGTCGTTGGGTCCGAAGGCCGCGGACACGCCGGCGAGCAGCGTCTGCGTGTCGGTGAATTCGAAGGAAGTGGCTACGCGCGGCACGATCAGCAGGTCCTGTGCGCCGCGCAGCGTGCGATCGAGCGTGGTGCGGCCGGCGTAGCGGTTGACCCCGGCGGTATCCGGCTCGCCGGGGTTGCGGAAGCTGAAGGAGGTGCT
>JANYAM010000270.1 GCA_025361365.1 Opitutus sp. | reverse complement strand
AAGATCGCGCTCAACACGCTCTCCAGCGCGATCATGGTCCGGCTCCACAAGGTTTACGGTAACCTGATGGTCGATGTGCTTCCGACCAACGCCAAGCTCTACCGCCGCGCGATCGCCCTCACGGTGCGCGCGAGCGGAGCGGATGAGATCGCGGCGAAGGCGCTGCTTGAGCAATGCAATTACCATGTGAAGACCGCCATCGTGGCGCTGCGCCTGAAGTCGGATGTGGCGACCGCCCGGGCGGCCCTCGATCGCGCCGGCGGTGATGTGCGGCAGGCGCTCAAAGAGGGCAAACGGTGAGCGCCTCGCGGGTAGGGCGAATCCTCCGGATGAGCCGTTGGCTATCGGACGGCTCGTCGGGGACGACTCGCCCTACCATCGGGTTCTGCCTCTTAACCTTGTCGTTGCTTCTGCTCGCCGGGTGCGTGACGCCTCTCCGGGTTGTGGTCGCCCCGCCCGCTGCGCCGCGCGAGTTTCGCGCCGTCTGGGTTGCCACCGTGGCCAACATCGACTGGCCGTCGCAGCCCGGGCTGCCCGTGGCGCAACAGCGCGCCGAGATGATCACGCTCCTCGACCGGGCCCGCGCCCTGAAATTCAACGCGGTCATCCTGCAGGTGCGGCCCGCCGCCGACGCGCTCTATCCGTCGAAACTCGAACCCTGGTCCGAATACCTCAGCGGCACGCAGGGAGTCGCGCCGGCCCCGCTGTATGATCCGTTGCAGGAGTGGATCACCGAGGCGCACCGCCGCGGCCTCGAGCTGCATGCGTGGTTCAACCCCTACCGGGCCCGGCATGACAAGGCGAAGTCCGAGTTCGCGCCGACGCACATCGCCCGGACGCACCCGGCCTCGGTGAAGCGTTACGGTGATTTTTGGTGGATGGATCCGGGCGACGAATTTGCCTCCCAGCTCACCCTGGCCGTGGTGGACGACGTGGTCCGGCGCTACGACGTGGATGGAATTCACATCGACGATTACTTCTATCCCTATCCGATCCCGGTCCCGCTGCCGAAGGGGAAAAAACTCGCTCCCAGCGAGGCGGCGCCGGTCGTGGATTTTCCGGATGACGCATCGTGGCAGCGCTACCGCGCCGCCGGCGGCAAGCTGGAGCGCGCCGACTGGCGGCGCCAGAACGTCAGTCATCTCGTCGAGCAACTCTACAGCCACGTCCACGCGCTCAAGCCGTGGGTGAAGTTCGGCGTCAGCCCGTTCGGACTGGGCCGTCCCGACCGCCGGCCGCCCGGCATCGAGGGTTTCAGCCAATACGACAAGCTCTACGCCGACGCGGAGCTCTGGCTGCAGCGGGGCTGGCTCGATTACTTCGCGCCGCAACTCTACTGGCGCGCGGGCCAGAAGGGACAGGACTTCGGCACGCTGCTCGATTATTGGGCCCGGCAGAACACGATGCAGCGCCACGTCTGGCCCGGCCTCTTCACGAGCGCCATCGGCGACGCGCCCAAGGGCTGGACGCCGGAGGACATCCTCAAACAAATCAGCCTCATCCGCGCGGACCCGCGTTTCGATGGCCACATCCAATACAGCATGGTCGCGCTGCTGGAAGACCGCCATGGCATCGCGCAAAAGCTGCAGGCTGTCTATGCGGACGATGCGCTGGTGCCGACCACGCCGTGGCTTGATGCGACGTTGCCCGCGGTGCCCCAACTCAAGCGGCAGAAATCCGGCGCGGTCGCCATCCTCCCGACGCCAGGCAAACCCGCGGCCAGCTACGCCATCTGGCGCCAGCAGGACGGCGCGTGGAAATTTTCCATCCAGCCGACCGGCCCCACTGTGATTTCGGCCGCCGTCACCGAGAACGTGGTCGTCTCCGCAGTAGACCGATTGGGCAACGAAAGCGCGCGCATCACCCTGCCGGGCATCGTGACGCGATCGTCCTCAGCAAAATGACCCAATCAACATGTCATCTATTAGATGACATGTTGCGGAGCGCACAAAGGGTGCGGACTCTTGCGCTACGCGTTACGGCGCGCCCTCGGGCAGCGTCGGCAGCCGGAGCAAGCGGCGGGCGCCGTTGATCAGCTTGTCCCACTGCAACGCCGGGCCGGGGTCGGTCTTGTTGGTCTGAACGTGGTAATGGCCGAGCACGCCGTGGTATTTCGCGAGGTCGTCGTCCGCCAGTTTCTGCGGAATCAGCCGGCCCTTGGCGTCGCGGGGATAGTCGCAGGTGATGTTCGGGAAGACCTGGCAGAGCGTCGCGGTGAGGCGGATCAGCGCAGCGTATTGCTGCGGCGTGAGGTCGTATTGCTCGAGCATCTCACCCTGGATGACGCCGTGCACGGTGTCGGGCCGGGCGGGGTGGCCGACGAAGCCCGGGGTGAGGAACATCGGGTTGCCGAGTTTCTCCGGCACCTTGATGGTGGGCTGTCCCTTGGCGTCGCGCAGATACCAGTCCTCGAGCGGCTGGCGCTCCTTGGCGGAGTAGGCGCCGATGTTCGCGATCTCGATGCCGATCGAGCGGTCGTTGGCGATCGTCGCATGGCGGGCGCGCTCCTTGAGGTCGAGCGTCTGGTAAATGGTGCCATCGAGATCCAGCATGAAGTGCACGCTCAGGTCGCGATGGTCCTGCAGGATGTTGAAGCAATACTTGCTGATGCCGGCCACGTCGTAATGGAGGACGAACTGGTCCACGACGCGCTGCAGCGCCGGCAGGTCCCAACCGCCGCCGCGGCGGAGTTCAATCTCCTCCGGGGTCAGCGATTTCTGGCGCAGGCTGTAGCGGTTGGGCGTGCCGAACTTGGGCTGGGC
>JANYAM010000261.1 GCA_025361365.1 Opitutus sp. | reverse complement strand
CTGCAGCGCATCGCCGAGCTCGACCGGGCCGGGCCGAAGCTCAACGCGGTCATCGAACTCAACCCCGACGCCTTGGCCATCGCCGACCAGCTGGATGCCGAGCGCAAGGCCGGGCACGTGCGCGGGCCACTCCACGGCATCCCGGTGCTCCTCAAGGACAACATCGACACGGCCGACAAGATGCAGACGACCGCGGGTTCGCTTGCCCTCGTCGGGCAGAAGGTGCCGCGCGATGCGGGCGTCGTCGCCCGGTTGCGCGCGGCCGGCGCCGTCGTCCTCGGCAAGACCAATTGCACCGAGTGGGCCAACTTCCGCGGCAACAACTCCAGCAGCGGCTGGAGCGGCCGCGGCGGGCAGACGCACAACCCCTACGCGCTCGATCGCAACCCCTCGGGCTCCAGTTCGGGCTCGGGTGCGGCGGTGTCCGCCAACCTGTGCGTCTTCGCCATCGGCACCGAGACGAACGGCTCGATCGTGTCGCCGGCCTCGGCCTGCGGCATCGTCGGCCTGAAGCCGACCGTCGGCCTGGTCAGCCGCGACGGCATCATTCCCATCGCCGCGTCGCAGGACACGGCCGGCCCGATGACGCGCACCGTGCGCGATGCGGTCCTCGTACTGGCGGCAATTGCCGGAGTGGATGAACACGATGACGCGACAAAATCGATTCCGGCTGGTCTCGCGGCTGAGCTGGCGACGGCGCTCAAGCCCGGCGCCCTGCGCGGCGCGCGCATCGGGGTCGTGCGCGGCCCGTTCGGGTTTCACGCCCGGATGGAGCCGGCGCTGGCGGAGCTCATCGCGGCGTTGCGGGCGGCGGGTGCCGAGGTGGTGGACCCGGTGAAAGTCGGTTCGCTGGGCAAGTTCGGCTCCGCCACGGGCGACCTGCTCTCGTATGAATTCAAGGACGGCCTCAACCGTTACCTCGCGACGCCCGGCCGCGTGACGCCGATGAAGACGCTCGCGGATCTGATCGCCTTCAACGAGGCGCACCGCGCGGAGGAGATGGCGATGTTCGGCCAGGAGGATTTCACCGCGGCGCAGGCCCGCGGCCCGCTCACCGACCAGGCCTATCTCGATGCGAAGGCGACGTGCCTGAAGCTGGCACGCACCGAGGGACTGGATGCCGCGCTCGACGGCGACAAACTTGATGCGTTGGTGATGTTCACCCGCGGCGTGGCGACGCCGACCGATCCGCTCAACGGCGAGGGTGGCAGCGGCAGCAGCTCGACGCTGGCGGCGGTCGCGGGTTATCCGAGCGTGACGGTGCCGGCGGCGCAGTTCTTCGGTTTGCCCGTCGGTTTATCGTTCGTCGGCCGGCCCTGGAGCGAGGCGAAGCTGCTGGCGCTGGCCGCGGACTTCGAGGCGGCGACGAAGGCGCGCCGCGAGCCGCGATTCCTGCCCACGGTGGAGCTGAAATAGACGGCGGTTTCTCCGCTTGCGGCACCCCGGGAAATCGGCAATCCACTGGGGCCTCCCGCTCGGGTGATGGAATGGCAGACATGAGGGTCTTAGAAGCCCTTGCCGTAAGGCGTGCAGGTTCGAGTCCTGTCCCGAGCAATCCTGATGGAGGGTGGGGCCGTTGCCCTCAACGGCCTGGGCAAGGGCGATTGAGGGCAATCGCCCCTACCGATTTAGTCGCCTGATTGGGACCGGTAAAAGAAGCTCTGCCAATACCCACAGCGATTAAGGCAATATCTGCGCAGCGGGGGGCGCCGGGCTATGCGATGATGGGGCTGTCCGGTGATATCCGGGCCAACCCTCACGCCCCATGTCCACCACGCCCCTTGCCCCTCGGTTCGTCACCTGCGACGCCAACGAGGCCGTTGCCTCCGTTGCCTACCGGCTCAACGAGCTGATCGCCATCTACCCGATCACGCCTTCCTCGACCATGGCCGAGGTGTGCGACGAGTGGGCCGCCGCCGGCAAGCCCAACCTCTGGGGCGAGGTGCCGCGCGTGGTCGAGATGCAGTCCGAGGGCGGCGTGGCCGGGGCGGTGCACGGCGGTTTGCTCGGCGGTGCGCTCACGACGACTTTCACCGCGTCGCAGGGCCTCCTGCTGATGATCCCCAACCTCTACAAGATCGCCGGCGAGCTGCTGCCGTTCACCATGCACGTGAGCGCCCGTGCCCTGGCCGCGCAGGGCCTGTCGATCTTCGGCGACCACCAGGACGTCATGGCCTGCCGCGCCACCGGCTGCGCGCTGCTGTGTTCCAACAACGGCCAGGAGGCGCAGGACCTCGCCCTGATCGCCCACGCCGCGAGCTACAAGGCGCGCGTGCCCTTCATCCATTTTTTCGACGGCTTCCGCACCTCGCACGAGGTTTCCAAGCTCGCCACGCTTTCCGACGACGACCTGCGCGCCGTCATCGACGAACCGGACATCGCCGCCTTCCGCGCCCGGGCGCTGACGCCGGACAAGCCCACGCTGCGCGGCACGGCGCAGAACCCCGACATCTATTTCCAGGGTCGCGAGGCCGTGAACCCCTTCTACGCCGCCCTGCCCAAGACCGTGCAGGCGGTGATGGACAAGTTCGCCACCGTCACCGGCCGGCAATACCGGCTGTTTGATTACTACGGCGACCCGCAGGCCGAGCACGTCATCGTCGCGATGGGCAGCGCCATCGAGACCATTGCCGAGACCGTCAACTGGCTCAACGCCCGCGGCGGCAAGGTCGGCGCGATCGCGGTGCGCCTGTTCCTGCCCTTTGACGCTGCGGCCTTCCGCGCGGCACTGCCGAAGACCGTGCGCACGATCGCCGTGCTCGACCGCACCAAGGAGCCCGGCTCCGTCGGCGAACCGCTTTTCCAGAATGTCGTCAACGTGCTCGCCGAGGCGGCCATGGCTGGCGCCGCGCTGCCCCGCGTGATCGGCGGCCGCTACGGGCTGGGCTCGAAGGAATTCACGCCCGGCATGGTCCGGGCCGTGTTCGACCACCTGGCCGCGCCCGCGCCCCAGGCCCGCTTCACGGTTGGCATCCTCGACGACGTCAGCGGCCTCTCGCTGCCCTTCGACGCGGACTTCGACCTGGAGCCGCTGGACGTGCGCCGCTGCGTCTTCGTCGGCCTCGGGGCCGACGGCACCGTCGGGGCCAACAAGAACTCGATCAAGATCATCGGCGAGCAAACCGACAATTTTGCGCAGGGCTACTTCGTCTACGACTCCAAGAAGTCGGGCTCGATGACGATCTCCCACCTGCGGTTCGGTCCGTCGCCGATCCGGGCGCCGTATCTCATCCGGCAGGCCGGTTTCGTGGCGTGCAGCCAGTTCAATTTTGTCGGCCGCACCGACGTGCTCGGTTACGCAGCCCCGGAGGCCACCGTGCTGCTCAACTCGCCCTACACGCCCGAGGACACCTGGCGCATGCTGCCGCGCGAGTGGCAGGAGCAGCTCATCGCCAAGAAAATCCGTTTCTACGTCATCGACGCGACGCAGGTGGCGCAGGCCAGCGGCATGGGCCGGCGCACCAACACGGTGCTGCAGACCTGTTTCTTCTACCTGTCCGGCGTGCTGCCGCAGGACGAGGCGATCAAGCAAATCAAGAAGGCCATCGAGAAAACCTACGGCAAGAAGGGCGAGCAGATCGTGAAGATGAACTACGCCGCCGTGGACGCCGCGCTGGCCGGACTCCACGAGGTGAAGCTCCCCGCCGCGCCGGACAAGGCCGCGGTCACGACCGTGCCGCCGTCCTTCGACCACGCGCCCGAATTTGTGCAAAAGGTCACCGCCCGGCTCCTCGCCAACCAGGGCGACCTCATGCCGGTCAGCGCCATTCCGCTCGACGGTTGTTGGCCCACGGGCACGGCCCGCTTCGAGAAGCGCAACATCGCCCTCGAGATCCCCGCGTGGGACGCCTCCCTCTGCATCCAGTGCAACAAATGCGCCCTGGTCTGCCCGCACGCGGCGATCCGCGCCAAGTTCTACGATCCGCGCGAGCTCACGACGGCGCCCGCCGGCTTCGCCTCGGTGCCGTTCCGCTCGAACGAGCTGCCCGGCCAGCGTTACACCATCCAGGTCGCGCCCGAGGATTGCACCGGCTGCAGCTTGTGCGTCGAGGTATGCCCCGCGAAGGACAAGGCCAACCCCCGGCACAAGTCGCTCGAGCTGGCCCCGCAGGCCCCCCTCCGCGCGCCCGAGCGCGACAACTACGACTTCTTCCTCGCCCTGCCCGAGGCCAAGCGCACCCGCGTCGCGCTCGACGTGAAGGGCACGCAGTTCTTCGAGCCGCTCTTCGAGTACTCGGGGGCATGCTCGGGCTGCGGAGAGACCCCGTACATCAAGCTGGTGACGCAGCTCTTCGGGGACCGCACCATCATCGCGAACGCCACGGGATGCTCCTCCATCTACGGCGGCAACCTGCCGACCACGCCGTACACGGTGAACCGCGAGGGGCGTGGCCCAGCCTGGGCCAACTCGCTCTTCGAGGACAACGCCGAGTTCGGGCTCGGAATGCGGCTCGCCCTGGACAAGCACGGAGAGCAGGCGCGAGAGCTGCTGGTGGGCCTCGCCTCGACGGTGGGTGACGTGCTCGTGCGCGAGCTCCTCGAAGCGGATCAGACCGACGAGGCCGGCATCATCGCGCAACGCGAACGCGTGCTCGCACTTCGCGCGAAGCTGCAGGGCAAAGACGAGCCGCGCGCGCGCAGCCTCGTCGAGCTATGCGACTACCTCGTGAAGAAGAGCGTGTGGATCATCGGCGGCGACGGCTGGGCCTACGACATCGGCTTCGGCGGGCTGGATCACGTGATCGCGTCCGGCAAGAACGTGAAGATCCTGGTGCTGGACACCGAGGTGTATTCGAACACCGGCGGACAGCAGTCCAAGTCCACGCCGAAGGGGGCCGCGGCAAAGTTCGCGGCCACCGGCAAGGCCACCCAGAAGAAGGATCTGGGCATGCTGGCCATGACGTACGGGAACGTCTACGTCGCACGCATCGCCTTCGGGGCCCGAGACGCGCAGACAGTGCGTACCTTGCTCGAGGCGGACGCGTACCCCGGGTCGGCGCTGATCATCGCTTACTCCCACTGCATCGCCCACGGCTACGACATGGCGCAGGGCCTGAACCAGCAGAAGCGAGCCGTCGAGTCGGGCTACTGGCCGCTCTATCGCTTCGATCCGCGCCGCCTCGTGGCGGGCGAGACGCCGTTGAAGCTCGACTCGAGCCCGCCGAAGGGCAAGCTGGTCGATTTCGCCCGGAACGAGACGCGCTTCCGCATGGTGGAACAACAGAACCCTGCGCGCTTCCGCGAGCTCATGGACGAGGCCCAGACCGACATCTACACGCGCTGGGCCATGTACGAACAGCTGGCGCTGGCGATGACGCCGGGCAAGAGCGACGACGGAAAGGGAACCTGACATGGACCTCCGAACCCAGTACCTCGGGCTCGATCTGCCGCACCCGTTCATGGGGGGCGCCTCGCCCATGGTCGACGACATGGACACGGTCAAGCGCCTCGAGGACGCGGGCGCTGCGGCCATCGTCATGCACTCGCTCTTCGAGGAGCAGATCGAGCGGGAGCACGCCCGCACGGCCCACGACGTGGAGTCCCACGTGGACGCTTTCGCCGAGGCGAGCTCCTTCTTTCCGCAGGCCAGCGAGTTCCGCCTGGGGCCGCACGAGTACCTGGAGCAGCTCTTCCGGATCAAGTCGACCGTGTCGCTCCCGGTCATCGCGTCGCTCAACGGTGTGACGGCGTCCGGCTGGCTCGAGTACGCGCGCCTCATCGAAGAGGCAGGTGCGAACGCGCTCGAGCTGAACGTGTACTACGTGGCCACCGATCCGTCGGAGAGCGCCGAAGCCGTCGAGCAGCGG
>JANYAM010000230.1 GCA_025361365.1 Opitutus sp. | reverse complement strand
GAGTCCGGCCTGCAGGCCGACCTGCGGCTCGTGCCGCCCGAACAGTTTGTCTTCACGCTGCATCACCTGACCGGCTCGAAGGACCACAACGTCCAGATGCGGCAGCGGGCGCTGGAGCGGGGCCTGAGCATGAGTGAGTGGGGGCTTTTCCCGTCGGACCAGAAGCATGGTCCGACGGGAAAAGAGAGACCTGAAACCGGAGACCTGAGACCTGAGGTTAAAAGCAAAGAGAAATCCGAATCGCCCGACGTTTCTTCCGAACCTCAGGTCTCAGGTTTGCTTCGCCATCTCCGCCAAGCCTCCGTCAGGTCTCAGGTCTCGGTTAAGACCGAGGAGCAGCTCTTCGCTGCACTCGGTCTTAACTACGTCCCGCCCGAACTGCGCGAAGGCCAGGGCGAGATCGAGGCGGCGGAGATTTCCGCGGTAGGGCGGATTATCCCTAATCCGTCGAAATCAGCGGCGGAAGAACGGCGCGTTAAGGATAACGCGCCCTACCTTGAGACGGGTTTGCCGCAGCTGGTTGAAGAAAGCGACATCCACGGTGTGTTTCACAACCACACGACGGCTTCCGACGGGCACAACACGCTTGAGGAGATGGTGGCGGCGGCGCAGGCCCTCGGCCTCGAATACTTCGGCATCGCCGACCATTCCAAGTCCAGCGTGCAGGCGCGGGGCCTTACCGAGGAGCGGTTGACTGCCCAGATCGCGGAGATTGCGAAGCTCAACGCCGCGAAGAAATTTTCATGCCACGTATTTACCGGCAGCGAGGTGGATATCCTGCCCGATGGAAAGCTGGACTTTGACGCGGGCATCCTGGCGAAGCTGGATTACACTGTCATCTCGGTCCACAGCTCCTTCCGGCAGGAACGGGATGTCATGACGAAGCGCATCATCCGGGCGCTCGAGCAGCCGCACGTGACGATGCTCGGCCACTTGACCGGCCGGCTGTTGCTCGAGCGCGAAGGCTACGACGTGGATGTCGACAAGGTTGTCGATGCCGCCATCGCCAACGGGGTGGCGATCGAGCTCAATGCGAATCCGTGGCGCCTGGACATGGACTGGCGCCACTGGCGCAAGGCGGCGGAGAAGGGCCTGCTGACGAGCATCAATCCCGACGCCCACCGGACGGAGCAACTGGCTTTCTACAAGCTGGGGGTCGGCATCGCCCGCAAGGGCTGGCTGACGAAGGATCAGGTGGTCACCACCAAGCCGCTCGGCGAAGTGAAGAAGTGGCTGGCGGGAAAACGAAACCTGAAACCTGAGACCTGAGGGTTTTAGATCGCCGGTCTTTCAACGCAAAGGCGCAGAGACGCAAAGTAACTGGCAATCAAAGGGCATTCACCACCCGGTGAATCCCATCCTTCACCAATCCTTGGCCGAAGTTGACCACTAACCCTAACTTCAGTCCAGTCAGCCGCAGATAAGTCAGCAACTGGGATTCAAACACTTTATTGTGCTCGGCGACGGCCTTGCATTCGACAAGGACCAGCCCATTGACCCGCAGGTCAAAGCGCAGCGGCGTGGCCAGCAGCTTGCCCTTGTAAAGAATCGGCACGTGCTGTTGGCGAACAATCTGCATCCCGCGTAGCCGCAATTCTTCAACCAGCGCCTCCTCATAAACTCCCTCCAGCAGGCCCGGGCCGCCAAGAATTTGATGAACCTCAATTGCCGCCCCAATAATCACACGACTGAGCTCGTTTTCATTCATTTCTCTGTGCCTTGGCGCCAAATTAGCCAACCGGGTCCGGTATTGAAACTCACCACACCACCTGACCCAGGGTGCTTGTTTTCCGTCAGGATGAATTAACGCAAAGACGCCAGGTCGCAAAGAATAGGGGACAGGGTATTTTCCACCCAGGGCTTAGCGTCTTTGCGCCTTTGCGTTAAATGCCTTGGTCTCGATTGGGCTGCGGTGCTTGTTTTGCCGGAGACTAAATTAAACGCAAAGACGCTGGGACGCAAAGGGTGGGATGAGGGATTGCTTTTTGCCTACGACCTTTGCGCTTTTGCGTTAAAATGCCTTGGTCTCGGGTCAGGGCTAAACCCGGAATCGCGACGGAAAACCGCTCCTACAGTTTCAGTTCTCGGTTGCTCCGCCCGGAACTTAGCGTCTTGGCGCCTTTGCGTTAAAACAATCTCGGGTTGGGTTCAATCCGTGCCATCCGTGGTCAAAACCCTGCGGACTCGGTGTTCTCTGTGTTAAAACCCCGGTCCATAAACCCTGACGTAGTCGATGCGGTATTCCTGCGGGAATTGGGTCGTGGCGTCGGGGTAGCCCGGCCACGCGCCGCCGACGGCGAGGTTGAGCAGGAGAAAGTGTTTCGCGTCGTCGAAGACCCATTTCGTGCCCGCCGGCAGGCTGGCGGGCGTGAGCGTGTGATAAATTTTCCCATCGAGCAGCCACTCGATCTTGCCCGGCTGCCAGTCGACGGCGAACACGTGGTAGGCCTCGCTGAAGTTCGCGCCGTTGGGCAGCACCGTGGACTTGCTGATGCCGTGCTGGCCTGAGTAACCCGGTCCGTGCAGCGTGCCGTAAAGCGTGCCGGGCTGGTGACCGATGAGCTCGACCACATCGATCTCGCCGCACGCCGGCCAGGGCACCGGCCCGATGTTGTCGGCCAGCATCCAGAAGGCCGGCCAGATCCCCTGCCCCTTCGGCAGCTTCAAGCGCGCCTCGATGCGGCCGTAGCCGGTGGCGAATTTCCCGTGGGTCTTGAGGCGGGCGGAGGTGTAGCCGCCGGTGGCGGTGCGCACGGCTTTCAGGACGAGCGCCTTGCCGTCGGTGGCCTCGGGATCGTCCACGATGAAGGAATTCTCCCGCGCGGCCGTGTAGGTCTGCAGCTCCTTGTTGCCCCAGCCGTTGTCGCCGAGGTCATGGACCCATTTCGCCGGGTCCGGCGCGGAGCCGGCCGGCTGGTTGAATTCGTCCTGCCAGACCGGAGTGGATGCGGGGGAAGTCATGGCGAGGAGGGAGGAGGTCAGAAGGAAGAGGGGGAAACGGTTCATGGGTTGGAGGAGCCTGCTTGCAGGCGATTTTGTGGGAGCG
>JANYAM010000222.1 GCA_025361365.1 Opitutus sp. | reverse complement strand
GCGATCAGCCCGGCGATCTCGTCCTGCACGGCAAAGATATCCTTCAGGTCGCGGGTGAAGGTGTCGCTCCACACATGGAAACCGTCGGCGGCCTTGATCAGCTGCGCCGTGATGCGGACCTTGTCGCCCTGCTTGCGCACGCTGCCCTCGACGACGTAGGCCACGCCGAGTTGCTTGGCGATCTCGGGCACCGGCACCTCTTTGCCCTTGAAATAAAACGCCGAGGTCCGCGCCGCCACCTTCAGGTCGGGAATCTTCGCGAGCACGTTGAGCAGCTCCTCGCTGATGCCGTCCGAGAAATACTCGTTGGCCTTGTCGTCGGAGAGGTTGGCGAAAGCCAGCACGGCGACGGATTTTTCATCGACCTTCGCGGCGCTGGCCGCGGTATCTTTCGGCGCAGGGGCCGACTCAAGGAGCTCGCGGAAGCGCAGATCGGTGCGCAGCGGGTCGAAGGCCGGATCGAGTTCCAGCCTCGCCCGCGTGATGCCAAGGCTGTCGTCGAAAACACCGATCCGGGCCTTAATCTCGGCGAAGGCCGCGTCGGGCTGCCCGACGGTGACAAGCAGCGGGGCGAGGTAGGTGCCCTTGAAGAAAACCGAAAGACTGGACTGGTTGCGCTGCTGCAGGCGCCGGGCGATGGGCTGGGCCTCCGCGGTCTGCCCGAGCCGGGCCAAGGCCCAGGCTTTCCAGTAGAGCGCCGCGTCGTTTTCCGGCTCGGCGGCCAGCTCGCGTTCCACCCGAGTGAGCACGGTCTGCCAGTCGGCGCGGGCGGCTTCGGTGTTGCCCGCGAGTTCATGCGACTGGGCGGTGAGGACTTCGCGCGGGCCGTAGAAATTGGCATCCCGCACGTAGTCCCGTTGGGTGCCCTGCGCCGCGCGCAGCGCCCGCTGCGGGTCGCGGCTCCACATCCAAGTCTGCCAAGCCACAAACATGCCCCGATCCTCCTGCAGCAGCCAGGCCGGCCACGCTTCAAGCGATTGGCGCGCGGCGGCGGCATTGCCCCGCCAGCGCAGCTTCGTGATGGCGTCAAAGGTGAGCAGTCGGCCGGTCGGATGACCGGGCAGCGCGGCAGCGATGGCCACGTCGGCCTCCGCATAACGCTTGCGTCGCCACAGCACGTTGACGAGATCCGCCACGGCCCGGGGGTGCCCGCCAGAAAGCTCGACCGCCCGCTGCAAGGCGAGGATGGATTCCTCCGGTCGGTTGAGAAACCGGTAGGTGCTGCCAAGCGCGCTCTGCACCTGCCAGTTCCGCGGTTCGCGTGCGGCCAGCGCCAGCAGCTCCTGCTCCAAGTCCGCCGCTCCCACGGCCAGGCTGTTGAAATTCATCGCCAGCCGGGCGTTGATCACGGCCAGCTGCGCGGGCACCGACTGCGGGGCGAGCGCCAGGGCCCGCGCCGACTGGCTCAGCAAGGTCGTGTGGCGCTGCTCGGAGTTGTCAATCAGGTGCCAGACCATCGTGTAGGAAAGCGAAGCGGACAGCTCCCACGCCTCCGGATCGGACGGGTCGAGGGTCAGCGCGCGCTTCACGAGATCCTCGGCAAAGAAAAGATTTTCGCGGTTCAACTCGTCGCCACCCTCGTAAATCTGCCGGGCCTGGGCGACGAGTTTCCGGGCATCGGAAACGGGCGCAACAGAGGCTGCTTTCGCCACCGTGGGCGGTGGCGCCGGATCCTTGCGCCCTTCCTTCATCACCAGCAGCAGCGCCATCGTCACGCCGAGGATGGGCAGGGCCCACCACAGGCGGCCCAGCCGCCGGTTATTGGCTCTGGGTTCTTGGTTCCGGGTTCGGTGCTCTGTCTTCTGCCCTCCGTCCTCTGTTTCCCCTTCCAGTAATTTTTTCACCCGGGTAACGAATGCCGGCGAGGTCTCTCCGCCCGGGAGGCGTGTCCACTGCACGGCCTTGAACTCCGCCGGCACCTTCGCGTCCGCATCCCGCGTATCATCGATCACCACCGGCAGGAGGAAGGCGGTGTCATCGGACATCGCGTGCGTGCGTTGGGCGGCCAACCGCCACTCGATTCGGAAATAACCTTCGCGCCGCGCCTGGGTGTTGGCCGAGATCACCGGCATGAACAAGGCGCATCTCGTGATCTGCCCGCGGATTTTCACGTCCCACGCGTCGCCGCCGACGAGCTCGCTCTGGTCGAACCACACCTCGACGCCGGCCGCGCG
>JANYAM010000195.1 GCA_025361365.1 Opitutus sp. | reverse complement strand
TCGTCGGGCTGGTAGTAGCCGCCGATGTCGGCGGGCTTGCCCTGCACGGCGAGGAGTTCGGCGACGATGGTCTTCTCCGCCGCCGTCAATTTCTCGGCGACCGGCTTGAAGATGGCTTGCAGGCCGGCATCGGAGGTCTGCGCGGCCAGGGCCTGCGCCCAATAGAGACACAGGTAGAAATGTGAGCCGCGGTTGTCGATCGTGCCGAGTTTGCGACCCGGGGACTTGTCGTTCTCGAGGAACTTGCCGTTGGCCTGGTCGAGCGTATCGGCGAGGACCTTGGCCTGCGCGTGCTGCTGCGTGATGGCGAGATGCTCGAAGCTGGCGGCGAGCGCGAAGAACTCACCGAGGCTGTCCCAGCGCAGGTAGTTCTCCTGCTGGAACTGCTCGACGTGCTTCGGGGCGGAGCCACCGGCGCCGGTCTCGAACAAGCCGCCGCCATTCATCAGCGGGACGATTGAGAGCATCTTGGCGCTCGTGCCGACCTCGAGGATCGGGAAAAGGTCGGTGAGGTAGTCGCGGAGGACGTTGCCCGTGACGCTGATGGTGTCCTGGCCGGCCTTGAGGCGCTCGAGGGTCGCGAGGCACGCGGCGGCTGGGGCGAGGATCTTGATGTCGAGGCCCTTCGTGTCGTGTTGCGCGAGGTAGGTCTTTACCTTGGCGATGATCTGGGCGTCGTGGGCGCGCTTCTCGTCGAGCCAGAAAATGGCGGGCGTGTTGGAGAGACGGGCGCGGTTGACGGCGAGCTTCACCCAATCCTGCACCGGGGCGTCCTTCGTCTGGCAGGCGCGCCAGATGTCGCCGTCGGCGACTTCGTGCTCGAAGAGCACCTTGCCGGTGTCGTCGGTGACGCGGACGGTGCCCTTGCCGGGGATCTTGAAAGTCTTGTTGTGCGAACCGTATTCCTCGGCGGCCTGCGCCATGAGGCCGACGTTGGGCACGGAGCCCATCGTCTTCGGGTCGAAGGCGCCGTGCTTTTTGCAAAAGTCGATCGTGGTCGCATAGACGCCGGCGTAGCTGCTGTCGGGAATGACGCAGAGGGTGTCCTGGCCCTTGCCCGACGCGTTCCACATCTGGCCGGAGGTGCGGATCATCGCGGGCATCGAGGCGTCGACGATGACGTCGCTCGGGACGTGGAGGTTGGTGATGCCCTTGTCGGAGTTGACCATGGCGACGCCCGGGCGGGCGGCGAAGACGGCGGCGATGTCGGCCTCGATGGCGGCCTTCTCGGCGGCAGGGAGAGTCTGGATCTTTTCGACGAGGTCGCCGAAGCCGTTGTTCAGGTCGACGCCGAGCCGGACGAGGGTGGCGGCGTGCTTCGTGAAGAGGTCCTTGAAGAACACGCGGACCGCGAGGCCGAAGATGATCGGGTCGGAGACCTTCATCATGGTCGCCTTGAGGTGGACCGAGAAGAGGACACCGTCCTTCTTGGCCTTGGCGATCTGCTGGGCAAAGAAGGCGCCGAGCGCGTTCTTGCTCATAAAAGTGGCGTCGAGAATCTCGCCGGCCTTCAACGGAGTCTTCTCCTTGAGCACGACGGTGGGCGACTGCGTGGTCACGCCGGCAACCGTCACGGGAGCGGGCACGAACTCGATCTTGACGGTGGTCGCGGCGGCGACTGTGACACTCTTCTCATTCGAGAAGAAATCATCGTGGCCCATGGTGGCCACGGAGGTCTTGGAGTCGGCGGACCACTTGCCCATGGAGTGCGGGTGGGCACGGGCGTAATCCTTGACGGCCTTGGGGGCGCGGCGGTCGGAGTTGCCTTCGCGGAGGACGGGGTTGACGGCGGAGCCCATGACTTTCGCGTAGCGGGCCTTGGCGTCCCTCTCGGCGTCGGTCTTCGGCACCTCGGGGAAGTCCGGGAGCTTGTAACCGTGAGCCTGGAGCTCGGCGATGGCCTCCTTGAGCTGCGGCACGGAGGCTGAGATGTTGGGCAGCTTGATGATGTTGGCCTCGGGCTTGAGGGTCAGGGCGCCCAGTTCGGCGAGGGCGTCGGGCACGCGCTGCTCGGTCGGCAGGAGGTCGGAGAAGGCGGCCAGGATGCGGGCGGCGACGGAGATGTCGCGCGTCTCGATGTTGATGCCCGCGTGCTTGGTGAAGGCCTGCACGATCGGCAGGAGGGAATAGGTGGCGAGCGCAGGGGCCTCGTCGGTCTTGGTGTAGATGATGGTCGGACGCATGAGAAAGTGAGAGTGAAGGGGAAAGTGACCCTTCTTCGCTCGGAGAGCTTTGTCGGGCTCGTCCAGTGGCCGGGACCACAGGCGAGGAGCCAGTAGAATAGCTGGGACGGACCTGGTCAAAAGCAATGTGACCCCGGGCCGGACGTTTCAGCCGGCCTAATCACCCGCAATAGCCAGATGCCAATCTGACTAGCTCTTCGGCTTTTCGTCGAGGATCTCGTCGGTCGGGTTGACGAGCTTGTCCTTGTGCGCCTGCTCGACCTGCTTGGCCTTCTGGACCATCTTGCCGTAGTTGCTGGCGGGCTTCTGGTCGAGGGAGAGGGCGGGCGGCGGCGTGGCCATGGCCGCGGCGGGGGCGGCCGGCGTGGCCGCGGATTTGGCGGGCGTTGCGGCGGCGGGAGCAGCGGGCAGTTCGGTGGCGGGATCGAAGTCGGTGTCGGCGAGCGCAACCGTGCCCTTGGTGGAACGGAACTTCACGACGAGCGCATCGCCGTCGCGGCCGAGGACCTCGAGCTTGGTGCCCGGGGTGAGTGGCACGGAGGCGCTACCGACATGGACCGCCGTGCGCTTGATCGTGGTGGCGGTGGGCGCCGCCTTGGCGGCCGGAGCATCGGCCGCCAGGGCAACCAGCGGCAGCGTGGAGAAAAGCAGGGCGAGCAGGCGGAATTTCATGGGGTGGAGGATTGCCGGCAGCACATACGATCGCGCAGGCCATGGCAACGGCGGTCTGGTCCGCCTACCGCTTTGACGGCTCCTTTACCTCACCAATAATCACAAGTGGGGCCAAGTTGACCTTCCCCTCGTGGACAGTCGGGCGGACGGTCTGCAGGCCATCAGTGGAGCGGCCCGCGTATTCCGCCGCGGCAATACTGATGCGATCGAGGGCGGTGCTGAAATTATTGCCCGGCGAGCTGATGTTGAGGTGGAGGCTCCAGACCGGGCGGTGCCGGGAGTTGTTTTCACGCAGCTGCTTCACCTCATAAGCCATGATCGTGATGAAATAGCGCTCGCTGGTCAGGTGGAAGTTGATGATGTCGCTCTGTGTTTGGGAATAGGCCTTGCTGAGCTTGTGAATCTCCTCCTGGTAACCGAGCAGCGCGGCCGAGTTACCCACGCTGACATTGCCGATCAGGCGATCCACCACGCCAGCCAGGTCATTGGCTTCCGGGGTCTGCGTGGTGTCGGGCGCAGGCGGCAGGCCGCCGGCAAACGTCCCGTCCGGATGCTCCTTGGCAAAAGCGGCAATATCGGCCGCACCCGTCACCGGGGAGCTCAGGTTGGTGCCGCCAAACGATTCCTGCACCGAAACTCGCGGGGTGGTGGTGCCCCAGTGCACGACGAGCAGCAACTGCGCATCGTTGATGGATTGCGCGGGCAGGTAATTTTGCCGCGCCAGTTCCGTGCCCAGATATTCGGCGATCCGCCGGAAAGGCATGCGTTCGATCGAGTGATCCACGGTGGTGCCTTCGAAATAACTGCCCTCCATGAAAACGTAGGTCTCTACCGCTGCTTTGCCCCCGGCGAACTTTTGCTCGGTATAATCTTCCCGGGCGTGGGCGATCACGGCCACATTGGGATCGGCCAATGCGGGCAGGGCCCCACTCAGCAGAGCCCAGACAGGAACTATCAGCCGGAGAAGCGAGGCGGCGGTCTTCACGTGGGGTGAGGCAGCATGCGCCCGCGCCAAGGTCGGTCAAAAGCAAAGCCGGTTGACGGTCAGAGTGAGGTAGGGTCGCCAGCTTCATGCCTTGCCTCCGACGCGCCTTTGCACCCCAATCTTACTGTCAGTAGGATTTGGCCCTGCCTGACCGCCCCGGCCCCGTTGGATTGACCCGCTTCGCTTACTCCTTACCCCATGCTCGGCAGCCTGCACCCCCTGGACATTTTCATCGTCGTCGCCTACCTGGCGGCGGTCGTCTACATCGGCAAGCGGGCCGGCGCCGCGACCAAGAACGAGGAAGGCTTTTTCCTCGCCGGCCGCAAGCTGGGCAAGCTCTACCAGTTCTTCCTGAACTTCGGCAACGCCACCGAGCCGCAGGGCGCGGTCAGCACGGCGAGCTTCGTCTACCAGCAGGGCGCACCGGGCGCGTGGCTGTCGTTCCAGACCGTGTTCATGAACCCGTATTTCTGGTTCATGAACGTCTGGTTCCGCCGTGTGCGGCTCACGACGCTCGCCGACCTGTTCGAAAACCGCTACGCGAGCAAGAAGCTCAGCCTGTTCTACGCGATCTTCCAGATCCTCGTGGCGTGCGTCTTCCTCGGCTTCGGCAACGTCACCGCCTACAAGATCGCCTCGTCCCTCGTGGTGAAGCAGGAGGTCCAGTGGACCGCCGCAGACCGCGCCTCGGTCGAGGGCTACCGGGAGATGAAGGCGCTGGAGAAGCAAAGCGCCGCCGCGCCACTGGCCGCTCCTGAGCAAGCCAAGCTCGACACGCTGCGCGACCGCAACACCCGCGGCGAGCTGCACAGCTACATCACCGTGCTGAACGACGTGCTCTTCTACGCGGTGTTCACCGTGATTGTCGGCGCCTACATCGTCATGGGCGGCATGGCCGCTGCCGCCGTCAACGAGGGCCTGCAGAGTATCCTCATCATCGTCTTTTCCCTGCTGCTGATCCCGACGGGCCTCGCCGCCATCGGCGGCTGGCACGCGCTGGCCGAGAAAGTGCCGGCGCGAATGTTCGACCTCTTCGGCTCCGCCAACAGTGGGCAGTTCTCCGTCATCAGCCTTTGCGGCATCCTGCTGGTGAGCATCGTCCAGAACGCCGGCCTCAGCCACAACATGGGCATCTGCGGCTCGGCGAAGAACGAGTTCGCCGCGCGCTCGGGCGTCACCGGCACCTACCTCAAGCGCTTCATGATCATCCTGTGGTCGTTCGCCGGCTTGATCGCCGTCGCCGTGTTCGGCGCGGGCGGCCTGGCGGATCCCGACGCCACCTGGGGCGCCCTGTCCAACAAGCTCCTCGGTCCGGGCCTTATCGGCCTGATGCTCGCCGGCGTGCTGGCCGGCACGATGTCCACGCTCGCGGCCAAGGCCCTCGCCATCTCCTCGCTCTTCGTCCGCAACGTCTACCGCCAGGTCTGGCCCGACCTTTCGCAATCGCAGGGCGTGTTCTACGCCCGCTGCACCATCGTGGTCGTGCTCGTGCTCGGCACCGGCGCGGCGATGCTCATGGGCAATTTCTATGACGTCGTGACCATCGTCCTGACCGTCAACATTCCGTTCGGCGCGGCGGTGTTGCTGACCTTCTGGTGGCGGCGCGTCACGGCCCCGGCGGTCTGGTGCTGCGTTGTGCTGTCCACGATGGCCACCTTGGTCATTCCCTGGACGGTCTCGCACGTGCCGGCCATCGCCACGGCTCCGTCGCTCACCGTGATGAGCACGACCCCGGGCACCGGGGTTTATTTCTCCAAGGTGGTCCATCAACGCGAAGGCGATCTCACGAGCCCGCTGGTCGCCGCCCCGCTCCGCACCAACCCCTTCAACTTCGCCGCGTGGCTGGCGGGCAAGGTCGGCGTGGATGTCGAGGGCATGTCACCCACCCAGCGCTTCACGCTCCGGTTCTTCTTCGACGCCCTGTTCCCGTTCGCCGTGTTGATCATTGTCAGTCTGCTGACGCGACCGACCGACCCGAAGCTCGTCGCGGAATTCTACGGCAAGATGAAGACGCCGGTCGGCGACACGCCCGAGCTCGAGGCGGCGACCATGGCCGAGACGGTGCGCAACCCGACCCGCTTCGACTCGACCAAGCTGCTGCCTGCCTCCAACTGGGAATTCTGCAAATGGGACAAAGTCGACGCGGTCGGCTTCATCATCTGCTGCGCATTGTCGGCGGCCATCGTCGGCATCTTCCTCGGCCTGCTGAAGTGGGCGGCGCCGTAGTCATGTGTAGGGTCGGCGCTTGTCGCCGGACCGCGCCTGACCCAGAAACGGTCCGCCGGCTGGCAGCGACCCTACATTAAATGCAAGATTCCCTCAGCCTCGAGTGCCCGCACTGCGGCGAGACGTTCTCGCTCGCGCTGGACACCAGCGAGGGCAGCGCCGAGTTCACGGTGGACTGCGAAGTCTGCTGCCGGCCGATGACCGTCAGCGTGCGCATCAGTGACGACGGGGAGCTCGAAGGCGTGGACGTGACGGAGGAGTGAGCTATCTGCGCAGGGTCGGCGCTCGTCGCCGGGCCGTGTCCTGGCCCATCAGGTCCGCCGGCCAGCGGCGACCCTACATTTTCTGAAAGCAATACGAGCGGTAGGAGACGCGATTCTCCTTCAGCGCCTCGTAGATCCGCGAGCCCTGGATGCCGGCGAAGTCGCGACCGAGCGAGTGCAGGAACGCCGGCAGGTGACGCACGATCAGGTCCTGCGAGCGGTGCGAGTTCCGGTCCATGCCGCGCAAGACCTCGGCGTTGATGACGCGGGTCCGGATCTGCTGCAGCGGCGCGGCGGCGAGCGCCTGCTCCCAGTCGGCGAAGCCCTCGGCAAAGCGGAAGTCGGCGTAGAGGAAATGGCCGCCGGGTTTCAGCACGCGCGCCACCTCGCCGAGAAAGCGCGGGAAGTCCGGGTAACAGTGCGAGGCCTCGACATTGATGACGGCATCGAAGCTGGCGGAAGGGAACGGCAGGTTCTCGGCGTCGCCCTGCACGAACTCCAGTCCCGCAACCGAGTGGCGCTGCCGGCAGAACTTGATGCCCGTGGGATTCAGGTCGAGGCCGACGTAGCGGACCGGCCCCAGCGTGCGCGTGAGCCATGACGCGCCGCCACCGTGACCGCAGCTCACTTCAAGGACATGCTTGCCCCGCAGCTCAACCTGCGTGGCGACGTGATGGTAAAGCTGGATGCAGGCGCGGTTCGGTTCGTCGGCGGGATCGAGCGGCAACCCGACGGGCGGCTTGGTCTCGAACGCGTAGTTGAGGAACAGCACCTCCTCGCCGCGCAGCCGGCGCGTGAGGAACGGATACCACAGCTTCCAGACGGCCTTCCGGGCGAAGCCGATCGAGAAGAGGGGATCGATCAGCGCCACGTCAGGGCAGCTTGGCCTGGATGAGCTTGCTCGCGGCGCCGAAGTCGATGAGAGCGGCCTCGGACCGCTGCTTGAGCGCGCCGATGACCTTGCCCATTTCCTTCTTCGACGTGGCGCCGGTGGCGGCGATGACCTCGACGACGAGCGCCTCGAGTTTGGCGAGATCGAGCCCCTTGGGCAGGTATTTCTCCAGGATCGCGATCTCCGCGTTGTTGGCGGCGACGAGGTCGGCGCGGCCGCCCTTCTCGAACTCGGTGCGGGCGTCGGTGAGATTCTTCACGGCCT